>NZ_CP032096.1:306657-613314 GCF_004786015.1 Hydrogenovibrio crunogenus
GCGCCAAGCCGGTTTTACACTGATTGAATTGCTGGTTGCGATGGCAATTGCAGCCGTTTTGGCATTACTGTCTTATCAGGCAATTCATGAAGTCACTCAGGTCAAATCAACGTCAGATTTGAAAAATGAACGCTTCAGTGCATTACAGCGCGCGATATGGTGGATGGAGCAGGATTTCTCGCAAATGGTGCCCCGACCTGTTCTGGATGCGTTAGGCTCGAAGTTACCCAGCTATCTGGCAGGTGAGAACCAAGTTGAGCTCACTCGTATCGCTACATACCCTTCTCCCTATGGTGAAAGCGGCTTGGTTCGAGTGGGATATGTATTAGAAGGACAGACTTTGTATCGGTTGGTTTGGCCTGTCTTGGATCGCGCTCCAGATACACAACCCCAGAAATGGGTGTTATTAGAAGGGGTCAATCATTTTGAGGTGCGTCAACAAGACCAAAATAGGCAATGGCAACGTTTCTGGCCAAAAGCTGAAATTGATGAAACACCCATGAAAAAACAGCCAGGTCTGGTAGAAATTCGATTGGACTATGAAGGGGTGGGGATGATTAGGCGACTGATTGTTGGAGTGGATCGTTGACGTCGGGCAACAAGCAGCAATCCGGGTTTGCCTTGATTACGGTGTTGCTTGTGGTGGCGATTGTGGCGATGATTGCATCGCAACTTGTTTACCAGCAAGCATTGGATATTAAGCGCACCGAAAGCCGGCTGAATCAAGCGCAATCCTTGGCTGTCGCAAACGGGATGGAAATTTGGGTGAAAAAAGGTCTGAAGTTGGATGCAAGTCTAAACAGGACCGATCATTTGCAAGAGAAATGGGCTGCCCCAATGCCCCCTATTCCGTTTGCGGGGGGAGAAGTGTCAGGGCGATTAATTGACCTGCAAGGACATTTTAACCTCAACAATTTAGCTGATCCTGATAAAGAAGGGGTTAAAATTTGGCAGCAAATAGCTCAACGATTACTGTTGCACTTGAAACTTGATTCTCAGTTAGAATCAGTGATAAGTGATTGGGTCGATAGTGATAATGTAGCCCGTTTAGATGGTGCCGAATCGGATTTTTATTTACTGAAAAATCCGTCTTATCGGGCGGGGAACCAAAACTTAATTCAGTTAAAAGAACTGGCGCTGCTCAAAGGGTTTTCGCCACCGGTAATGCAGGTACTTGAACCTTATGTTGCTGCCTTGCCTAAAGTGACGACAATTAATATTAATACAGCGCCCAAGCTGGTTTTAAGTGCTTTGGCAGATTGGATGAACGATCAGGTTTCCCAGGCCTGGATTGAACAGAGAAAGACTGACCCTGCTACTTCCGTGGCAGAGTTTAGACGTTTTTTAGCACAACAGACGGGGTTGGACACCAAAGAAATTGCAACTGTCATCCAGGATGACGTGGTGAGCGTGGCGACGCACTTTTTCTTATTAGAAGGGCGGTTCAACTATGGAGTTGTCCAACAGCAAGTGGATACGCTTCTCTATAGAGAAAATGAAAATAATGTCGTCTTAATTCAAAGATGGTTTGGTATGACAAATAATGGATAAAAAAGCAATGCAACCGGAGTTGACTCGGCAGAACTTACAAGCGAAAAAGGCGGGTGCCTGGTTTGATGTGTCTGGCAAATTGAGGGTGTCGAACCGGGAAAAGGACAGTTTGACTGATGTGGTATGGGTGCCAACTCAACAGGTACTTTTAACTCAGGTAGTTGTTCCTGGAAAGCGCAAATCAGATTGGATGAAAGCTTTGCCTTATGCGTTGGAGGAAGAAATTAGCCAACCCATCGAGGAGGTTTTTATTGCGGTGTTGCACCGTGAACAGACGGGGGACAATGCTGGCTTAATACAGGTTGCGATTGTGTCGAATGAACGGATGAGTCAATGGACGGAGACGTTAGTTTCAGAAGGCTTGGCAAGTGCTCAGTTGGTTCCAGATTGTTTTCAATGCCCTTTTCCCGAAAAGCAGAATGAGTCGTCTACCGTTTACTATATTGAAACAGAAACGCACCGTTTGGCTCGAACAGGTCAGTGGACGGGGATGGCGATTCCGCTTGACTGGCTTACATTGGTTTCCTTTAAAAACATAACGTGGCAAAAAGCGTCTCCTGCCTTTCCGGTGTTGGAGTCTCTTAAATCTCTTGGTTTGCGCCAAGGTCACTATCAACCATTTTCAAAATCGACGACTTGGGTCAAAAATTGGGGCAAAGTCATTGCTGTTTTTGGTTTGTTGCTGCTGTTGTTAGTGGCTCAGAACTGGATGGAGGCACACCAGAAAACCATCGAAAAGCAACAGCTCACCGAAGCAACTGAGCGCTTGTTTAAGCAAATGTTTCCAGAAGTTAAGCGAATTGTTAACCTGACAGCCCAAGCGAAAACCGCTCTTGCTAAGCAACCGTCTGAATCTGAAAAGGTTGGACCTGCACAATTAGCGAAGCTTGTCGAATCGGCTTTTAAACAAGTTCCAAAAGTTGAAATAAAGGCCTTTGAATGGCAAAACCAACGATTGAGTTTGTCTTTGGATTCACCCGATAACAATTCCTTGCAAGCGTTATCAGAGGCGCTAAAAAATAAAGTCGTGTTGACACTTAAAATTAACAGTATGCAACCCAACCAAGTTCAAGCGGAGATGGTAATTGATGGAATTCGATAACCTTAAACAGACAATCTTGCAGGTATGGAAAGGGTTTTCTCAACGGGATCAACGAGCTATTGTGGTATTGGGCGGAGTTTTATTGTGTGCCATCTTGTATTTTTTAATTTGGCTACCAAGTGAGCATGTCAAGCAGCAAGCACAGCAAAAACTGGCGCTAAGCCAGCAAAAGTGGGAATGGCTCAATGAACAATTACCTAAAGTTGCCCAGCGAGCGCCGGTCTTACCTGCGTCTACATTGAAAACCACAGAAGCGTTAATGCAATTCATTCAGACTCAGCTGCGGGAAATGAATCTCTTTCAAAAAATCGAACATATTGAAACACAAGGGCAAAAAGTCGTGGTTGACTTTAAAGAAGTGAACGCGCCACGGTTATTTCGTTGGTTATCTCAACAAGAACAGCAAGGACTCATTGCTTTTTCGGCGGACCTAAAGCCTTTGCAGCCGGGAATTGTGACGGCAAAAGTAATTTTTGAGGTACCTAAATGAAGCGCTGGACTGGAGTCATTGTTTTATTTTTAAGTGTGACGCTTTTGTCGCTTATTTGGCACTTCCCTGCCAGCTGGGTGGCTCAGCATAGTTGGGTTAAACAAAGCTTACCTAAACCAATGACGATGTCAGAAGTCGATGGTCTTTGGTGGCAAGGCAAGGCAAAAATATCTTGGCAGCATAGGCCGGTAGGGACAGTTGAATGGCAGTGGCATCCGGTTGGTCTGGTAACCGGATCCTTAGTGCTTAACCTGAAGCTCAGTGCACCGAAAGCACATCTTGAAGCACAGGTATCGGCGGACACAACCGAGGTCGCCGTGAAGAATATGAACGGAACTTTCAGTTTGTCTTATCTTTCCAACCTATTTAAATCTGCTTCCATATTGCAGGCGGCGGAAGGCGATGTGGTTCTTAAAGACGTATCATCTGCGCTTGCTCAGGCGAGCTTAAGTCGTGGCGAGGCTTGGCCAAATCATCTTAAAGGGCAAATGGTGTTAGTCGATTTCGATCTGATGGGGATTCATTTACCCTTGTTGAAAGTCACGCCAGAACTAAACAGTGAGGCGATGACATTGCGCTTAAATGGAACAGGCAAGGGCTGGCAATTGACAGGAACCAGTCTTGTGACGGCGAATCACCGTTTTCAGAATAATCTAGTCTTGACGTCGAAAACCCCGCAAAGCTTTCCAAGCTGGGGAGGGGTTATGATGCAAAAAACGGCCCCCAATAAAGCGGTTTTAAAAAATACCGGTCGCTGGTAAGTAGGGGTTAGCTGGTTTGAGCTTGATATGGAACTAAGCTGACAGGGTGTGAGGTGAGCGACTCTAGGTCTGTAACGTTTTCAAGATCGCTTTGATCAGATAAGTTATTTACAAAAATGTGAGCAATTTCTAACCCGGCATTTTCAATCGCATTGATGCTAAGCAAAGCATGGTTTAAGCACCCTAATCGGTTGCCAACGACTAGAATGACCGGATAGCCAAGTTGCTTTGCAAGGTCAATATTGAGACCGTCTGATGCTAGAGGAGAGTAAATACCTCCCGCGCCTTCAACAAATGCTACGGTTTGTTGAGGAACTTCGCTCGCTAAGGCAAGATCATGAATGGTGATGGTTTGTTTGGCTTGCGCAATCGCTCTGGCTGGTGAAATAGCAGGCTCAAGAAGGTAAGGGCAGACTGTCTGGAGAGATTCCTGACTTTCGCAGGCTTGGTGAAGCTGGACAGCATCTTCAGAATACAGTTCTCCGTTTTGATCCCTTAATGCGCCAGATGCAATCGGTTTGCGTGGAGAAATGACCAGGCCTGGTTGTTTTTTCAGCAAATACTGCGCAATGGTACAACTGACAAATGTTTTACCAATATCGGTATCTGTTCCGGTTATAAAAAAACCACCGGGTTGGGTGGTTTTGAAATAATGAAGAAAACTCGAGAAAGGCATTACGGATTTTCCATTAAACGTGCTTGCGCTTCTTGATATTTCTGGAAAGTCATGTCCACAACCTCTTCAGGTAGCTCAGGGCCTGGAGCAGTTTTGTCCCAGTCCAACGATTCTAAATAATCACGAATATATTGTTTGTCAAAACTGTCTGGGTTTTTGCCGACTTGGTAGGTTTTTGCTGGCCAGAAGCGAGAACTATCAGGTGTTAGGGCTTCATCAATTAAGTGGATGACACCGTGTTCATCTTCACCGAATTCAAATTTGGTATCAGCGATAATAATGCCGCGTTCAGCGGCAAACTCAGCCGCCATTTTGTAAAGTGCTAAGCTGTATTCCTTCACCTTTTGTGCTTTTTCTTCGCCAATTAATTTAACCACTTCTTCAAAGGAGATGTTTTCATCATGATCTCCTATTTCCGCTTTTGTTGACGGGGTAAACAGTGGTTCAGGGAGTTGCTGCGCTTTTTTGAGCCCCTTAGGCAGGTCGATGCCACAGACCGTTTGTGTCTTTTTGTATTCTTTCCAGCCCGAACCGACTAAATAACCGCGCACAATGGCTTCAACTGGTAGAGGCTTCAGTTTGCGCACAATCATGCCTCGACCATCCAATTGAAGAAGTTCATCTGGTGTCAGCACATCGGCAAGTTGCATGTCATCTGCTAATTGGTTTGGCAGAATGTGGCTGGCTTTTTTCATCCAGAACTGTGCGGTTTCCGTCAGAATACGCCCTTTTCCTGGAATAGGCGTTGGCAACACCACATCAAATGCGGAAATTCGATCAGTGGTGACAATGAGTAAGTGATTCTCATCAATGTCATATAAATCGCGTACTTTCCCTTTGTTGATCAAAGGCAAGCTGGTTAAATTTGATTCGAAAAGTGGTTGCATACAATCTCTTCCAGTTATTTCTTTAGGTTGTCTTCAAGCTGTTTTCTGTCGGAGTAGGGCAGTTTCAAATGTCCATATCGTAAAATAATGACCGCTGCGGCAATCATCAGCATGGTGGTAGCCACCGCAATCATCTCCCATTCGGTGAGATTTTTCATGTCCAGTATCAGATAACGGGCGAGGGCAATAATGGCGATGTACATCGGAAATCGTATGGGCAGTTTCCCTGAGTCCATGTAGATCGCGACCATCGCTAGCACTTCAAGGTAAAGAAAAAGCAAAAGTAAGTCACCCAGTGTGACTCTCATATTCTCTATCATGACCCAGACTTCTTGGATCCCCGCAATGACGGTGGCGATGGCAATAATGATGAGACCAACGATCTCACTCATGCGAATACTTCGTTTGATTCCTCTTACTGCAGGGTACTGGTCCATGCCGAAACCTCTTTTTACTTTAACAGACAAACTAAAAGTAGAAACTTTAGTGCTTATCCCATTTCATTGAAACGGGCGCTTACGCACGAATTTTATCTTAAAATAAACCGTTTAGGAGAGAGTTTTATAAACTTTGTCCTTCCTGGAAAATCAGATTTTTGATAGTACCTTGAAAAGCCCACTGCAGACAATGAGCTAAAATGATGTTTTCTTTTTAAAAAAACAAGGAGTCTGGTAAAATGCCTGCAATTTAATTTGTTTCTTAAAAAGGATTCTAAAAATGGCTAAGAAAGAAAACTGGATTGCGCCGTCAATTCTATCAGCTGATTTCGCTCAACTTGGAACCGATGTCAAAGATGTCATCGCTGCTGGCGCAGACGTGGTTCACTTCGATGTAATGGATAATCATTATGTTCCTAACCTGACCATCGGGCCATTGGTCTGTGAGTCTTTGAAGAACTTCATGGTTAAAGAAGACGTGAAAGCACCGATTGATGTGCATTTGATGGTGAAGCCAGTCGATCGTTTGATTGGTGACTTTGCATCTGCCGGTGCGGACATCATTACGTTCCATCCAGAAGCATCTGAGCATATTGATCGTTCGTTACAGTTAATTAAAGCAGAAGGCTGTCAAGCTGGTTTGGTCTTTAACCCAGGAACGTCTCTAAGTTACCTTGAGCACGTGATGGATAAGATTGACATGATTCTAATCATGTCTGTTAACCCTGGGTTTGGTGGCCAAGCCTTTATTCCTCAAGCGTTGGAAAAGCTAAAAGCGGCACGTAAGATGATTGATGAGTCTGGTCGTGATATTCGCTTGGAAATTGATGGCGGTGTTAAAGTTGAAAATATCGCAGAAGTTGCTGCAGCCGGTTGTGATACGTTTGTTTCTGGTTCAGGTATCTTCGGTAAGGCAAATGCAAGTGATGCAAACCGTTATGATACGGTTATCCAGCAAATGCGCGATGAGCTTGCTAAGGCTTAATCCTTTTGAGCTAAAGCGCTGAATGATTCAATAAACGCCAGTCAACGCTGGCGTTTTGTCGTTCTAATAAAAGTAAAAGAATGGGTTGGATAACCTGATTAATACATTGGAAAAACTATGTCGCAAGAAAAAATAAAACCTGGGTTCATCTTGATTGACCTAGATGGAACCTTAATTGACAGTGTGCCGGATTTGGCTTATTGCGTTGACGAAATGATGAAGCAGCTTGATATGCCTGTCCGGGGCGAAGCAGCGGTGCGCAATTGGGTAGGAAATGGTGTTCAGCGTCTTGTTGAAAGAGCGTTGATTAACTCTGTCGATGGTATGCCGGATCAAGCGTTGATGGAGAAGGCATACCCTATTTACCTTGAGCTTTATAAAGAAAATACTTCTAAACGCAGTTGTGTTTATGAGGGCGTCGTTGAGGGAATTGAGTGGATGAAAGCACAAGGCTACCGTGTGGCCTGTGTGACGAACAAAGCCGCCGCTTTTACCATTCCGCTTCTGAAAGACAAAGGACTTTACGATTCTTTTGAAGTCGTGGTTTCCGGCGATACCTGTGAAGAGAAAAAACCACATCCTATGCCTTTGCTGCATGCTGCGGAATTATTAGGGGTATCACCGGAAAATGCTTTGATGATCGGTGATTCAAAGTCTGATGTGAAAGCAGCTCGTGCGGCTGGCTTCCATATTTTCTGCATGACTTATGGGTATAATCATGGTGAAGATATTCGAAACTATGAACCGGATGCCGTTATGGATTCTTTTATGGAATTGCCAAATTACTTAGCGGCTAAATAATCATTAAGCAAGGAGAGTGACCTGAAATGAAATCGTTTTTAAAAGCCTTTTTGACAGTGCTGGCGAAGCCTTTCTGGTGTTCTTTTTCAGGTCTCTACCAAACGATTCAGCTTAAAAGATTTGAGCGCAAGACCGCTCTAGCATCAACGGCGGAAGGGGAAAAAAATGAATGATACACATTTTACCGCCTTATTTGATCAGGGGTATAAAACCGCGCCGGTGATGCGGACTATTTTGTCTGACTATGATACGCCATTGAGTGTTTATCATAAGGTGGCGAATCAGCCCCAAAGCTATTTGTTTGAATCCGTACAAGGCGGGGATAAATGGGGGCGTTACTCCATTATCGGCTTACCTTGCTCGAAACGCTTGGTGATTAAAGGTCAGCAAATCACGGTGTTGGACGGCGAAAAGGTTGTAGAACAACAAGTCTCTGAAGATCCACTAGCATGGATCGAAGCTTTTCAGTCTCGCTTTAAAGTCTTCCATCAGCCAGGTCTGCCGGCGTTTACTGGTGGGCTGGTGGGCTATTTTGGTTATGACACCATTCGATATGTCGAGAGTCGTCTACAGGCATCAGAGCCGGAAAAAGATGATATTCAAGCTCCGGATATTCAGCTGTTAGTGTCTGAAGAAATTGTTGTATTTGACAACCTGAGTGGACAGGTTCATGTCATCGTACATGCTGACTTAAGTCAGAAAAATGCCTATTCAAAAGCCGAAGCACGCGTGGCTGAAATCGCTGAGTTGATTCAGCAACCGATGTCGGTTCCGAATGATTTACCGAAAGAGACGATTTTAACCGAACAGGACTTTGTTTCCAGTTTTGGAGAGGAAGCCTTTAAGCAAGCCGTTGCTAAAATTAAAGAATATATTTTAGCGGGAGACGCAATGCAGGTCGTGATCTCTCAGCAAATGTCGGTAGATTTTGATGCGGCACCGATTGATCTCTATCGTGCACTCCGATATTTGAACCCGTCACCGTATATGTTCTTTTTAGATTTGGGTGACTTACAGATTGTCGGTTCCTCGCCTGAAATTCTGGTTCGTTTGGAAGACAATACCGTTACAGTCCGCCCGATTGCCGGTACACGTCGGCGAGGTTTGACACCGGAAAAAGATCAGGCTTTGGAAGAGGATTTGTTGTCCGACCCGAAAGAATTGGCAGAGCACTTGATGTTGATTGATCTTGGCCGGAATGATGTCGGTCGTATTGCCAATGTCGGTTCGGTTGAGTTAACTGAAAAAATGATTGTTGAGCGTTATTCTCATGTGATGCATATTGTGTCAAACGTCAATGGTCAAGCCAAACCAGGCATGTCGTCGATTGATGTGCTGCGAGCTACCTTCCCGGCGGGCACAGTTTCTGGTGCGCCGAAAATTCGAGCGATGGAAATTATCGATGAATTAGAGCCGGTTAAACGAGGGGTGTATGCAGGCGCGGTCGGTTATCTGGGTTGGCATGGCAATATGGATACTGCCATTGCCATTCGAACCGCGGTGATAAAAGATGGGCGCCTGTTTGTGCAAGCCGGTGCCGGAGTCGTGGCGGATTCGGTACCACAGTCAGAATGGGATGAAACCATGAATAAAGGGCGCGCGATTTTTAAAGCCGCTGAATTTGTGACCAAAGGCCTCAAAACCGATAACCCAGATGCTGGACATCGTTAATAGGAAAAGGATAAAAAGTTATGTTACTGATGATTGATAATTACGATTCTTTTACCTATAACTTGGTGCAATATTTCGGTGAGTTAGGTCAGGAAGTGGAAGTGTATCGTAACGACCAAATTACGATTGAAGCCATCGAAAAAATGAAACCGGATTACCTGGTTATCTCCCCCGGTCCATGTACACCGAATGAAGCAGGTATTTCAATTGCCGCAATCCAACACTTTGCCGGTAAAATTCCGATTTTAGGCGTGTGTTTGGGGCATCAAAGCATAGGGCAAGCATTTGGTGCCAACGTGATCCGAGCCAAAGAAGTGATGCATGGAAAAACGTCTCCTGTTTATCATCATGATATGGGCGTGTTCAGAGGATTGCAGAACCCGGTCGAAACAACGCGTTACCATTCTTTGGTGCTAGAGCAGGAAACATTACCCGACTGTTTGGAAGTAACGGCTTGGACACAATGCAAACAAGGCGGGGTTGACGAGATCATGGGAGTGCGCCATGTCTCTTTGCCAATTGAAGGGGTTCAATTTCATCCCGAATCGATTTTGACCGAACAAGGTCATGCGATGTTAAAGAATTTTTTAGAACAGAAAGATCAACGACCATAATTTGATACTAGGATCGCTTATGCAATTACGAGATGCGCTGGAACAGCTTTTAAATAAACAGGACTTAACAGCCGAGCAAATGGAATGGGTGATGCAGATGTTGATGTCTGGTCAAGCGACTCCTGCACAGATTGCTGCCATTCTCGTTGCATTAAGAGCGAAAGGTGAAACGGTTGAAGAAATTACGGCTGCAGCATCGGTGATGCGTTCTTTAGCGACTCAAGTGACTTTGGCTGATAAAACTCATATGGTCGATACCTGCGGAACAGGTGGGGATGGCGCCAATACCTTTAATATCTCGACAGCGTCAGCTTTCGTCGCAGCAGCAGCCGGCGCAAAAGTCGCCAAACATGGCAGTCGATCGGTTTCCAGTCAATCAGGCAGTGCCGATTTATTAGAAAAAGCCGGAGTGAATTTAAATCTGAGCCCAGAACAAGTAGCCGAGTGTGTTGAGACAATCGGGGTCGGTTTTATGTATGCGCCAGCGCACCATAGTGCGATGAAACATGTCATTGGCGTGCGTAAAGAAATTGGCGTTCGAACGCTTTTCAATATTCTTGGTCCATTAACGAATCCGGCTCAAGCGCCAGCCCAAGTGTTGGGTGTCTATGATTCTAACCTGCTAATGCCATTTGCACAGGTGTTAAGGGAATTAGGGTCAAAGCATGTCATGATTGTGCATGCACAGGATGGATTGGATGAAATCAGTATTGCCAGCTTAACGGAAGTAGCGGAACTGAAAGATGGCGTTATTACTCAGTGGACACTTGATCCATCTGAGTACGATGCTGACCATCCCGATTTAAGTGAATTGAAAATTGATTCAGCCCAAGACAGTTTGAATATCATTCATGCGGTTTTGGCGAACGATCACAGTGCAGCAGCGGATATTGTTTGTTTGAATGCCGGCGCATCCATTTACGTATCAGGCGTGGCAAGCTCTTATGCCGAAGGCGTACAAATGGCTAAAAACGTGATTGCCAATGGTCAAGCCAGAGCATTGTTTAATCAGTTTATCGAAAAAACGCAAAGTTTCGCATAAGCGTATCACTCATTAAAACTGCCAGGCCTGGCAGTTTTTTACACACTAATGTCAGTCATTGATTGAATTGAGAATAAGAACATGAACCAAACACCAGATATTTTAAAGAAAATCATTTTCCGTAAATTGGAAGAAATTCAAGCCGGCTGCGATCGCATTTCACTGAGAGAAATGAAACAAAAGGCGTTGATGATGACAACTTCTCCCACGCGAGGATTTGCCGATGCCATGCAAGCTAAGTTGGATGCTGGGCAGTCAGCGGTGATTGCTGAAATCAAAAAAGCTTCTCCGAGCAAGGGCGTTTTACGCGACCCCTTTGATCCGGTTGAGATTGCCAAGAGTTATGAAGCGCATGGCGCGGCTTGTTTGTCGGTACTGACAGATCAAGATTTTTTTCAAGGCTCGAATGAATACTTGAAACAGGTTCATGACGCGGTGGATTTACCCATTATTCGTAAAGATTTTATCGTGGATGATTATCAAGTGTATGAAGCGCGAGTGATTGGTGCGGACTGTATTTTATTGATTGCCGCCGCCATTGGTGATGCGCAACTATATGAACTTACGGAAACTGCCTTACAATTAGGAATGGATGTTTTGGTCGAAGTGCATAACGAAGAAGAAATGGAGCGCGCTTTAAGATTGCCATTACCGATGATTGGTATCAATAATCGTGATTTACATACATTTGATGTGTCATTGGAAACCACTATTCGTATGTTGGATATGATTGAAGATGATCGTATCGTGATTACCGAAAGTGGCATCCTGGGTGCGGAAGACGTTGCGAAAATGCGCCAACATAAAGTGAACAGCTTCTTAGTGGGTGAAGCCTTTATGCGAGCCGATAACCCAGGTGAAAAATTGGCAGAATTATTCAATTTGTAATCTGACTAAACGTTTGAGCAGAGTTGTAAGTTGATTGACTTCGTTTCGTTTTACGTGATAATCTTAAAATTGCGTAGTATAAAAAGGAGCTGAAAAATGAGAAAGACAATCGCAATGAGTGTGTTACTGTCGTTATTAAGTGTGATTACACTTCCTGTACAGGCAGCAATGTTAAATACGCAGCAACTGGTTCAAGAATCTTCCATGATATCAGAGCGTGCTAAGTTAAACGCCATGATGCAGCGTGAAGACATTCAATCTCAGTTTCTTGAGATGGGGGTTTCGCCAGAAGAAGTCCAACAGCGTGTGGCCGCTTTAACGGATGCAGAGGTGGCTCAATTGAACCATCAGATGGAACAGGTTCCTGCCGGTGGTGATATTTTGGGTGTAGTGGTATTAATTTTTCTTGTCTTTATTATAACGGATGTTATCGGTGCGACAGATGTCTTCCCATTTGTTCACTCCGTTGATTAAATACTAGCGTAAAATGAACTTATCCTTCAATATAGACACCCGGCTTTTGCCGGGTGTTTTGCTTTTATCCTTTTTATTATTATCCGGGTGCGCAACCGCTCCGCAAACCAAGGCGTTATATGAGCGTTCTTCAATGCCTGTCAAACCAACGGTTGAGTTGACCGATGTCCCGTTTTTTCCTCAGGAAAAATATCAATGTGGTCCGGCGGCACTGGCAACAGTTCTTAATTATCAGAAAATAAAGGTTTCTCCCGATACCTTAACGCCTTCCATCTATGTGCCCGAACGGCAGGGGAGCTTTCAGCTAGAAGTTATGGCGGCTGCTCGACAATATGGGCAAGTGGCCTATGTCATCAATCCTAGTATGGATGCATTGCTAAAAGAAGTCGAAGCAGGTAACCCAGTATTGGTGTTGCAAAATTTGGGGCTTGAAAGCTATCCGGTATGGCATTTTTCGGTGGTGGTTGGGTATGATCTCGCTAGCTCAACCATGATTTTACGTTCAGGCACGACCCGTCGCTGGCAAACCTCATTGTCAAATTTTGAACAAACTTGGCTTCGTTCAAATTATTGGGGCTTGGTTATTACTGATCCATCCCACTTACCGACCACGGCGGAGTATCCGGCTTGGTTAAAAGCGGCTTATGATTTAGAGAGTGTGCAACAGTTTAGGGCTGCTGAAAAAGCCTATTTGACCGCAACGCGCACTTGGCCTGAGCAAAAAAATGCTTGGTTGGCATTAACCAACTTGTATTATCAGCAAGGGCAAACGGCGAAAGCATTAGAGGTTTTTAGTTCTATCATGTCGGAATTTTCTAAATCCGCAGAGATGTGGAATAACTATGCTTATGTATTACAAGCGGAAGGATGTCATAAAGCAGCGTTTAAAGCAGCACAATGTGGTTTAAAGTTGTCTCCGAATGATCTTAATCTGCAAGCAACAGTGGCTGAAATGCGCTCAAATTCAACCCTTCTTTCTTCTCAACGGCATTGTCCAATCCTGAAATGCAAACCAAAATAATTCCATTGTAATGAACGAGCTTCTTTCAAAAAATGATTGTAGTATCACTATTTTAACCAATTGATTCTTAGTGACTTTTTAAAGAAATTAAGACGGTTTGAAAAATCTTTAAATAGAGTGAAAAAATTACTTGCAATGAATTAAAAAAGGGGAATAATACGCTCTCCTTTTTTCCAAAAGAAAAATGGTTATACCTCACGTGATGTCACTTAGGCATACGTGGTTGGGGTTCATCAAACTACGCCTTTGTTTGTGAACTAATATTAATCATTCATCCGTATACATTTCTTTTTTGCGGGTGTTTTATAAGGTACTCCTTACATGCCAAATTCAGAAAACGTCCTGGTCACGGGTAACGACCACTTTGAAGTGATTGAAAAAACCACCGTGATTGATGACACCTGGCCAACACATGACCAGGCGATTGAGGATCAAACTTTAGATCATTTTATTTGCCGAGACGGTAAAACCTTTGCAGGCACGCATTTAATTGCAGATTTTTGGGGGGCGTCTCATTTAGATGACCTTGCTTTAATGGAAAAAGCGTTGCGTGAAGCGGTTGAAAAAGCGAAGGCGACATTGTTGCACATTCACTTACATCACTTTACACCCAATGGGGGTATTTCAGGAGTCGCCGTTCTGGCTGAATCCCATATCAGTGTACATAGCTGGCCTGAGCGAAACTATGCGGCGTTTGACGTGTTTATGTGCGGTGATTCGGAACCGGCCAAGGCCATTGAAGTGTTAGAAGCCGCTTTCACGCCGAGTAAAGTCGGGGTGGACAATATTCTGCGCGGGGAAGTCACTGATGACAACCAAAGCTAAAACAACCAATACGTATTTAGAAACGCTTTATCCAACCTGGGGACAGCAGTTTGTGATGAGTGAGGTGCTGTTTGAAGTCGATACCGGGCATCAGCATTTGATCATTTTCAAAAATGATCAGTGGGGGACGGTGATGGCTTTAGATGGCGTGATTCAGACCACGGAAAAAGATGAGTTCATTTATCACGAAATGATGACGCATGTCCCAATGTTCGCGCATGGCAACGCTAAGAAAGTGTTGATTATCGGCGGCGGTGACGGGGGGATTTTGCGTGAAGTGTTGAAACATCCAACTGTCGACACAGTGACTCAGGTTGAGATTGATCAGCAAGTCATTGACATGTGTAAGCAATACCTGCCTAAGCATTCAGCGGGTGCTTTTGAACACTCGAAGGCTAACGTAGTGATCGCTGATGGGGTGGATTTTGTGACTGACTGCACGGAAAAATTTGATGTAATTATTTCCGATTCAACCGACCCGATTGGCCCAGGAGAAGTGTTATTCACCTCTCGCTTTTACCAAGGCATTCAGTCATGTTTGAACGATGGCGGGTTGTTCGTGGCGCAAAACGGGGTCAGTTTTATGCAGGCGGATGAAGTCACCACGACGTTTAAGCGTTTGTCACCGTTATTCAACGAGTCGAGTTTTTATTCGGCCGCTGTCCCCACATACGTGGGTGGGATTATGACGTTTGCCTGGGCAACGAATGATCTGAGTTTAAAGCAACAGTCCGTTGACGTCATTCGGTCACGTTATGACGCCGCGGCGATTGAAACGCGTTTTTATACGCCGGAATTACATATTGGGGCCTTTGCACTGCCCAAATACTTACAACAAGCAATACAAGCATAAGCAATACATTAATTTACAGGCTGATTCGGCCTTTTGGAGAATAACATAAATTGAATACAGCAGAACTCGTCCAACATTTTGCAGAACAGACGCACCCGGATGAACTTGAGCAGTTTGACCGCTCAACCTTAAGGGACTTGCTGACACAGCATGAAACGCCTTTTCTGGTTTTGGATTTGCAAGAAGTGGAATACCAGTACAGTGCTTTGCAAAAAGCGTTGCCTGGGGTTGAGTTATTTTATGCCATTAAATCACTCGCACACCCTGCCGTGATTCGTCGGTTGAAAAAACTGGGAGGCAGTTTTGATTTGGCCACGTCAGGAGAAGTTGACTTGGTTAAAGGGTTGGGCATTGAAGGGCATCAATGTATTCACACTCACCCGATTAAAAAAGACCGTGAAATTCGTCATGCGTTGGATTTCGGGTGCACCCGGTTTGTGGTGGACAACCCGGATGAAGTGCTGAAGTTTATTCCGTATAAAGATGAAGTGGAATTGATGATACGGGTCAGTTTCCGCAGCCAGGATGCCATTGTCGATTTATCCCGTAAGTTTGGGTCGGCCTTGGAAGAATTGCCAGGCCTGGTTAATTTAGCGATGGAAAATGGCTTAACCGTGTCGGGCTTGTCTTTCCACGTGGGATCGCAATCCTTGTCGCCTTTTGCCCAAGTGAACGCGGTGCAGGCTTCGATTTCGGCCATGAAAGAAATGTCCCATGTTCATTGGAAATGGCTCGATATTGGAGGCAGTTTTCCGGTGTCCTATCAAGGTCCGGTCATGCCGATCGAAGATTTTTGTGCGCCAATTATGGAAGCGTTAGCTGAATTGCCAGCTTCCGTGAAGGTGTTTGCGGAACCGGGTCGATTCATTTCAGCGCCTTCGATGATTGAAGTCATTCGAGTGGTGGGGAAAGCGAAACGTGGTGCTCGAACTTGGTATTATCTGGACGATGGCGTTTATGGGGCGTTGAGTGGTCAAATGTATGATCATGCTAAGTATCCGATTGCCCCTTTAAAACCGGTTGATCCGACAGGCGATTTTTATCCGAGTGTGTTGGCTGGGCCGACCTGTGACAGTGTCGATGTGGTGGATGAAGACATTGAACTGCCGGAATTAGCGGTGGGTGATATTTTGATTGCGAAACAAATGGGCGCCTATACCATTGCGTCTGCGTCGGAATTTAACTATTATCCTAAACCTAAGATAGTGGTGGTTGAAGACTTAATTGACCATACGGATGATGAATAGAGGATAACAAGATGGCAACAATCATTAAATGGCAAGGTGGAATGGCCTTTGAAGGCACAACAGAAAGTGGGCACTCCGTATTGATGGATGCGGCGCCTGAAGTCGGTGGTGAAAACAAAGGCGCGCGCCCCATGGAAATGGTGTTGCTTGGATTGGGTGGCTGTACCAGCATTGATGTGATCATGATGTTGCAAAAGAGTAAGCAGGCGGTTGACGATTGTCAGGTTGAAATCACCGCTGAGCGCTCCGACAGCATTCCCAAAGTGTTTACGAAAATTCATGTGCATTTTAAAATTACTGGACAAGATTTAAATCTTAAAAAAGTGGAAAGAGCGGTCAACTTATCGGCTGAAAAATATTGTTCGGTGTCCAAAATGTTGGAGCACTCTGTCGAAATGTCTCATGATTTCGAGATTGTTGCGCCATAACGCTTTTTAAGTCATTCCATTGATCGGTTGAATGATCTTCTGATTGGGTGTGACTCTCCGTCTTAAACAAAAAAACGACCAGGCCTGGTCGTTTTTTTGTTTAAGGTTTCAGGGTTGCAAGATGCATAAGAACGTTTAAGAAGGCTTCACAAGCTTCAATGGAAGCGGTTTCATTCATGGTGTGATAACCGGTAGTCGGAATTTGGAGTGTGGTGCCGTGCACCAGTCCATTTGCATTGGCGGTGATTCTACCCAGCTCTGTGCGTCCAATACTCATTCGAGCTTGATCTGAGCCTAATGTCTGTTGGTTGAGGTGTTCTATATATTGATCCTTAAAACTAAAGGGAATGTCGAGATCAAAACAAAGTCGTGCCAAATCCTGAGTGGTTTCTAGATGAAATTCGGCATGTTCATCTTTGTTTCTGAGCACCACCAATTGTTTGTCCGCTTCTTCTCGATTACGGTAAGGACTGGTATCTAACACATATAAGTTATTGGTCGGGTCTCCAAATCGGCGATACCATTCCAGTAAATAACGCCAACTTCCACCCGACTCTTCTTCTGCGGTAAAAAAGGCCGTTCCCTGATATCCCAAACTGAATAAATGCACCAGCATGGCGGCGGTCAAAACATTGTCGAGCTGACCAGACAGCAACCCATCATCTACTTTGAGTTTGTCTTGGAAACCGACAGGCGTTCCAGCAACCAAATGTTCTAAGCCTTCAACCTCAAAAATTAAGTTATTACGAAATTCACAAATATAAGCATTGTTAATCGTCCCTGACCCCCGGTAAGCACCTGACCAGGGTTCGTAGGCTAAAACAGGTGTGCTTTCAAAACGGTTCATTAAGGTCATTTTCAGTTCATTACTGACATCATTACCGAGTAGGTCGGTCATTTTTCCGGCAATGAAAGCGGCAAACTGGAATTCATTTGGTCCTGTACACATGAGTCCGTGACGATCGATATGGCTTGAAAAGTGACAGCTTTCCGGCGCATTTCCTTGCGCTACCAGTAAGCCTTCATACCAAGTGACCTTGGCACCACGCTCTTCCAGCTCGCGTTGCAGTACTCTAAAAAAAGAATGTTCTGCACCGACGACACTGGGTTGTCTGATTAATGATTTTAATAAATCGAGAAATTCACTGAAACTATTGTCCATGCTAGACCTATATTAAGAAGCATAAGATGCGAAGACTTCAATTTTAATTGAAGTCATTCAAAAAGAAAGCACTCATTCATTTAAAGATTTGGATAGGCGATCTTCGTTAGCGCTGCAGCGCTTGAGTGATGGCGGTTTTTAGTCCTTCAGTTAATTGCTTGAGTTGGTCTGCGGGAATGTTGTAGGCTGGCATGGTATAAATAAGTTTGCCAAAAGGACGAATCCAGACGCCGTTTTGAACAGCCAGATGTTGAATGGTTTCACCTAAATCATTGCGCTCCAGTTCAATGACGCCTATTGCTCCTAACACTCGCGTATCGGCAACACCAGGTAGCGATTTTAAAGAGTGAAACGTATTGAGGAAATGCGATTCAATCCGTTGAATATTTTCTTGCCATGGGGAGGCTAATAATACATCAATATTGGAGGATGCAGCTCGACAAGCAAGCGGGTTGGCCATAAAGGTTGGACCATGCATGAGCAGGCCTGGTTGGCCTTGGCTAATGGTGTCGCTGATTTTTTCTGTGGCCAGAGTGGCCGCCAGCGTGATATTCCCACCAGTCAATGTTTTGCCTAGTGCCATAATGTCGGGGCTGATGTTGGCCCAGTCGCAGGCAAATAGTTTTCCGGTTCGCCCAAACCCGGTAGCGATTTCATCTGCAATGAGTAATACGTTAAATTCATCGCACAGTTCACGAACTTGGCGTAGATAGTCTGGGCGATAGAAACGCATCCCTCCAGCACCTTGCACAATAGGTTCCAAGGTCACCGCGGCTATTTCAGTGTGATGTTTTTCAAGTAATGTTTTAAATTCGGCAATGTCTTGATTGTCCGAGTCAATATCGAACCCTTTTTGCGGAGCGGGCGCAAAAAAGTGCTGGGGCAATGTGCTGTTAAATAAACGGTGCATGCCATTATCCGGGTCGCAGATTGACATGGTGGCAAACGTATCCCCGTGGTAGCCATTTTTGAGTGCTAAGAGTTTATTTTTTTGAGGTTGTTCTAAGCTAATCCAATATTGTATAGCCATTTTAATAGCCACTTCCATCGCGACGGAACCGGAGTCCGTGAAAAATACTTTTTGTAATGGCGGGGGCGTCAGTTTGATGAGACGTTTTGCCAATTCAATGGCAGGTTCATGGGTCAAGCCTCCAAACATAATATGCGGCATGGTTTCGATTTGGTCAATCATCGCTTTTTGAATGGCAGGATGGTTGTAGCCATGAAGAGCGGCCCACCATGAGCTCATGCCGTCTACCAATTCTTTGCCGTCAGATAAGGTAATGATGGAACCTTGGGTTTTGGCAACGCCGATGGCGGGAGTATCAGCCGGCATTTTTGCATAAGGGTGCCAAATGTGTTCTTGATCAAATTGTAAAAGTGATTGCCAGTGAGTCATATTTATATTTCAGTCATTTATCGTTAGCGTATGATAACGAAAACATACCAGAGTTTCATTATCCTAAAAATTAAGTTTCAAAAAAGAGGCTGACATAATCAGCGCAGAAGCATTACTGTAGAGGTCTCAATGGTTTCTTAAAGGTTTCTTAATGACTGCTATAAAAAAATAAAATACCTAAGTAGTTGATGTTACTTTAAAAAGAAGTAGAATAGTTTGCAAGTAACGAAAACAATGTTTAATTGTTGTTACCGGTATTAGACAGAAAATTTTGCCAAACTTGTTGTGAAGCAAGGACGGAAAGCCATGGGTCTCAAGGTTTGAGATCGCCAGGTTGCCAAATTGATTAGAAAATGCGTTTCTTGGCATTTGTATGATTGATTTGTTCCCATTTTTCCGGCCGTGGATTACAACAGGTATTCCTTTTCTTTCTAATGAAAGTTTTTAATTGCCAAACTTGTTGTGAAGCAGGGACGGAAAGCCATGGGTCTCAATGTTTGAGATCGCCAGGTTGCAAACCAGTACTTTCTACCACTCTTCAACACACGTTTCGCTTGAGTTCTCTCAAGGAGATGAAGATGTTGTTTGTAAAAAAATAAACCGTCAGGCTCGACTGACGGTCGCTTGTATTAGCTTAATGACAATGGGGGCGCCCGATGCATTGGCTGATACAAAAGATAATCTTGGTGTTCAATTACTGCAGACATTTCATGCGGTAAGTGGGTCTTTAAAAAACATGTTTGAAGTAGAAGCGAAGGTTAACCTTCGTACGCTAAATAGCTCTGCTTATTCCGTTGAGATAGAGCAGCCTTATTGTTGTCAGGCTCGGAAAAGCGTAACGGTTGTTGATTTTTTGCGCTTTGGAAATGATAAATCAAATATTGTTATGGGGTTTAACCTGGTCGATAGCAATTTATTGATTTCTAAAGGGGAACAATGGCAAATGTCATTGGGTGTTAAAGAAGCGAAAACCAAGCTGTATGGTTCCGATGATATGGGGGTCATGCTACGTTTTCAAGCTTCCCTTCATTAGATGGATGGCATGGGTTCAGCCAATTCGACTAAATCAAAATAAAACGGTCATTATGAAGTTGTGTAATTGACCGTTTCTTCCTGCCAGTTCAGATGTTGTATTGCTTTTTGATAGCTTGATTCAAGAGGCGCGTTCAGAGTCATCTGCTGATTGGTTTTTGGATGATTGAACGTTAAACTGGTCGCCGCTAGATAAAGTCGGTGTTGTCCTAACCACGTATTGAAAAAATGATTGTGGTGGCGATCTCCATATTTGACATCTCCAATAATAGGATGGCTGATGTGATTTAAATGTCGACGTAGTTGGTGTTTTCGCCCTGTTTTTGGCATTAACTTAACTAAAGAATAACGTTGGGAATCAAATCTTCCCATTTTATACATGACTTCAGTCGTCGCCAGGCGCTCATAATTTGTGAGGGCTTCCTGGGGAGGTTTGTTGGTTTGTGTATGACGATCGCCCAGCTTGTCTAATTTATGTTTTAACGCATGAGTAATTTCACCGGTTTCATTCATCCACCCTCTACATATCGCTAGATACTGTTTTTGAATGGTATGTTCTTCAAATTGCTGTCCCATTAATCGTGCGGTGTTAGAATCAAGAGCAAACAATAATAAGCCTGATGTTGCTTTGTCTAATCGATGCAGAGGGTAGACCTTTTGTTTGATCTGATCTCTAGTCATTTGTACTGCAAACTGTGTTTCATGCTTATCTATTGGTGAGCGGTGCACGAGTAACCCGGCAGGCTTATGGACTGCGACGAGGTAGTCATCTTGATACAGTATTTTAAATTGGTCGAGTTGGCAGTCTGTTTGCATATGGCATACCGCTGATTTCAAAGTGATTGCACATTCTAAACAAAACCTTATGCTGAAATACAAAAAAGATAAGATTTTGGTTGTTTTACTAAAAAGGGGGTTGAAGTGAAAATAAGCAAAGTCATTGGGATGTTCTTATTTGTCATTATGGGGCATGCTTTTGCAAACGACGTGGTTACCACTAAGACTATTGGGTTAGGTATTGCAAATGACATTGCGATGTCCAGTATATTGGCTTGCCGAAAACAAGGGTATCAGGTCAGTGCTGTAGTGGTTGATCGCAATGGCGTGCTGCGCTCAGCTATGAGAGATGATCTTGCACCCAGGTTTACATTACAAATTGCTCAAGAAAAAGCGAATATGGTGGTCATGTCAGGTATTAAATCAGGTGTGTTCCGTCAGTTAAGGGCGGATATACGTCCGGAGTTGAATCATATTGATGGTTTGATTGTTATGGAAGGTGGTGTTCCTATTAAAGCGGCCGGCGTTAGGATTGGGGCTGTTGGTGTCAGTGGTGCGCCCGGTGGTGAAAAGGATGAAGTGTGCGCTGCCAAGGGAATTGAGTCTGTGCAGGAGCGCTTGGATTTTGCAGAATAAACGTTCATTAATCCTCGTAATCTAGTGATACAAGTTTCAGATTCGACAGCATGCTTTACAGCTTTTAAAGATAAAATTATTCGATAAGGTCTTGAATCTTAATTACTTATCGATTTAATATACTCTTTAGTTCAACAAAGTGAAGGTGTTGTCCTAGCCAGAATAGGGTGGATATATGGCGCTTTGATTGCTCGAAACCCTTTAAAGTAAGCTTCTAGTAAGCAGGTGAATGAACTGAATTTAATAAAATAGAAAAATTCTGGTTTTTCTCTTGACACTAACGCGTTTTGCTTTAAAATACGCTCCATCAATTTGATTGGGAGGGTTTCCCGAGCGGCCAAAGGGGGCAGACTGTAAATCTGCTGGCTATGCCTTCAGTAGTTCGAATCTACTACCCTCCACCATTTTAAATTGTGTTTACATTATGCGGGTATCGTATATTGGCTATTACCTCGGCCTTCCAAGCCGATGAGGGGGGTTCGATTCCCCCTACCCGCTCCAATTTATAAGGCTCTCTTTGTTGGTCTGCATTGTTTTATGTAGGTTGATGGTGAGGGCCTTTTTAATATTTGCTCTCATAGCTCAGTAGGTAGAGCGCATCCATGGTAAGGATGAGGTCACCAGTTCGATCCTGGTTGAGAGCTCCAGAATTTGATTTTTTCACTAGGCGGGCGTGGCTTTGTAAAAAGTCTGTCGCTGTTTTAACGGAGTTTGCATCATGGCAAAAGAAAAGTTTGAACGTAGTAAGCCGCACGTAAACGTTGGTACGATTGGTCACGTTGACCATGGTAAAACAACTCTTACAGCGGCTCTAACAATTGTACAAGGTAAAAAATTCGGTGGCGAAGCAAAAGACTACGCTAACATCGATAACGCACCGGAAGAGCGTGAGCGTGGTATTACTATCTCAACAGCACACGTTGAGTATGAGTCAGAAACACGTCACTATGCTCACGTAGACTGCCCAGGTCACGCCGACTATGTAAAAAACATGATCACAGGTGCGGCACAGATGGACGGTGCAATCCTAGTATGTTCAGCAGCAGATGGCCCAATGCCACAAACGCGTGAGCACATTCTTCTATCTCGTCAGGTAGGTGTGCCATACATCGTTGTTTACCTAAACAAAGCTGACATGGTTGATGATGAAGAATTGCTAGAGCTAGTAGAAATGGAAGTTCGTGAACTTCTAGATACTTATGATTTCCCAGGTGATGATACACCGGTAATCATGGGGTCAGCTCTTAAAGCTATCGAAGGTGATCAATCAGAAATTGGTGAGCCATCAATCGGTCGTTTGGTAGATGCATTGGATACATACATCCCAGAACCAACACGTCAAACAGATAAACCATTCCTAATGCCTGTAGAAGATATCTTCTCAATCCAAGGTCGTGGAACGGTTGCAACAGGTCGTGTTGAAACAGGTGTTGTAAAAGTTGGTGAAGAAATCGAAATCGTCGGTATCCGTCCAACAACAACTACAACTGTAACAGGTGTTGAAATGTTCCGTAAGCTGCTTGACCAAGGTGAAGCAGGGGATAACGTAGGTATCCTATTGCGTGGTACTAAGCGTGAAGATATCGAACGTGGTCAAGTACTTGCTCATAAGGGTACAGTAACACCACATACTAAGTTCGAAGCAGAAGTGTATGTACTATCAAAAGATGAAGGTGGTCGTCATACACCATTCTTCCAAGGATATCGTCCACAGTTCTACTTCCGTACAACAGATGTAACAGGTGCATGTGAACTACCAGCAGGAACAGAAATGGTTATGCCTGGTGATAACGTGCAAATGACTGTAGAGTTAATCAACCCGATCGCGATGAACGAAGGTTTACGTTTCGCGATTCGTGAAGGTGGACGTACAGTTGGTGCGGGTGTTGTTGCTAAAATTATTGATTAATAATTAGCACTTGCTAAAAGAAAAAGGGGGTTGTATAATCCCCTTTTTTTTCGAATACTGAAACTGAAAAGTTTAGTTACAGGGGTATAGCTCCAATTGGTAGAGCACCGGATTCCAAATCCGGGTGTTGGGGGTTCGAATCCCTCTACCCCTGCCATATTTTATAACGGCCTGTTTGAATGACGGGTCGTTTTTATTTCAGATGTTTATTATATTATGAGTCAAAAAGCAGAAAATCCATCGGCAGCTAAATCGCTGGAGACATTGAAGGTTGTTGTCTCAGTTATATTACTTTTAATGAGTTTGGTAGGTTACTACTATTATTCAGATGCTCATGCCGTTGTTAGAGTGTTGGGGTTGATTGGTGGTATTGCCGTGTCCGGATTGGTTTTTTATCAATCTGATAAAGGACGGTCTTGGTTCAGTTATCTTTCGCACGCGCAAAAAGAAGTGAAGCAAGTTATTTGGCCGACAAGACAAGAAACGGTTCAAATGACGTTGATAGTGTTTGCGGTTGTGATTGTGATGAGTATTTTCTTGTGGCTAGTGGATATGTTCTTTTTATGGGCTGTTCAGGTGTTAACA
Source organism: Hydrogenovibrio crunogenus (assembly GCF_004786015.1). Lineage (NCBI taxonomy): Bacteria > Pseudomonadati > Pseudomonadota > Gammaproteobacteria > Thiotrichales > Piscirickettsiaceae > Hydrogenovibrio > Hydrogenovibrio crunogenus. Next base: position 330,911 of record NZ_CP032096.1, read on the forward strand.
GGACAAGGTGGATAGTTATGGCTCAGAGATGGTATGTTGTTCATGCGTATTCAGGGTATGAAAATAAAGTCAAAAAAGGTTTATCTGAATATATTGAACGCGCAGGTTTAGAAGATAGCTTTGGACAAATATTAGTTCCTTCAGAAGAAGTTGTTGAGATTCGTGAAGGGAAAAAGAGAACTTCGGAAAGAAAGTTTTTTCCTGGATATGTTCTGGTTCAGATGGAAATGAATGAAGATACTTGGCATTTGGTTAAAAGTGTCCCTCAGGTAATGGGGTTTATCGGTGGTACATCTGATCGACCTGCGCCCATTAGTCAAAAAGAAGTGGATCGTATTCTTCAGAAAGTTGAAGAGGGTGTTGATAAGCCTAAGCCAAAAGTTATTTATGAACCAGGAGAAATGGTCCGAGTTATTGATGGTCCCTTTAATGACTTTGAAGCAGTTGTTGAAGGTGTTGACTACGATAAGAACAAGTTGCAGGTGTCTGTACTGATTTTTGGTCGCTCAACACCTGTTGAGCTTGAGTTTACTCAAGTAGAGAAAAATTAAATTATTGCTTACGTTGTAAGTTTTTAGTAACCCTGGGAAGTCGAAAGACGTTATACCCACAAGGAGAAAGAAATGGCTAAGAAAATTGAAGCCTATATTAAGTTGCAAGTTCCTGCTGGGAATGCAAACCCTAGTCCACCAGTTGGTCCTGCTTTGGGTCAGCATGGTGTGAATATTATGGAGTTCTGTAAAGCATTTAATGCACAGACTCAATCTTTAGAGAAAAATCTTCCCGTTCCTGTTGTTATTACTGTTTTTAATGACCGTAGTTTTACGTTTATTACAAAGACGCCTCCTGCATCAGTTTTGTTGAAAAAGGCAGCTGGTATCCAAAAAGGTTCTGGTGTTCCAAATATGGATAAGGTTGGAACAGTAACACGTGCGCAGTTAGAAGAAATTGCAAACACAAAAATGGCAGACCTGAATGCTAACGATTTAGATGCGGCAGTAAAAATTATTGCTGGTTCAGCTCGTAGCATGGGCTTGAATGTAGAGGGGTAATGGGAATGGCTAAGTTAACAAAAAAACAAAAGATGTTTGCTGAGAAAGTTGATTCTCTAAAGTCTTACGACGTTCTTGAAGGTTTTTCTTTGGTTTCAGAACTGGCGACAGCTAAGTTTTCTGAATCTGTAGATGTTGCTATTAAATTAGGGATTGATCCTCGTAAATCTGACCAAGTTGTACGTGGTGCAACGGTTATGCCGAATGGGACTGGTAAAGACGTGCGTGTTGCGGTATTTACTGGCGATGCAAATGCAGCGGCGGCAAAAGAAGCGGGTGCTGAGTTTGTTGGGATGGATGACCTCGCAGCGGAAGTGAAAGGTGGCATGATGGATTTTGACGTTGTGATTGCGTCTCCAGATGCGATGAGAGTTGTCGGTATGTTAGGTCAAGTGTTGGGTCCTCGTGGATTGATGCCGAATCCTAAAACTGGAACAGTTACGCCTGACGTGGTAAATGCAATTAAGAACGCAAAATCAGGTCAAGTTCGATTCCGTGCTGATAAAGCAGGGATTGTTCATGCGTCAATCGGTAAGGTTGATTTTGCGCCTGAAAAATTAAAAGAAAATTTAAACGCATTGATTGAAGATTTGAACAAGGCTAAACCTGCTGCTGCAAAAGGTACTTATATGAAAAAAGTATCTATTTCTAGCACAATGGGCCCTGGTATTGTTGTTGATCAATCATCATTGTAAGAAATTTCTCATTTAATAGATGAGAATGCGAATTGGGACTCCTTAAGTTAAGTAATACTTAGATTGAGAGAGCGCCCATCGCAGACCGTAGGTGAATGTTGAAGTTACATTCTTAATAGATTCAAACCTACGTAGATGGAGGAGCTTGGCTTTAGTCAAGCTGTTTTGGAGGTTATATGGCACTCAATATCGAGGATAAAAAAGCCGTTGTTGAAGAAGTCTCTGCAATTATTGCAGAAGCGGGTTCAATGGTCGCGGCTGAATATCGTGGGTTGACTGTAGAGCAATTAACAGAACTACGTTCTAAAGCACGTGAAGCAAATGTATCAGTTCGTGTTGTTAAAAACACACTGGTTCGTCGAGCTGTTGCTGGAACTAAGTTTGAAGATATGGCAGAAACATTTTCTGGTCCATTAATCTTTGCATTTTCTGGAGAAGAGTTAGGAAACGCAGCTCGCGTTTTTAAAGACTTTTCAAAAGCAAATGAAGCTTTAGTAGTTAAGTCGCTTTCGATTGGTGAAGGTGTGATGGATGCTAGTCAGCTAGCGGCAATTGCGGCTCTACCGACCTACGATGAAGCATTAAGTAAGCTACTTTATGTAATGAAAGAGCCTGTCGCTAAGGTGGCACGTGGTCTTGTTGCAGTTAAAGATCAAAAAGAAGCTGAAGCAGCTTAAGCTTACGTATTAAAAATATTTAATTTAAGGAAAATTAAAATGGCAATTACAAAAGACGATATTTTAGAAGCAGTTGCTAACATGTCAGTAATGGAAGTTGTTGAACTTGTTGAAGCAATGGAAGAGAAATTTGGTGTTTCTGCGGCTGCAGTTGCAGTTGCAGGTCCTGCTGGTGATGCTGGCGCTGCTGGTGAAGAGCAAACTGAGTTTGACGTTATCTTGACTGGTGCTGGTGATAACAAAGTTGCAGCAATCAAAGCCGTTCGTGGCGCAACTGGTCTTGGGCTTAAAGAAGCGAAAAGTGCAGTTGAAAGTGCACCATTTACGCTTAAAGAGGGTGTTTCTAAAGAAGAAGCAGAAACTCTTGCAAATGAGCTTAAAGAAGCAGGTATTGAAGTCGAAGTTAAGTAAAACTTCTTCTTCTGCTCTTGTAGCATGATTATGGCTGGCGTTTTTTGCGTCGGCCTTTTGTTGTTTATAGTAGTGTGTAAAAGTGTAATCAATAGTATTGAGATATTTGGTTCTGTTATTACAGTTTTATGCATTTTCTGGAAAGAAATTTTTCTTTCTTTTATTTAGTCGAATGTTGGGGTAATGATGACCTATTCTTTAACTGAAAAGAAACGTATTCGTAAAGATTTTGCGACACGATCTTCAATTCTTGAAGTTCCTTATCTTCTTTCTCTCCAGAAAGAATCTTTCAAAGAGTTTTTACAAAAGGATAAAAAACCACTTGAGCGTGATCCAATAGGATTGCACTCTGCATTTTCATCTGTTTTTCCGATTCATGGTGTTGCTGGAACAGCAGATCTTGAGTACGTCAGCTATACGATGGGTCAACCAGAGTTTGATGTTAAGGAATGTAAGCAACGTGGTGTAACTTATTCATCCCCTTTGCGTGTCAAAATGCGTTTGGTCTTATTTGATAAAGATGCGCCAGCAGGAAAGCGCCCGGTTAAGGATGTTAAAGAGCAAGAGGTTTATCTAGGTGATGTTCCTTTAATGACAGAGAATGGAACATTTGTTATTAACGGAACAGAGCGCGTTATTGTTACTCAACTTCATCGTTCCCCTGGTGTGATTTTTGACAGTGATAAAGGAAAGTCACATTCGTCTGGGAAAGTTTTATTTAATGCTCGTATTATTCCATATCGCGGTTCTTGGTTGGATTTTGAATTTGATCATAATGACTGTGTGTTTGTTCGTATTGACCGTCGTCGTAAACTTCCAGTTTCGATTATTTTTAGAGCTATGGGGTATAGCTCTGAAGAGATTCTAGATACCTTTTTTGAACACACGCATATTTCTTACAAGAAGGATGCATTTGTCATGCAACTGGTTCCAAGCCAGTTAAAAGGACAAACTGCGGCATTTGATATCGCTGATGGCGATAAAGTAATTGTGAAAGCTGGTAAGAAAATTACAGCACGAAACATTAAGCAACTGCAAGAAGCGAAAGTTGAGAGTGTTGTTATCCCGGAAGAGTATCTTCTAGGAAAAGTGTTATCTTCAGGAATTACGAATGAAGAGACTGGCGAGTTAGTCGCTCGTTCGAACGAAGTCATCGCCAGTGACTTGATTGAAACAATGAAGTCTATTAAAGATTTATCTTTCCGTATTTTGTTTATTGACGATTTAGAAAATGGATCTTATATCTCAGATACGTTGAATCTAGATACCACTACATCACAACTTGAAGCTCAAATTGAGATTTATCGCATGATGCGTCCTGGTGAGCCGCCAACAAAAGAATCATCAGAAGCGTTGTTTAATAGTTTGTTCTTTGATGAAGCGCGTTATGACTTGTCTTCAGTTGGTAGAATGAAACTAAACAGACGCCTAGGGCGTAAAGACAATGAAGGCAGTCTGGTACTTGAAAATCAAGATGTTGTCGATGTTGTAAAAGAACTGCTTAATATTCGTAATGGCTTAAGCACAATTGATGATATTGATACACTTGGTAATAGACGAATTCGTGCTGTTGGTGAAATGGCAGAGAATGCCTTCCGAGTAGGTTTGGTACGTGTAGAAAGAGCGGTTAAAGAACGTCTAAATCAAGCTGAAACAGATGGGTTGTTGCCACAAGATTTAATTAATGCTAAACCGGTTTCGGCAGCTATTAAAGAGTTTTTTGGTTCGAGTCAGTTGTCACAATTTATGGATCAAGTGAATCCTCTATCGGAAGTCACTCATAAGCGACGTGTTTCTGCTTTGGGGCCAGGTGGTCTAACACGTGAGCGTGCAGGTTTTGAAGTACGTGATGTGCATCCAACGCATTATGGACGTGTTTGTCCAATTGAAACACCTGAAGGACCAAACATTGGTTTGATCAATACATTGGCTATTTATGCAAAAACTAATAAATATGGTTTCTTAGAAACACCATATCGCAAAGTTATTGATGGTCAAGTGACGGAAGAGGTTGAATACGTTTCTGCTATCGATGAAGCACAGTTTGTGATCGCACAGGCCAGTGCTGCAATGGATTCAGACAATAAATTACTTGATGAACTAGTAACAGCAAGACATAAAAATGAAACGATTTTGGCATCCTCTCAAGATGTTGATTATATGGATGTTTCACCAAAACAAATCGTTTCAGTTGCAGCCTCTTTGATTCCATTCCTTGAGCATGATGATGCTAACCGTGCTTTGATGGGGTCAAACATGCAGCGTCAAGCTGTCCCAACATTGCGAGCTGATAAGCCGTTAGTTGGAACAGGGATTGAAAAAACTGTTGCGATTGATTCTGGTGTTACTGTGATTGCATTGCGTGGTGGGGAGATTGTTTCTTCAGACTCTGCTCGTATTGTAGTTCGTGCAAACCAGGAAGAGATTGCTGAAGGTGAAACTGGGGTTGATATTTATAACTTGATTAAATATCAGCGTTCAAACCAAAACACTTGTATTAATCAGAAACCTATTGTCAAAGCAGGTGATGTCGTATCGCGTGGTGATGTATTGGCAGATGGTCCTTCAACCGATTTAGGTGAGTTGGCTATTGGTCAAAATATGCGTATCGCCTTCATGCCGTGGAACGGTTATAACTTTGAAGATTCGATTCTAGTTTCTGAAAGAGTGGTGCAAGAAGATCGTTATACAACCATTCATATTGAAGAATTGACCTGTCTTGCACGTGATACAAAGTTAGGGCCTGAAGAAGTCACTTCAGATATTCCGAACGTTGGTGAAGCAGCATTGTCCAGACTAGATGAGTCTGGAATTGTTTATGTCGGTGCGGAAGTTAAGCAGGGTGACATTTTGGTTGGTAAGGTGACACCAAAAGGTGAAACTCAATTAACTCCAGAAGAAAAACTTCTACGTGCAATCTTTGGTGAAAAAGCATCAGATGTGAAAGATACGTCTTTACGTGTAAGTAAAGGGGTGGAAGGAACCGTTATTGATGTTCAGGTCTTTACGCGTGAAGGTGTTAAAAAAGATGCCCGTGCTTTAGCAATTCAAGAAGATGAGTTGCAAAAAGTTAGAAAAGACATTGATGAGCAATACAAGATACTTGAAGAAGATACTCTTGATCGTATCCAACCAATGCTGATTGGTCAAAAATTAGTGGATGGTACTGAAATTACAGCAGACTTTTTAGCTTCTCAAGAGTCAAGTAAATGGTTTGGTTTGAATGTAGCAGACGAAGCTCTTGCTTCGCATTTAGAGAGTCTGGAAAAGCAGCTTGTTGCTAAGAAAGAAGAGTTAAATGGAATTTTTGAAGAGAAGAAGAAGAAATTAACTCAAGGTGATGATCTTCAGCCAGGTGTTTCGAAAATGGTTAAGGTCTATGTAGCCGTTAAGCGTCGCATTCAACCGGGTGATAAGATGGCTGGGCGCCATGGTAACAAAGGTGTTATTTCACGTATTTGTCCCGTTGAAGATATGCCTTATGATGAAACGGGTCGACCTGTAGATATCTGTTTGAACCCGTTAGGGGTTCCTTCTCGAATGAATGTTGGGCAGATTCTAGAAACTCACCTTGGGCTTGCTGCTGAAGGATTGGGTGCAAAAATTAATGCCATGCTTGAACAACAAGCAGATATCAAGGAACTTAAAACTTTCTTGCATAAAATCTACAATGAAACTCAAGGTCAAAAAGTTGACTTTGACTCTTTGACTGATGCAGAAATCATCGAGTTGGCTGGCAATCTTCGTAAAGGAGTTCCGATGGCCTCTCCTGTGTTTGATGGCGCATCTGAAGATGAAATTAAGGCCTTGCTAAGACTTGCGGATTTGCCAGAATCAGGTCAAATGAAGCTATACGATGGTATCAGCGGGGAAGAGTTTGATCGTCCAGTCACAGTTGGTTATATGTATTACTTGAAGTTGAACCATTTGGTTGATGACAAAATGCATGCGCGTTCAACTGGACCTTATAGCTTAGTTACACAGCAACCATTAGGTGGTAAGGCACAATTTGGTGGTCAGCGATTTGGTGAGATGGAAGTGTGGGCTCTAGAAGCATATGGGGCAGCATTTACATTACAAGAAATGTTGACAGTTAAATCAGATGATTTAAATGGTCGTACACGCATGTATAAAAATATTGTCGATGGTAATGAATACATGGAACCAGGTATTCCTGAGTCATTCAGTGTATTACGTAAAGAAATTCGTGCCTTGGGTATTGATATTGAGTTGGAGCAAGAATAATGAAAGATTTATTAGGATTTCTAAAAAAACAAAATGTATCAAGTGACTTCGATACGATAAAAGTTACTCTTGCTTCTCCTGAAAAGATCCGTTCGTGGTCCTTTGGTGAGGTTAAAAAGCCTGAAACTATTAATTATCGTACCTTCAAGCCTGAGCGTGACGGATTGTTCTGTGCCAAGATATTTGGCCCAATCCGTGATTACGAATGTTTGTGTGGTAAATACAAGCGCTTAAAGCATCGCGGTGTTATCTGTGAGAAATGTGGTGTAGAAGTTACTCAGTCTAAAGTACGTCGTGAGCGTATGGGGCATATCGACCTAGCTACATCTGTTGCTCATATTTGGTTTCTAAAGTCATTACCTTCAAGAATCGGTTTAATGTTAGATATGACATTGAAAGAGATTGAAGCGGTGCTTTATTTTGAAGCCTTTATGGTTGTTGACCCAGGTTTAACACCGCTTGAACCATGGCAGTTGCTAAGTGAAGAAGAATACTTAGATGCGATGGATGAATATGGTGATGAATTTGAAGCTCAAATGGGTGCTGAGGCCATCAAGAAAATGCTACAAGCGATTGATCTTGACGCAGAAGCAACACGCTTGCGCGAAGAAATGGAAGCAACCAGCTCAGAAACCAAGCAGAAGAAAATTTCTAAGCGTCTAAAATTGATTGACTCGTTTGTTCAATCAGGAAATAAGCCTGAATGGATGATTTTAGATGTGCTTCCAGTGTTGCCGCCAGAGTTAAGACCGTTGGTGCCTTTGGATGGTGGTCGTTTTGCCACATCTGATTTGAATGATTTATACCGTCGAGTGATCAATCGTAATAATCGTTTAAAAAGATTATTAGATTTGATGGCGCCAGACATTATTGTTCGTAATGAAAAGCGTATGCTTCAAGAGTCGGTTGATTCGATGCTTGATAACGGGCGTCGTGGAAGAGCTGTTACAGGAACAAACAAACGCCAATTAAAATCCTTAGCTGATATGATCAAAGGTAAGCAAGGTCGTTTCCGTCAGAACTTACTTGGTAAGCGTGTGGATTACTCTGGTCGTTCCGTTATTGTTGTTGGTCCATCGTTGCGATTGCACCAGTGTGGGCTGCCTAAGAAAATGGCTTTAGAGCTGTTTAAGCCTTTTATTTTCAGTAAGCTTCAAAAGCGTGGTTTGGCTACGACAATTAAAGCTGCTAAAAAGATGGTTGAACAAGGTTTGCCAGAGGTTTGGGATGTTTTGGACGAAGTCATTCGTGAGCACCCAGTTCTGTTGAACCGTGCCCCAACGCTTCATAGACTTGGGATTCAAGCATTTGAGCCTGTCTTGATTGAAGGGAAAGCAATTAACTTGCACCCATTGGTTTGTTCTGCCTTTAACGCCGACTTTGATGGTGACCAAATGGCCGTCCACGTGCCTCTTTCACTAGAAGCGCAGCTTGAAGCCAGAACCCTGATGATGTCGACTAATAACTTATTATCTCCTGCAAATGGTGATCCTATTATCGTGCCATCACAGGATGTTGTATTAGGGCTTTACTATATTACCCGTGAAAAAGTAAACGCAAAAGGGGAAGGAAAAGCATTCTCTAACTGGATGGAAGTACAGCGTGCCTTAGATGCTAAAGCGGTTCATGTACATACCAAGATTAAATTAAAGATTGAAGAAACTATTATTGATGATGCAGGTGTTGAATCTGTTAAGAAAGGTCTTGTTGATACAACTGTAGGGCGAGCCCTTTTGTTGAGAATTCTGCCTAAAGGTCTTGGCTTTGATTTGTTAAATCTTAATTTAACAAAAAAGAATATCTCTAAAGCCTTGAACGCCTGTTATCGTCTTCTTGGGCCTAAAGAAACAGTGATTTTTGCTGACCAGCTTATGTATGCAGGGTTCAAGTGGTCTACACTTGCTGGTTTATCTTTTTGTTCAGATGACATGCTTATTCCAGATGATAAAGCATCAATTATTGAGCGTGCTGATGATCAGGTAACAGAAATTCAGAGACAGTTTGCGCAAGGGTTAGTCACTGAAGGTGAGCGTTACAATAAAGTTGTTGATATTTGGTCTCATACTAATGAATTAGTCACAAAATCAATGATGGAAGAGCTTCAGTTTGAAACTGTTACGGATGCTGAAGGAAAAGATGTTAAGCAAACCTCTTTTAACTCGGTTTATATGATGGCTGATTCTGGTGCTCGTGGTTCTGTTGCTCAGATGCGCCAGCTAGGTGGTATGCGTGGTTTAATGGCTAAACCAGATGGTTCTATCATTGAGACTCCGATCACTGCAAACTTCCGTGAAGGGTTGAATGTACTTCAGTACTTTATCTCCACACACGGGGCTCGTAAAGGTCTGGCAGATACCGCATTGAAAACGGCAAACTCAGGTTATTTGACTCGTCGTTTAGTCGATGTTGCTCAAGATGTAGTTGTTACAGAGCCTGACTGCGGAACTGAAGCTAGTATTACAATGGCACCACATGTTGAAGGTGGTGAAGTTGTAGAGGAACTTAAAGAGCGAATTCTAGGCCGTGTTGTTGCAGAAGATGTCGCTGGTCTAGATGGCGAAATTATTGTAGAAAAGGGTACATTACTTGATGAGCGTTTAGTAAACCTAATCGATGAATCTGGTGTTGATGCCGTTAAAGTACATTCTCCAATTACCTGTGAAACGAAGTTTGGTATTTGTCAGAAGTGTTATGGTCGTGATTTGGCACGAGGCCATATGGTGAATCTGGGTGAAGCAGTTGGGGTTATGGCTGCACAATCAATCGGTGAGCCAGGTACACAGTTAACCATGCGTACATTCCATATCGGTGGTACGGCATCTGCTTCAACGGCGCAAAGTCAGGTTGAAGTGAAGCATGAAGGTAAAGTTAAATTTGATAACTTAAAAACCATTAAAAACACTGAAAATCAGGTTGTGGTGACTTCACGTTCAGGGGAAATTTCTATCCTAGATAGTTTAGGGAGAGAGAAAGAAAGGTATAAGATTCCTTATGGTTCGATGCTGAATGTTAAAGACGGCATTGATGTGACTTCTGGTAATGTACTAGCAACATGGGATGCGCATACACATCCGATTATCACTGAAGCTGAAGGGATTATTCAATTTGGTAATTTTGAAGGTGCTGTAGAAGAACATGTAGATGAACTGACAGGGTTGACGACTCACGTTGTTAAAAGCTCTAAAGAGCGTTCTTCAGCGACTAAAGAGTTAAGACCTTATATCCAGTTGGTGGATGATAAAGGTGAAGTTGTACCATTCCCTGGAACACAAACACCAGCAATGTATTACCTACCGGAAAACTCGGTGGTCGTCGTTAACCAGTCTGATAAGGTTGGTGCAGGTGATATTTTGGCAAGAATTCCTCAGGAATCTTCAAAAACTAAAGATATTACTGGGGGGCTTCCTCGAGTGGCAGACTTGTTTGAAGCTAGAGTGCCGAAAGAGCCAGCAATCATGGCAGAGGTATCTGGTGTGGTTGGTTTTGGTAAAGAAACTAAAGGTAAACAACGTTTAGTGATTACTCAGGACAGCGGAGAGCAACACGAAACGTTGATTCCAAAATGGCGTTCAGTTGATGTGTTTGAAGGTGAGCGCGTCGAGAAAGGGGATATTGTTGTTGATGGTAACCCTAATCCACATGATATTTTGAGACTATTGGGTGTTGAGAGGCTTACTAAATATATTGTTGATGAAGTTCAGGATGTATATCGTTTACAAGGTGTAAGAATTAACGATAAACATATTGAAACGGTAGTCCGTCAGATGTTAAGAAAAGTTGAAGTTCGCTCAACTGGTGATACAAGCTTGATCAAAGGTGAACAGGCTGAGTTTGCAAGAGTGCTTGAGATGAATGAAAAAGTTTCTGATGAAGGCTCTGTAGAAGCTTCTTACCAAAGAGTGTTACTGGGGATTACTAAGGCTTCGTTAGCCACAGAATCCTTTATTTCCGCTGCGTCTTTCCAGGAAACAACTCGTGTATTAACGGAAGCTGCTGTAAGTGGAAAAGAAGATAAACTGGTCGGGTTGAAAGAAAACGTTATTGTAGGTCGTTTGATTCCAGCCGGAACAGGGTTCGCTTATCATAAGGCTCGCAAGGAAGCGAGTGAAAAAACTCAACGTGAGTTAGCGGCGTTTATGAACACGGATGATGAAAGCGCTGTTCAAGAAGAAGTAGTTGAAGAAACTATTTCTATAACAGAGAGTGTCGAGCAAACAACTGAATGATTCATTGAATAAATTCATAAACTTATGCTTGACAATGTGTTTGGGGATCACTAAAATTCCTCAACCTTACTCATGGGCTTTTTTAGCCCATGGATTTTTAGTAATTAAGATTTAGATCTTAAGATGGAGTGAGAATTAATGGCTACTATTAACCAGTTGGTGCGTAAGCCGCGTAAAGATAAGATGAAAAAGTCAAATGTACCTGCGCTAGAGGCTTGTCCTCAACGTCGTGGAGTATGTACGCGTGTTTATACAACAACCCCTAAAAAGCCTAACTCTGCCCTACGTAAAGTTGCACGTGTACGCTTAACTAACGGATATGAAGTTTCTAGTTATATCGGTGGTGAAGGTCACAACTTGCAAGAACACTCCGTGATTTTAATTCGCGGTGGTCGTGTAAAAGATTTACCTGGTGTACGTTATCATACAGTTCGTGGTTCTCTGGATTGCGCAGGTGTAGATGGTCGTAAACAAGGTCGTTCTAAGTACGGTGCGAAGCGTCCTAAGGGGTAATAATTCCTTAACATACGTTTTGCAATAATTAGTGTAAATTTATACCGGAAGAGTAAGAATGGCAAGAAGAAGAGAAATACCTAAAAGACAAGTTTTACCAGATCCAAAGTTTGGTGATACAACATTAACAAAGTTTGTAAACATGATTATGGTCAGTGGTAAAAAAGCTGTCGCTGAAAAAATTGTCTATGATGCATTAGATGTTGTTGTAGATAGAAAAAAAGGCGGCGAGCATGCAGTGCTACTGAGAGAAGCTTTGGAAAATGTTGGCCCGATGGTAGAGGTTAAATCTCGCCGTGTGGGTGGTGCAACTTACCAAGTACCAGTTGAAGTGCGTTCAGAGCGTAAGACAGCTCTAGCGATGAGATGGATTGTAGAAGCTGCTCGTAAGCGTAGTGAGAAAGGCATGATGTTGCGCTTAGCTGGTGAATTATCAGATGCTCTCGAAAATCGCGGTTCTGCGATTAAGAAGAAAGAAGATACTCATCGAATGGCGGAAGCGAACAAAGCGTTTTCACATTTCCGTTGGTAATCTAAATTGGGCCCGGTTAGGGCCTTTATTATTTTAGAATTAAATTAAAAGGTTAATTAACGTGGCACGTAAGACCCCAATTGAAAGATATCGTAATATCGGTATCATGGCCCACATTGATGCGGGTAAAACCACAACAACAGAGCGTATTTTGTTCTACACAGGTGTTTCTCACAAAATTGGTGAGGTGCATGATGGTGGTGCAACCATGGACTGGATGGAGCAAGAGCAAGAGCGTGGTATTACAATTACTTCTGCAGCAACGACTACTCACTGGAGCGGGATGGCGCAGCAGTTTCCTGAGCATCGTATTAACATTATCGATACTCCAGGGCACGTTGACTTTACGATTGAAGTAGAGCGTTCATTGCGTGTTCTTGATGGTGCTGTAACGTGTTTTTGTTCAGTAAGTGGTGTTGAGCCTCAGTCTGAAACAGTCTGGCGTCAAGCGGATAAGTATGGCGTGCCACGTATGGGCTTTGTTAATAAAATGGACCGTGCTGGAGCGAACTTTTTAAACGTAAATCAAATGGTTATTGATCGTTTGGGTGCGTTGCCGGTTCCTATGCAGTTGCCTATTGGTGCAGAAGAAACTTTCCGTGGTGTAGTTGATCTTGTCAAAATGAAAGCAATTTACTGGGAAGAAGAAAACATGGGGATGAAATATACCTATGAAGATATCCCAGAAGATATGGTTGAGTTGTGTCAAGAATGGCGCGAAAAGATGGTTGAGTCTGCAGCAGAAGCTAATGAAGAATTAATGGATAAGTACTTGGAAGAAGGTGATCTTTCTGAAGAGGAAATTAAAGCCGGTATTCGTCAGCGTTGTATTGATGTTGAAATTGTTCCAATGTTCTGTGGTTCTGCCTTTAAAAATAAAGGTGTTCAAGCATTATTGGATGCGGTTATTGAGTATATGCCTGCACCATCTGATGTTCCTGCGATACAGGGTGAATTAGAAGATGGTACAAAAGCTGAACGTCATTCAACAGATGATGAGCCTTTTGCAGCATTGGCATTTAAGGTTATGACGGACCCTTATGTTGGGACGCTAACTTTCTTCCGTGTTTATTCAGGTGTGTTGACGGCAGGTAGTCCAGTTTACAATTCAGTGAAGAGTAAGCGTGAGCGTGTAGGACGTATTCTGCAGATGCACTCTAACTCTCGTGAAGAGATTAAAGAAGTTCGTGCAGGTGAAATTGCTTGTGCCGTTGGTCTAAAAGATACGACTACAGGTGATACGTTGTGTGATCCAGATAATAAAATTATCTTGGAGCGTATGGAATTTCCGGATCCAGTAATCTCGATCGCGATTGAGCCTAAAACAAAAGCGGACCAAGAAAAAATGGGGATTGCTCTTCAGAAGTTGGCTGCGGAAGATCCTTCTTTCCGAGTTAAAACAGACGAAGAAACCAATCAAACCATTATTTCAGGTATGGGTGAGCTTCACTTGGACATCATTGTTGATCGTATGAAGCGTGAGTTCAATGTGGAAGCGAATATTGGTGCTCCACAAGTTTCATACCGTGAAACCATTAAGAAGCCAGTAGAAGCGGATGGGAAGTTTGTTCGTCAGTCCGGTGGTCGTGGTCAGTATGGTCATGTTGTATTTAAAATCTCTCCTCGTGAAGCTGGGTCAGGTTTTGAGTTTATCAACAGTATTGTTGGTGGTGCTGTACCTCGTGAGTATATTGGTGCTGTTGAGAAAGGTGCACAGCAACAATTAGAAAATGGTGTTATTGCTGGCTTCCCTATGGTTGATGTTTCTGTTGAGTTAATTGATGGTTCTTACCATGATGTGGACTCTAACGAAATGGCTTTCAGTGTTGCAGCTGGTATGGGTATTAAAAATGGTGTTACCCAAGCAAATCCAGTAATTCTTGAGCCGGTTATGGCGGTTGAAGTGACAACTCCTGAAGAATATATGGGAGATATTATCGGTGACTTGAATAGACGTCGTGGGATGGTTTCAAGTATGGATGATATTGCTTCTGGTAAATCAATTAAAGCAGAAGTGCCACTTTCTGAAATGTTTGGGTATTCCAACCAGATGCGTTCTTTAACTCAAGGTCGTGCAAACTATAGTATGACATTCTTGAAATATAATGATGCGCCTTCTAATATCCAAGAAGAGATTATTGCTAAAGCCCAGAAGGGTGAATAATTTAAAATTTAAAGTTTAATTAGGATTTTTAAAATGGCAAAAGAAAAGTTTGAACGTAGTAAGCCGCACGTAAACGTTGGTACGATTGGTCACGTTGACCATGGTAAAACAACTCTTACAGCGGCTCTAACAATTGTACAAGGTAAAAAATTCGGTGGCGAAGCAAAAGACTACGCTAACATCGATAACGCACCGGAAGAGCGTGAGCGTGGTATTACTATCTCAACAGCACACGTTGAGTATGAGTCAGAAACACGTCACTATGCTCACGTAGACTGCCCAGGTCACGCCGACTATGTAAAAAACATGATCACAGGTGCGGCACAGATGGACGGTGCAATCCTAGTATGTTCAGCAGCAGATGGCCCAATGCCACAAACGCGTGAGCACATTCTTCTATCTCGTCAGGTAGGTGTGCCATACATCGTTGTTTACCTAAACAAAGCTGACATGGTTGATGATGAAGAATTGCTAGAGCTAGTAGAAATGGAAGTTCGTGAACTTCTAGATACTTATGATTTCCCAGGTGATGATACACCGGTAATCATGGGGTCAGCTCTTAAAGCTATCGAAGGTGATCAATCAGAAATTGGTGAGCCATCAATCGGTCGTTTGGTAGATGCATTGGATACATACATCCCAGAACCAACACGTCAAACAGATAAACCATTCCTAATGCCTGTAGAAGATATCTTCTCAATCCAAGGTCGTGGAACGGTTGCAACAGGTCGTGTTGAAACAGGTGTTGTAAAAGTTGGTGAAGAAATCGAAATCGTCGGTATCCGTCCAACAACAACTACAACTGTAACAGGTGTTGAAATGTTCCGTAAGCTGCTTGACCAAGGTGAAGCAGGGGATAACGTAGGTATCCTATTGCGTGGTACTAAGCGTGAAGATATCGAACGTGGTCAAGTACTTGCTCATAAGGGTACAGTAACACCACATACTAAGTTCGAAGCAGAAGTGTATGTACTATCAAAAGATGAAGGTGGTCGTCATACACCATTCTTCCAAGGATATCGTCCACAGTTCTACTTCCGTACAACAGATGTAACAGGTGCATGTGAACTACCAGCAGGAACAGAAATGGTTATGCCTGGTGATAACGTGCAAATGACTGTAGAGTTAATCAACCCGATCGCGATGAACGAAGGTTTACGTTTCGCGATTCGTGAAGGTGGACGTACAGTTGGTGCGGGTGTTGTTGCTAAAATTATTGATTAAATAATGTTTAGAAAACAATAAATTAAATGCTTGAAAGTATTTTGATTTATTGTTACAATCCGCAACCTTAGTGAGCAGTGGCTATATTCATGTCACTGCTTTTCTTTTTTTGTAATATGAGAAAAAGATTATTATGGCGACTCAAAATATTCGTATTCGCTTGAAGGCTTTCGATCATCGTTTGATTGATCAGTCTGCTCGTGAAATTACGGAAACAGCTAAAAGAACAGGCGCTCAGGTTAAGGGCCCTATTCCAATGCCTACCCGTAAAGAGCGTTTTACAGTGTTGGTTTCACCGCATGTTAACAAAGATGCGCGTGACCAGTATGAAATTCGTACACATAAGCGTTTGTTGGATATCGTTGATCCGACAGATAAAACAGTTGATGCATTGATGAAGTTAGATCTTGCAGCAGGTGTGGATGTACAGTTAGAGCTAAGATAATTAGCTTGGTTGTTAACCATCAATCGAAATGGTTAATGTAGAAATAATAATGAGGTAACGATATGGGTATTGGTGTCATTGGTACCAAAGTTGGTATGACTCGTGTATTTAACGAGGATGGTGTATCGACTCCTGTGACGGTGGTGGAGGTTTCACCAAACCGCATAACACAAATCAAAAATAATGAAACTGATGGTTATGATGCCATTCAGGTTACTTTCGGTTCAAAGCACGCTGGTCGTGTTTCAAAGCCTGAAGCTGGTCATTATGCAAAAGCTGGTGTAGAAGCTGGTCAAGGTTTGTGGGAGTTTAGATTAGATGATGTTTCAGAAGCAGAAGGTTTAGAGCCTGGTTCTGAAATTACAGTCGAAAAATTTAATGATGTTGCAGTAGTTGATGTGTCTGGCACAACTAAAGGTAAAGGTTTTCAAGGTGGTGTCAAAAGACATAACTTTAAAATGCAAGATGCAACTCATGGTAACTCTATTTCTCACCGTGCACCTGGTTCAATTGGTCAAAACCAAACTCCTGGAAGAGTATTCAAGGGGAAAAAGATGGCCGGTCATATGGGGAATGTAAAACAAACAACGCTTAATCTTGAGTTGGTTAAGGTTGATGTTGAAAATTCATTACTGTTGATCAAAGGTGCTTTGCCTGGCGCAAAAGGTAGTACCGTTATTGTTCGCAAGGCAATTAAATAAGGTGGGCGTGATGGATTTAAAATTAATTGAATTAGCAAGTGGAAAAGAAGCGGGATCAGTTAAGGTTTCAGAAGCCATTTTTGGTGCTGAATTTAACGAAGCCCTTGTTCATCAAGTTGTTAACGCTTATCTAGCTGGTGCACGTTCTGGTACGAAAGGTCAGAAAAATCGTTCAGCAGTAAGAGGTGGTGGTGCAAAACCATGGGCTCAGAAAGGTTCAGGTCGTGCGCGTGCGGGTACCAGTCGTGGTCCAATCTGGATTGGTGGTGGGCGTGCATTCCCAGGCCATAACCGTGACTTTTCTCAGAAAGTGAATAAAAAAATGTACCGTGGTGCGATGAAAGCGATTTTTTCAGAGTTAGCACGTACAGAAAGATTAGTAGTCGTTGATGACTTTAAAATAGAAGCACCTAAGACGAAAGACTTTGTGGCTAAATTGAATACTTTGAACCTGAAAGATGCTTTAGTTATTACAGAAGGTTTTGATGAGTATTTATATTTGTCAGCACGCAATTTATATCATGCAGATGTGTGTGATGTTGCCTCAATTGATCCGGTCAGTTTAGTAGGTTTTAAGTCGATTGTAGTAACGCAAGGTGCGATTAAGCAACTTGAGGAGAAGCTAGCATGAGTAAAGAACGTTTACTAAAAGTATTATTGGCTCCTCATGTCTCAGAAAAATCAGCTTTGATGGCGGATGCTTCTGAGCAGTATATTTTCAAGGTTGTGCCTAATGCAACAAAGCCTGAAGTTAAACAAGCGGTTGAATCATTGTTTGATGTAAAGGTTCAATCTGTAAACATGATCAATATTAAAGGCAAAACAAAAGTCTTTAAAGGTCGAGTAGGTAAGCGTAATGGTTTGAGAAAAGCTATTGTACGTTTAGCTCCTGGGCAAGAGATTGATTTTGTTGGTGCTGAATAAGAGGGTTTGTCATGGCTATAATTAAAAAATCAAAACCTACATCACCAGGTCGTCGTTTTGTCGTAAGTGTTGTTGAACCAGATTTGCATAAAGGCAAACCTTTTTCAGCATTGCTAGAAAAGAAATCTAAATCTGGTGGTCGTAACTCTAATGGTCGCATTACAGTAAGACACCAAGGTGGTGGTCACAAGCAACATTATCGTCAAATTGATTTCAAAAGAAACAAAGATGGTGTCGCTGCGGTTGTAGAGCGCTTAGAATATGATCCAAACAGAACAGCACACATCGCGCTGTTGAAATATGCGGATGGTGAAAGACGTTATATTCTTGCACCAAGACATGTTAAAGCAGGTGATCCTGTTGAGTCTGGTGAGCATGTTTCTATTAAGGCTGGAAATGCCTTGCCGTTAAGAAATATTCCAGTTGGTACTGTCGTACACGCATTAGAAATGAGACCAGGTAAAGGTGCTCAAATCGCTCGAAGTGCTGGTGCTTATGCTCAAATTGCTGGGCGTGATGGTGCTTATGTTTTAGTTAAACTGCGTTCAGGTGAGATGAGAAAAATCTTAGCTGATTGTCGTGCAACTATCGGTGAAGTTGGAAACCAAGAACATTCACTTAGAAAGCTTGGGAAAGCTGGTGCTAAGCGTTGGAAAGGTGTTCGTCCAACTGTACGTGGTGTTGCAATGAACCCGGTTGATCACCCTCATGGTGGTGGTGAAGGTCGTACTTCAGGTGGTCGTAACCCAGTTACACCATGGGGTGTTCCGACCAAAGGTAAGAAGACACGTAGTAATAAACGTACTGACAGAATGATCGTACGTCGTAGAAATAAATAAGGAAGGACCCTATGCCACGTTCAGTTAAAAAAGGACCTTTTGTAGATCATCACCTTGTAAAAAAGGTGATGGAGGCACAAGAATCTGGTAATAAACGTCCAATAAAAACATGGTCAAGAAGATCTATGATTCTTCCTGATATGATTGGTTTGACGATTGCAGTTCACAACGGTAAAGAGCATATTCCTGTCTATGTTTCAGAAAACATGGTCGGACATAAGCTTGGTGAGTTTTCAATGACCCGTACATATCGCGGTCATGCAGCTGATAAAAAATCTAAATAAGGAGAGATAACATGCAGGTTAGTGCTACTCATAGATTTGCTCGTATTTCTCCTCAGAAAGCGCGTCTTGTAGCGGATTTAATTCGTGGAAAAGATGTTGAAGCAGCTGTAAATATATTGGCTTTTAGTGATAAAAAGGCCTCTGAGTTGATGAGCAAAGTATTGAATTCGGCTATTGCGAATGCAGAAAATAATGAAGGTGCAGATATTGATGAGCTAAAGGTAACTGAAGCTTATGTCAATGAAGGGCCTATCATGAAACGTATGCGTGCTAGAGCAAAAGGTCGTGGAAATCGTATCCTAAAACGTATCAGTCATATTACTGTTACTGTTGGCGATAAGTAAGGAGAGTCAGAATGGGTCAAAAAGTACATCCGATTGGGATCCGATTAGGGATTACCAAAGATTGGAATGCTCGCTGGTATGCGGATAGCAAAAACTATTCTGATTTCCTTATCAGTGATATCGAAATCCGAAAAGAGTTAAATGAAAAGCTAAAACATGCTTCAGTGAGCCAAATTAACATCGAACGCGTTGCAAACGGTGTTCGTGTTACTATTCACACCGCTCGTCCAGGTGTTGTGATTGGTAAGAAAGGTGAAGATATTGAAAAATTAAAGCAAGCTTTGATTGCTAAAACTGGGATGCCGGTTAACATTAATATCGAAGAAATCAAGAAGCCTGAATTAGATGCTAAGTTGGTCGCTGAAGGAATTGCACAGCAATTAGAGAAGCGTATCCAGTTCCGTCGTGCTATGAAGCGTGCGGTAAGTAATGCAATGCGTTTAGGTGCGCAAGGTATTAAAGTAAATGTTTCTGGTCGTTTAAATGGTGCAGAAATTGCACGTGCTGAGTGGTATAGAGAAGGACGTGTTCCTCTTCATACACTTCGTGCTGACATTGATTACGCGACTTTCGAAGCAGATACCACTTACGGTAAAATTGGGGTTAAAGTTTGGATCTTTAAAGGTGAAAAGCTAGAAAAAATTTCAATGGTAAGTGATGACAAGAAACAATCTAAAGGCAAGAAAGGCCGTAAATAAAAGGAATACTTGTTATGTTAATGCCAAAACGTACAAAATTTAGAAAGATGCATAAAGGACGTAACCGCGGTCTTGCTAATGTTGGTAACAAAATTAGCTTTGGTGAATTCGGTTTGAAGGCAATGGAGCGTGGTCGTATGACTTCACGTCAAATTGAAGCAGCCCGTCGTGTTATGACACGTAAAGTAAAGCGTGGTGCTAAGATTTGGATTCGTGTATTTCCTGATAAGCCGATTACCAATAAACCTCTTGAGGTTCGTATGGGTAAAGGTAAAGGTAGTGTAGAGTACTGGGTTGCTCAGGTTCAACCTGGTCGTGTCCTTTATGAAATGCAAGGTGTTGATGAAGTTGTTGCAAGAGAAGCATTTGAGCTTGCTGCTGCAAAACTTCCTTTCAAAACACAATTTGTAACAAGAACGGTGATGTAAGATGACTTCAGAATTAAAAGAAAAGTCAGTTGAAGAGCTTAGAGAAGATTTACTAAATCTTCTTCAAGAGCAATTTAACTTAAGAATGCAACATGCGACTGGTCAGTTGTCGAATAGCGCACAGTTAAAAACTGTTCGTCGTTCTGTTGCACGAGTTAAAACCATCATTCGTCAAAAAGTGAGTAAATAAGAATGGCTGGTAGTGAAAATAAAGCACGTACAATGCAAGGTGTTGTTGTTAGCAACGGCATGGACAAATCAGTTGTAGTTATGACAAACCGTTATATTAAGCATCCTAAATATAAAAAGTTTGTTAGAAAGTCTACAAAAGTTATGGCACATGATGCTGATAATGCTTGCGGAGTTGGTGATAGAGTCACCATTTCAGAATGTACCCCTTTCTCTAAGAGAAAGACTTGGTCATTGGTTTCAATTGACGAAAAAGCTGCGTTGTAATAAAAGTAGACTTTTGATATCAATCTGATATAATTGCCCAAATTTTTCACCGCCTTAATAACCAAGCCTGTAAAAAGGGACTAGTTATTTTGGCGGTTTTTGTGTTATTTAAATTTTATGGATGGAGTTCCATCATGATTCAAATGCAAACTGTACTTGATGTCGCTGACAATAGTGGTGCAAGAAAGGTCCAATGTATTAAGGTACTGGGCGGTTCTAAGCGTCGCTATGCGAGTGTTGGTGATGTTATTAAAGTAGCTGTTAAAGAGGCTGCACCTCGCGGCAAAGTCAAAAAAGGTGATGTTTTTGATGCGGTTGTCGTTCGTACGGCGCAAGGCGTAAGACGTCCAGATGGTTCAAAGATTAAGTTTGATGGTAATGCTGCTGTTATTCTTAATACTAAGCTAGAGCCTATCGGAACACGTATTTTTGGCCCAGTAACACGTGAGCTACGTAACGATAAATTTATGAAAATCGTTTCGCTAGCTCCAGAAGTTTTATAAGGAACTGATAATGAATCGTCTAAGAAAAGGTGATGAGGTTATCGTTATTGCTGGAAAAGACAAAGGGAAACGCGGTTCAGTTTCTCAAGTTATGCAAAATGGTAAGCTAATAGTAGATGGAATTAATTTGGCTAAGAAACATGTTAAACCTAACCCTATGACGGGTGAACAAGGTGGTATTGTTTCTAAAGAAATGCCTGTTGATGCTTCTAATGTTGCTTTATACAATCCTGAAACAAAAAAAGCGGACCGTGTTGGTGTTAGAGTTGAAGGAGATGTGAAAACACGTTTCTTTAAGTCTAATGGCAAGTCGGTTGATGCTTAAGTAGGTTGAAATATGGCAAGATTACAAAAAATTTATAATGATCAAGTTATTCCGGCGTTAGTCGAAAAATTTGGTTATAAGTCAGTAATGCAAGCTCCAAAACTCACAAAGATTACGATCAATATGGGCGTTGGTGAAGCAATTGGTGACAAGAAAATACTTGATAATGCAGTGTCAGATATGGAAGCGATTACTGGTCAGAAGCCTGTTAAAACGCTTGCAAGACGCTCTGTTGCAAGTTTTAAAGTACGTGATGGATATCCACTTGGTTGTAAAGTGACACTTCGTGGGGCCAAAATGTATGAGTTTTTGGATAGATTGATTAATGTTGCTTTGCCACGAGTTCGTGATTTCCAAGGTGTTAAAGGAAATGCGTTTGATGGTCGAGGTAATTACAATTTAGGTGTGAAAGAGCAAATCATTTTCCCTGAAATTGAATTTGAAAAGGTTGATAAAATTCGTGGAATGGATATCAACTTTGCAACGACTGCTTCAACAAATGAAGAAGCAAAAGCTCTTTTAGAAGCCTTTAATTTTCCATTTAAAAAGCAATAGAGGTTTCTCATGGCAAAGCAATCAATGATTGAAAGAGAAAAGAAAAGAGCAAAGATGGTTGCTAAATATTCAGCAAAAAGAGCTGAGTTAAAAAAAGCATCTGTTGATATGTCTCTAAGCTTTGAAGAACGTATGGAAGCAATGGATAAGTTGGCAAAACTTCCAAGAAACGCTTCTCCTGCTAGACAACAGAATCGTTGTAGATTAACAGGACGTCCTCATGGTGTTTACAGAAAATTTGGGTTGTCACGTAACATGCTAAGACAGTTAGCAATGCAGGGTGATGTTCCTGGTTTAAGAAAAGCAAGTTGGTAAGGATAAATATTTATGAGTATGTCTGATCCAATAGCTGATATGCTAACTCGTATTCGTAATGGTCAAATTGCTGGTCATTCGAATGTTGTTATGCCTTCATCAAAAGTTAAAGTTGCAGTCGCAAAAGTATTAACGGGTGAAGGGTATGTTAGTTCATACAGCGTAAGTGATAAGAATGGTAAGTCAGAATTATCGGTTGATTTGAAGTATTTTGAAGGTCAACCAGTCATTGAAATGCTTAAGCGTGTAAGCCGTCCAGGTTTGCGTGTTTATAAGAATAAAGATGAGTTGCCAAAAGTAATCGGTGGTTTAGGAGTTGCTGTAGTTTCAACTTCTAAAGGAATCATGTCTGATCGTGATGCGCGTAAAGCGGGTATCGGCGGTGAGATTATTTGTTATATAGCTTAAGGGAGATAAACAATGTCAAGAATTGCAAAATCTCCTATTACTTTACCATCTGGTGTAGATGTAACGATCAATGGAACTGATGTGTCTGTAAAAGGATCAAAGGGTGCATTGTCTAAAACATTTAACCATGCTGTTTCAGTATCTCTAGAAGACGGTGTTGTAACAGTGGCGCCGAAGAGCGAAAGTAAGAATGCATGGGCACAAGCTGGTACAGCGAGATCTATCATTAATAATATGGTGTTAGGTGTTACTGAAGGATTTGAAAAGAAATTACAATTGGTCGGTGTCGGTTATAGAGCACAGGCACAAGGTAAAGTGCTTAACTTAACGTTAGGTTTTTCTCATCCAGTCAATCATGAGCTACCTGAGGGTGTGACGGTTGAAACACCAAGCCAGACTGAAATCGTAGTTAAAGGCGCAGATAAGCAAGTTGTTGGTCAAGTTGCTGCTGAAATTCGTGGGTATAGACCTCCTGAACCTTATAAAGGTAAAGGTGTTAAATATGCTGATGAATATATCTTGCGTAAAGAAGCTAAGAAAAAATAAAGGTTGGGAATATAAATGGATAAGAAAGCTACCCGACTTCGTAGAGCAAAAAAGACTAGAGCAAAACTTGGTTCACAAGATAGAGCTCGTCTTTGTGTGCATCGCACGCCTAAGCATATTTATGCTCAGATTATCTCTTCAGATGGTTCATCTGTTGTTGCTTCATGCTCTACAGTCCAAGCAGATATTAAAAAGCAAGTTGCTTTTGGTGGAAACAAAGAAGCGGCTGAACTCGTTGGTAAGTCAATAGCGGAAAAGGCTAAGGCTGCGGGTATTGAATCTGTTGCATTTGACCGCTCTGGTTTTAAATATCATGGACGCGTTCAAGTCTTGGCAGATTCTGCTCGAGAGAACGGTCTTCAATTTTAAAAGAAGGGATTACAATGTCTTCAAAGGAATTACAAGAAGGTCAAGATGGTCTTGTTGAAAAATTAGTCTCTGTCCGCCGTGTCGCAAAAGTTGTGAAAGGTGGTCGAGTGTTTGGTTTTTCTGCTTTAACTGTTGTTGGTGACGGTGAAGGTCGTGTTGGCTATGGAAGTGGTAAGGCGAATGAAGTTCCTGTTGCCATTAAAAAAGCAATGGAAAAAGCTCGTCGTAATATGAAAGATGTTCACCTAGATGGTGGTACATTGCAGTATCCTATTAACTTTAAACAAGGTGCTGCCAATATCGTGATGTTACCTGCCTCTGATGGTACGGGAATTATCGCGGGTGGTGCGATGCGCGCAGTATTAGAAGCAGCTGGTGTAAAAGACGTATTAGCAAAATGTGTTGGTACAACTCGTCCAGTAAACGTTGTTCGTTCAACCGTTAATGCTTTGACAGGAATGAGTAGCCCAGAACTGATTGCTGCAAAACGTGGTAAATCAGTTGAAGAAATTTTAGGTGAATAAAATGTCAGATAAGAAATTAGTCAATGTTACTTTGGTTAAAAGCACTATTGGACGTTTGCCAGCACACAAAGCTTGTGTGTCTGGTTTAGGTTTGAGAAAAATGCACCAAACAGTAGCGGTTATTGACACTCCTGAAAATAGAGGAATGATCAATAAAGTTTCCTATTTGCTTAAAGTAGAGGAAGCATAATATGCATTTAAATACTTTAAAGCCTGCTGAAGGCGCAAAGAAACTTGCGAAGCGTAAAGGTCGTGGCCAAGGTTCTGGAAACGGAAAAATGGCTGGTAGAGGTCATAAAGGTCAAAAGTCACGTTCTGGCGGAATGCCAAAAATTGGTTTTGAAGGTGGTCAGATGCCATTGCAACGCCGTCTTCCAAAGGTTGGTTTTACATCTAGAAAGTCTGCTTATGCAGCGGAGATTCGTTTAGATGTATTATCTTCAGTTGATTCTGATGTCATTGATTTGCCAGCATTAAAAGCTGCAAACCTTATTTCAGAAAAAATCAAGACGGTTAAAGTAATCAATAGCGGTGAGATGAAAAAAGCAGTTAAAATTTCTGGTCTGAAAGTAACTGCTGGCGCCAAAGCTACTATTGAAGCTGCCGGCGGATCAGTAGAAGTTTGATTATGAATAGTCAGTCAATTGAAAATTCAGGCACAGGTGGGTTGAGCCAAAAAATATTTTTTGTCTTAGGTGCATTAATTGTTTACCGTTTAGGAACTCATATTCCTGTTCCTTTGATTGACCCAGTTGCGCTGGCTGCTATGTTTGAACAGCAAAAGGGTACGATCTTAGACATGTTTAACATGTTTTCTGGTGGTGCTCTTCAAAGGCTTTCTATCTTGGCACTAGGGATTATGCCGTATATTTCTGCCTCTATCATTATGCAGTTATTGACGGTTGTATCTCCTACCCTTGAGCAGTTAAAGAAAGACGGTGAAGCTGGTCGAAGAAAAATTACCCAATACACACGTTATGGAACTGTTGTGCTAGCAACATTCCAAGCGCTAGGCGTCGCAATAGCATTAGAGTCCCAGAATATTAATGGGATGTCTGTCGTTGTTGAGCCAGGTTTGTTATTTAAGGTTATTGCCGTTGCTACTTTAGTAAGCGGAACAATTTTCTTAATGTGGTTAGGTGAGCAAATCACCGAAAGAGGTATTGGAAACGGTATTTCTTTAATTATTTTTGCAGGTATTGTAGCAGGTTTACCTTCTGCACTTGGCGGTACATTTGAGCAAGTTAATACTGGTGCAATGCATGCGATAACTGCTTTTGTGTTATTAGCATTAGTGTTCTTGGTGATTGCGTTCGTTGTTTTTGTTGAAAGAGGACAACGCCGTATTCCAATTCATTATGCTCAACGCATGCGTGGCCGTAAGTTGTATGGCGGTCAAGAAGGCCATTTGCCATTGAAGTTAAACATGGCGGGTGTGATTCCACCAATTTTTGCTTCAAGCATTATTCTATTCCCAGCAACACTTGGTGGATGGTTTGGTACTGCAGAAAATATGGGATGGCTTAAAGACATTGCAACAACAATGTCACCAGGTCAGCCTTTGTATATTTTATTTTATGCAATGGCGATTATTTTCTTTTGTTTTTTCTATACAGCAATTGTTTTCAATCCAAATGAAACAGCTGATAACTTGAGAAAATCTGGTGCTTATATTCCAGGTATTCGCCCTGGTCAGCAAACAGCAAGAAGAATTGATACAATCATGAGTCGTTTAACATTAGCAGGTGCAATATATATTACACTTGTCTGTTTGTTACCTGAATTCTTGATTTTGTATTGGAATGTTCCTTTTTATTTTGGTGGAACATCATTGCTGATTATTGTTATTGTGGTTATGGATTTTATGACAAACATTCAAGCTCACATGCAATCAGGTCAATACGAAAGTATGATGAAAAAAGCTAATTTAAAGGGTCGGTAATTTTAATTTATTGAAAATTAGAGTTACTACTAGTAATTAATCCTAGAAATGAGTATAATCGCTCGTTTTTCGGTAGATGGATAGTTAAGGAGCGCAAAATGGCTCGTATTGCCGGCGTAAACATTCCAGTAAATAAACATATTGTTATTGGATTAAGATCGATCTACGGGGTTGGACAAACGACAGCTCAAAAAATTTGTGCAGATGTGAATATTGATCCAACAACGAAAGTTCGTGAACTAACTGAAGAACAGTTAGAAGCACTTCGTTCAGAAGTTACAAAGTTTAAGATTGAAGGTGATCTTCGTCGTGACGTTACTATGAACATCAAGCGTTTGATGGATATGGGGTGTTACCGAGGAATTCGCCATCGTCGTAGTCTTCCATTGAGAGGGCAACGCACAAAAAATAATGCTCGTACTCGTAAGGGTCCTAAAAAACCTATTAAGCGTTAAGCATAAATTAGAGATTAGATATGGCAAAAGCAAATTCACGTGTTAAAAAGAAGGCAAAACAGGTTGTAACTGATGCAGTTGCACATGTTCATGCAACTTTTAATAACACCATTGTTACCATTACAGATCGTCAAGGAAATGCACTATGCTGGGCTACGTCCGGAGGAAGTGGTTTCCGTGGGTCGCGTAAAAGTACTCCTTTTGCTGCACAGGTAGCAGCAGAGCGCGCAGGTCAAATGGCGACAGAATATGGTGTTAAGAATATGGATGTTATGGTTAAAGGTCCTGGACCCGGCCGTGATTCAGCAGTTAGAGGTTTAAATAGTGTTGGTTTTAAAATTACATCAATTTCTGATGTGACACCAATCCCTCATAACGGCTGTCGTCCGCCTAAAAAACGTCGCGTTTAAAATTCAGAGGTAGAAGATGGCTAGATATATTGGTCCAAAGTGTAAACTATCACGTCGTGAAGGTACGGATCTATTTTTGAAGAGCGGTGTTCGTAGCATCGAATCAAAATGTAAAATTGATCAACTACCTGGTCAGCATGGTGCTGGCCGTAAACGCGTAACTGAATACGGTTTACAGTTAAGAGAAAAACAAAAAGTTCGTCGTATTTATGGCGTACTTGAAAAGAAGTTCCGTTTATATTACAAAGAAGCAGATCGTCGTAAAGGATCTACAGGTGTTAATCTTCTTCAGCTTTTAGAAAGCCGTTTAGATAACGTTGTATATCGTATGGGATTTGCATCTACACGCGCTGAAGCTCGTCAACTTGTATCGCATAAAGCCATTCAAGTGAACGGACAGTCTGTAAATATTCCTTCTTATGAAGTATCAGCTGGCGATGTAATCAGTATTAGAGAAAAATCACGTAACCAATCTCGTATTGCAGCGGCACTAGAATTAAGTGCACAAGCTGGTAATGTTGGTTGGGTTGAAGTTGATTCTAGTAAGTTTGAAGGTGTCTTCAAAACTGTACCAGATCGTTCTGATTTATCTGCTGATATTTCAGAAAACTTAATTGTCGAGCTTTACTCTAAGTAAACCCTTTGAAACGGAGATAACTTCTAATGCAAGAGATGTTAGAGCAGCTACTAACTCCACGTTTAGTAGATATTAAAACGGTTAACGGTTTTAATAGCCGTGTAACTCTTGAGCCTCTAGAGCGTGGTTTTGGGCATACTCTAGGGAATGCTTTGAGAAGAATCTTATTATCTTCCATGCCGGGTGCTGCGATTGTTGAAGCACAAATTGATGGTGTATTACACGAATATTCAGCGATTGAAGGTGTTCGTGAAGATGTTTTAGAAATCATGCTTAATTTAAAGGAAGTTGCCATTAAATTAAATGAAACTTCTGAAGCAGAATTGACACTGTCTAAAAAGGGTCCTGCAGTAGTTACTGCAGCAGATATTCAGTTGAATCACGATACTGAAATCATGAACCCAGATCTTGTTATCGCTCACCTTGGTGAGGGTGCTGAACTTTCAATGAAGCTAAAGGTCGAAAAAGGGATTGGTTACAGAGCAGCTGTACAGTCTACTGATTCTGAATCAGCTAACATCGGTGTTTTAAAACTGGATGCAAGTTTCAGTCCTGTTAAAACAGTGAGTTATGAAGTTCAAAATGCTCGTGTTGAGCAAAGAACGGATTTAGATAAGTTGATCTTGAATGTCGTCACTGATGGAACATTAGATCCAGAAGATGCGATTAAACAAGCAGCAACAGTACTGCATTATCAATTAATTGCTTTTGTTGATTTAAAACATAAAGAAATTGTTGTTCAAGAAGAAGAAGAAAATGAATTTGATCCGATCTTCTTGCAACCAGTTGATGATTTAGAGTTGACAGTGCGTTCAGCTAACTGTTTAAAAGCAGAACAAATCTATTACATTGGTGATTTAGTTCAAAGAGCTGAATCAAGCTTGTTAAAGACACCAAACCTAGGTAAAAAATCATTGCAGGAAATTAAAGATGTTCTTGCACAGAGAGGTTTAGGTTTAGGAACAAAACTCGAAAACTGGCCACCTTCAAGTTTGGTTAGTAAAGAGTCAGCATAATTTAAAGGAAAGCTACCATGCGTCATCGTAAAAGTGGTCGTAAATTAAATCGTAATAGCTCACATCGTAAAGCGATGTTCAGAAACATGTCTGCATCATTGTTTGAACATGAGATGATTAAGACAACTGTTGCTAAAGCGAAAGAACTACGTGGTGTTGCTGAACCGCTAATTACATTAGCGAAGCAAGACAGTGTTCATAACCGTCGTATTGCTTTTTCACGTTTACGTGACAAAGCAGCGGTTGGAAAATTATTTTCAGAATTAGGTCCTCGTTATGAGTCTAGACCAGGTGGATATGTCCGCATTCTTAAATGTGGATTCCGTCCTGGTGATAATGCTCCTATGGCTTATGTTGAATTAGTAGATCGTCCTCAAGTCGAATCTACTGAATCTGAAGATTAAAATAAGAAGCCAGCATTAGCTGGCTTTTTTTATGTCTTATTTATTTGATACTCACTGCCATTTGGCAGATCCGAAATTTTCTCATTCTTTGGCAGACGATTTAGAGATTGCCAACAATCATTCCACTTCTGAGTTTCTTTCTGTGGGAAGCTCCACCGCTGATTGGTTCGATACTCTGCAACTCGCAAAACAATTTCAAAGCATACACGCTGCTTTAGGACTTCACCCTTATTTCATTGAATCGGATTATCCTTCTCAGTTAGAGCAATTAGAATTGCTAATAGCGTCTAATTCAGTCAGTGCTATCGGCGAGATTGGTTTAGATTTTTCAAAAGGTGTAACTGCAAATGACTCAACCCAAATGTTGGTTTTTTCGCAGCAAATTCAACTTGCACAGACATATAATTTACCCGTTTCTGTTCATTGTCTAAAAGCGTATAACCCAATGCTTAACTTTTTAAAGAATCATCCCGTTGAAGGAGTCATGCATGGGTTTGCGGGTGGTGCTCAGATGGCCATCCAGTTTATTGATGCTGGACTCCATATTGGCATCAACTCAGTTTTACTTAATCAAAATGCAAGACGGTATCATGAGTTGGTGCAGTGTATTGGATTAGATAGGCTTGTATTAGAATCAGACGCACCCTTCGGGATGAACCTGGATTCTGATGCGCCTTTAGCCAGTTTAATGAAAGTTGCAATAAAAATAGCAGAACTGCTGGAATGTCCTGTTCAGGAAGTGATAGAGAAAACAACGGCTAATGCAGAAAATTTATTTATAAGGAAGGATTCATGACGCCACTTTTCGAAAGAAGTTTACTGGTCTTTGAAGAACGAGGCATTCAACAACTTCAACAGTCTCATGTATTGGTTGCAGGAGTAGGGGGAGTTGGAGGGTTTGTTATTGAAGCATTGGCACGAGCAGGGGTTGGTTCCCTGACTATTGTTGATCATGATTCGGTTTCACCTTCCAATTTAAATCGTCAGATTATCGCTCTTGAATCGACTATGGGTGAAAATAAAGCTGAAGTGATGAAGCAACGTATCCATGATATTAATCCGAGTTGTAAAGTGACAACGATTCAATCGTTTCTGAAACCAGATGACATGGATGAACTGCTTTCTGAGGATTTTGACTATGTGGTGGATGCGATTGATAGTCTTAACTGTAAAGTGGCTTTGGTGGCAACGGCGTACCAAAAAGGCTTAAAGGTGGTTTCAAGCATGGGCGCTGGGCGCAGGATAGATCCGAGTAAAATCTTAATTGCAGATATTTCAAAAACCCATACATGTGGTTTGGCTCGAAATATGCGGCAACGCCTAAAAAAGCAAAGAATTGCAAAAGGCATCCCCGTCGTTTTTTCGACAGAGCTTCCAAAAGCACCGGGTCCTATGGAAGAAATTGAAGGAGCGAGAGGGCGTGTTGTGAATGGAACCGCTAGTTATATGCCGGGTATTTTTGGACTCATGCTTGCAGGGTTAGTGGTTCAGGAACTTGCAAAGACAGAGCCTCAATAGATGAGGGGATAAAGCCCAGATTCTTTAACTTTTTTACTGGCCCCTTGAATCAAGTTAGAAGTTTTCCATTGGTATAATAAATGCTGCAGAATTGGATGAATTTGTTGGCGATCCATGCCTGGTTTCAAGTCTGGCGAGTAGAGTAGCTTTAGTAAAATATAATCCAGTCCCGTGAGTAAATCCAGTTTACTTTTATCGTTTGCAATGCTGGGAAAGACCCAGTCAGAATCATTCGGTAATCCCATAACCTGGGTTGTTTCTTCTACGATGCAAGCAGGGAGTAAGCCTCGGCTCATTACATAATCAATCGGAATAACCACGTTTGCATTAATGATTTCATGTTGTTGGTTCAGCTGGAAGCTAGCGGAGCAATTGCTGTCGCGACTCAATGCTTTTGATTCTTTCTGGATATAACGTTGTATGGCTTCTTGGTAATGCTGATCCTTCGTGAAAATGATTTGAAGATTAGGGGCGTGTCCTGTCCTGACATGAGTGATGGGGTGCCTTGTAATCGTATGAAGTTGTTTTAAGTGCGTTACAGTCAAGTTTTCGATAAAAGGATTTTTGGGAAGGCCGAGATAGGTAAACTGGTACTGAATCGGAGCAACCCATTTGACTAGTTTCATATCGGTTTGACGATATTCATTTTTTAAAGCGACTTCTATGAAGGCACGCTCAATATACTCAATGTTTTGCCAGCTAGTAGCGGCGCTAGGTGCAGCCAATAATGGCTGGGCACAGAGCCATAGACTGATTATTTGCCAGGTTAATTTTTGCATTCAGCACCTTCAGGTATCCATCTGGTTTTGTTCGTTAAAACAGCCAGGCCTGGCTGTTTTAACGGAATAGAAAGTGATTGTCGGTGTGGTTAATTCAAAATCTTTTTCAAATAATGTCCGGTATAGGATGCTTTATTTTCAGCCACCTCTTCAGGTGTGCCGGTCGCAATAATTTGCCCGCCTCCAGAGCCACCTTCCGGACCGAGATCCACAATCCAGTCAGCGGTTTTAATCACATCGAGGTTATGTTCGATAATGACAATGGTGTTGCCATGGTCTCGTAGGTTGCGGATGACCTTAAGCAGTAATTCAATGTCATGGAAATGCAGCCCTGTGGTCGGCTCATCGAGTATGTAAAGGGTACTGCCAGTATCGCGTTTTGACAGTTCTTTCGCGAGTTTAACACGTTGAGCCTCCCCGCCAGAAAGTGTAGTGGCACTTTGACCTAGCTTGATGTAGCCTAACCCCACTTCCATCAGCATCTGTAGCTTTCTGGAAAGCACAGGAATGGCATCAAAGAATGCGCGGGCGTCTTCGACAGTCATTTCCAAGATTTCATGAATGTTCTTTCCTTTGTAATCGACTTGTAAGGTTTCACGGTTATAGCGAGCACCCTGGCAAACGTCACATGCCACATAGACATCGGGCAAGAAATGCATTTCGACTTTTAAGACCCCATCTCCCTGACAGGCTTCACAGCGTCCCCCTTTGACATTGAAGCTGAATCGCCCAGGGGTATAACCACGGGTACGTGCTTCTGGAGTGGCTGAAAGCAATTCACGGATTGGCGTGAAAAGCCCAGTATAGGTTGCAGGATTAGAGCGAGGTGTCCGGCCAATTGGGCTTTGGTCAATGTTAACGACTTTATCGAAATGTTCTAATCCTGTGACTTTTTCATAAGGAGCGGGTTCCAGTAGCGCCTTATTCAGTTTACTGGCAGTAATTTTATACAATGTCTCATTGATCAGGGTGGATTTGCCGGAACCGGAAACCCCGGTAATACAAGTAAGAAGTCCGGTTGGGATTTCTAAGTCAACCGTTTGTAAGTTATTTCCGCAAGCACCATAAATCGATAGCCAATTATCGGGTAATGGCAAACGATCTTTCGGGATTTGAATCGATTTTTCACCCGTCAGGTATTGCCCAGTTAAAGAGGCTTTGGTTTGCATGATTTCTTTCGGAGTCCCTTGTGCCATGATGCGGCCGCCATGGACACCTGCACCCGGTCCGATATCCAGTACATAGTCTGCGGCTCGAATCGCATCTTCATCATGTTCCACCACAATGACTGTATTGCCCAAATCTCTTAAGCGAGTTAATGTGCTGAGCAGCCGATCATTGTCTCGCTGGTGTAATCCGATTGACGGTTCATCCAAGACATACATAACACCGACCAGTCCGGCGCCAATTTGGCTGGCGAGTCTGATTCGTTGTGCCTCACCACCAGAAAGCGTGTCCGCACTTCGGTTTAACGTCAGATAGTTCAATCCAACGTTAACCAGAAAGGAGAGGCGGTCAAACACTTCTTTGATGATTTTTTCTGCAATTTCTCCTTTCGTGCCTTGAAGTTCCAATTGACTGAACAAGTCATATAGGTTGCCGATGGGGCGCTCTGTTAGAGCGGGCAAGGTTTCGTCGGCAACGAAAACGTGACGAGCCGCCTCATTCAAGCGAGCACCATGACAACTGCTACAAACGTGTGAAACACGAAACTTATCCAGTTCATCACGCACCGTTTTGCTGTCAGTTTCAGTAAAGCGGCGTTCCATGTTTGGGATGACCCCTTCAAAACGGCGCGTATCGGAATAACGACCGTGTGGGAGCGGTAGCTTTTCTTTGCCTGAGCCATATAACACAATGTTTTGCTGCTCTTTAGTCAGTTCCAACCAGGGCGTTTCCATGTCAAACTGATAATAATCGGCAACGGCTTTCAGTAAATCATAATAGTATTTATGACGTCGATCCCAACCACGAATGGCACCGCCGGCTAAGCTCAAGTCCGGATGCATAATCACGCGTTCTGGATCAAAGCTTTGCTTCACCCCGAGTCCATCGCAAGTTGGGCAGGCACCATGTGGGTTGTTGA
Organism: Hydrogenovibrio crunogenus; assembly: GCF_004786015.1. Classification (NCBI taxonomy): domain Bacteria; kingdom Pseudomonadati; phylum Pseudomonadota; class Gammaproteobacteria; order Thiotrichales; family Piscirickettsiaceae; genus Hydrogenovibrio; species Hydrogenovibrio crunogenus. The sequence continues at coordinate 364,561 of NZ_CP032096.1, forward strand.
ATGAAAAAATTCGGGGCTCCAATTCCGGCACGGAATAACCACATTGTGGGCAAGAAAAGCGCTCGGAAAATAATAAATGAAAGTCATCTTCTTCATCCATTGGAACGACTTGAGCAATGCCATCAGCAAGGTGTAATGCGGTTTCAAAAGATTCGGCTAAACGTTGTTTGATGCCGGGACGGACTTTAAAGCGATCCACGACCACTTCAATATCGTGCTTATATTTTTTATCCAGCTCAATCGAGCCATCCAGCTCCATCAGTTTGCCATCTATTCGCGCACGGATATAACCTTGTGCTTGCAGCTCATCCAGTAAGTTTTGATGTGCCCCTTTTTTGCCGCGCACGACGGGAGCAATCAATAAACATTTGGTGCCTTCAGGGAGCTCGAGTGTGTGATCAACCATCTGGCTAACTGTCTGAGCAACTAGGTCACTGTTATGTGTTGGACAGCGTGGGGTACCAGCACGAGCATACAATAGACGTAAATAGTCATAAATTTCGGTCACGGTTCCGACAGTAGAGCGCGGGTTATGAGAAGTGGATTTTTGTTCGATTGATATCGCAGGGGAAAGCCCCTCGATGTGATCGATATCTGGCTTCTCCATAACCGATAAAAACTGGCGCGCGTAAGCAGATAAAGATTCAACATAGCGACGTTGCCCTTCCGCATAAATGGTATCAAATGCCAGTGAAGATTTGCCCGAGCCGGATAGGCCTGTAATCACAATCAACTTATCTCGTGGAAGTGTGACATCGATGTTTTTCAAATTATGGGTGCGAGCACCTCGAACAATAATCTCTTCTAGCATGCGGGTTTAGCCTGTCGGTTATGAAAGCAAAAGTCTTATTATAACAAAACCCTAGCGATGAATGACACTGTCCGATCCCTTTGTAAAATAGGCTGTCGGCGTGCTTGGAATCAGTTTTTTTGGTTTGAGATCAAAACGCGACCAGATACGGTGATGCTTAAGCGAGATTCTCCGGTTTTAATGACAGGTGAGACCTCTTTTGAAGTCATTTTAGCCGTATATATATTTTGAGTCATTCGGTAAGGATGGGGGGCAGGCGACTGTTGGATGCGTGTTTGCGTGATGTGATAAACCGATTGGCCAAACGCATCGGCAATTAATTCCGCTTTGGCTTGGTATTGTGCCAATGCGCTTGTTAATAAAGATGTCATGGTTTGTTCACGCTGTGCCTCTGAAACGGAAAACTGCATATCGTTATAATTAAGATATGGTTGCAGTTTAGTCAGAATGTCAGCTAGGCCTGGCTGATTTTTAAGCGTGAGATTAAGAATTTGTTGCCCTTTCCAGTGTTGGATTTTTTGATGGTCATCATAGACAGGCACGACCCGATAATCTTGTGTGGTGGCGGTAATTTCCGGGTAACGGTTCAAGATTGTCTGAGCATGATGCATTTTTTGATTGATCTGGCGTTGAACAATGTTAGCCTCTTGATGCTCTGCTTGCGCGATCAGGCGAACGTTGACAAGGTCGTTTGTAATCTGTTGGCTTTGGGTGACAGAAAACTCAATCTGGTTAACATTCGGCAAGGTCTCTTCCGCGTGACTGACGCGTGAGAAAAAGAGACTGATAATGCAGGTTAAGAGAACAATAGATCGAATGTTCATTTTCGGGCTCCTGTTTAAAGAAATGGGAACAATGCTATAATGCGGCCTATTTGAACAATTAAACTCTCTGATGCATTTCTTTTCGCGCGAAACGTGAGAACAAACACATCTATCAACGATAAACAGGATATCACAAATGTCAGGAATCAGTCGTAGTATGGCGCCTATTGAACGACGTGCCGCTTTCTCAGTCGCGGGTATTTTTTCGACTCGAATGCTCGGTCTGTTTATGATTTTCCCCGTGTTTGCATTGTTTGCACACGAAGAATTTCAAGGCGTAACAGCGACTCAAATTGGGATCGCAATGGGGATTTATGGATTAACGCAAGCCGTGCTGCAGATCCCTTATGGCATGTTGTCAGATCGTTTTGGTCGTAAACCACTGATTATTGTTGGGATGCTGGTCTTTATGATTGGGTCGATCGTCTGTGCGATGGCCGATTCGATTGAGATGATGATTGTCGGCCGAGCAATCCAGGGGATGGGAGCCGTTGCAGCTGTGCTGATGGCAACTGTGGCTGATTTGGTGACAGAACAATTTCGTTTAAGAGCCATGTCCATTGTGGGGATGACGATTGGTTTATCGTTTACCCTTTCTTTAGTGGCCGGTCCTATGTTGGGTGAATTATTTGGTGTGAGAGGGATCTTCTGGGCAATTGCAGGCCTGGGCGTTTTAGGGATCGCTTTAGTGTTGTTTGCGGTGCCGAAAATTGAAAACCAAACCTTCCAGCGTGAAGCGGAAGCCGATCCGAGTCAATTTAAAGATGTAATTAAGAACCCTCAGTTGCTTCGTTTAGATATTGGGGTGTTTGTGTTGCACGCCATACTGACGGCGATGTTTATCGCGATTCCATTTATGATTCGAGATAACGCAGGGCTGGATTCGCTTCACCATTGGGAATTGTATTTACCGGTCATGTTGTTGTCATTTGTTTTAATGGTGCCGTTTATTATTCAAGCTGAGTCGAGAGGGCGCATGAAGCCGATTTTTGTCGGGGCGATTTTAACCATTGCGCTCATGCAGCTTGGTTTTTTATTTGAAGCCAATGGTTTCTGGACAATGTTTGTTTTGTTGTTGATCTTCTTTACCGCTTTTAATTTGTTGGAAGCCTCGTTACCTTCTCTGGTTGTAAAACTTTCACCGGCAGACAAAAAAGGCACAGCAAGTGGGGTGTATTCCAGCAGTCAATTTTTAGGGGCCGCTTCCGGCGGGTTTATCGGGGGCTGGTTTTATGAAATGTATAGTCTGGAAGGGTTGTTTTTCTTTACGGCAACCATTGGGTTTGTCTGGTTTTTAATTGCGATGAGCATGTCTAAACCACTGCCTTTGAGTATTGCTTCGGTTCACTATACGACGGACTTGGATGGAACCGAAAAACAGCAGTTGACCGAAAAAATGTTGTCTTATGACGGTATCTATGAAGTGGTCTTTTTGTTGGATGAACACAGAGTGTTTTTTAAGATCGACCGCAAGGTCATTGACGAAGTCGGATTGATTGATTACCTCGAAAGAGGTCTGGCATAAGTTAAGATTTGAAGTGATCCGATATTTATCGAATTATCATCATGAGATATAAAATTTGAATTATCTTTTTTGGCGTAAAAAAGGTATTATTTCAAGATTAAAAAATAAAGAAGTTGGGGAGTAAAAGATGGCGCGTGGTGTCAATAAAGTGATTTTGGTTGGAACGCTAGGAAGAGATCCTGAGCTGAAGTATGCGGCAAATGGTAATGCCATTGCGAATTTGAATGTTGCGACTTCCGAGCAGTGGAATGATAAAGCGTCTGGTCAAAAGCAAGAAAAAACAGAGTGGCATCGTGTCGTTATTTTTGGCAAGTTGGCTGAAATTGCTGGGCAATATCTGAGCAAAGGCTCTCAGGTGTACCTTGAAGGAAAGCTACAAACGCGCAAATGGCAAGACCAAAATACCGGTCAAGATCGCTATTCCACAGAAGTGGTGATTGATTTTAACGGTCAGATGCAAATGCTAGGCGGTGGCAATCGTCAAGGAACGGATGCGCCGTTTGACAATAATGCAGCAGGGTTTGGTCAGCAAGCACCGCAAGCGCCACAACAAAATAATATGGGGATGAATCAACAGCAACCTCAGCCTGGTTTTGGTCAAGCTGCCCCACAACAGCAGGCAGCACCACAACAAGGGTTTGGTGGACAACCAAATAATCCAGCACCCGCACAACAAGTGCCTGCTTATACGGCAAATGATTTTGATGATGATGATGTACCGTTCTGAGTATCACAATAAAGTTAAATGTTGATATAGAAAAGAAAGAGCCCCTTATGTAGGGGTTTTTTGTTTTTAGATATAAAAAAATTATGAGTTTTGGGGCATGGGTGGTTATTGTTTCCAATATTTATAGCCTTTCATTTGCAATCTAATCATCTCTGGTGCGCCAGCAGGAACGTATTCAACCTCTAACGGGAATTGTTCTTCACTTAATCCCCAGGACTTCATACTAATCTTGCATGCCTTAAAAGTTACCCCACGATTCGACAACTTTGTTAACAGTTGTGAAGTTTTAGGATTGTCTGCTAATAATGCGTGGATGCCATTTTCGTAAGCCACGACAGTAATAGCTAATTTATCTTCGCCAATTTCGTTTATAACTTCATTTATTTGAAGGAGGGCTCGTCGATGTCCAAAGTTTTCACTATTTCTGGTTAATTCAACAACAAATGGAATAGGGTTTGTTGCACGAGAGTCTGCACTTGAAATTGTTGGTATAAAAAAACTTATTAATCCTGAAGCTAAAATTAAGTACTTAAGCATTGTATTTTCCTTTTTATAACGTAGTTAAATAATAAAGTTGTTAGATTTTGCAAACTATCAGATATTATGAGTGCTCTTTTATTTCATTTTTAGAGTTAATATTTTTGGTAAAAGCATTTTAATAGGGCATTTAAAATTAGTTTGAACTGCTTTTTTTATTAATTTATTTCGGGGTTATCTCTTCTATGATTGGGCAGCCATCTTTTGATCCTGAGCAAAGGTTGATTAATAGTGTTAATTCTTTTTGAAGAGTGTTGAGTGTTTTTAATTGAGCTTCAACTTCAATGAGTTTAGTTTTTGTAAGCTCTCTTACATTATTTTTTGCATGGCCTGGATTTTCACGCATTTGTAATAAACTTGAAATTTCATCGAGTGAAAAATTCATAGTTTTTGCACGTTGGATAAACCTGATGCAGGATAAATTTTGTTCGCTGTAAAGCCTTACGCCTGAAGAAGTGCGATTGATATTGTTCAACAAACCGATTTTTTCATAATATCGAAGCGTATCAATAGATAGAGCTGTTATTTCAGAAACTTCACCAATCTTATAAAATTGAGTGTTTTTTTGTCTTGCTATCATTGCAATTTCCATATTAGACACTAGTGTGTACTTTTATAGCTTCAAGTAGCTTGTGATATGTTGGTAATGCTGTGAATGTAAGCTCCCCATTTATTGCTATGGAAGGAGTGGATAATACTCCAAGCTCAATCGCATACTCCATTTCTTCTATAATATTGACTTCACGCCATTCAATTGTTTTGTAGTGGTAAAGTGAAATTGGCCACCTAATTGGAGATGCTAAAATGCATCTAAATCAAAAAGGTGAGTCAAAATGACAAAGACAAGAAGAACATTTTCAGCCGAATTCAAACTTGAATCTGCGCAATTGGTCGTTGACCAGGGCTATACGGCATCAGAAGCCGCTGAAGCCATGGGTGTTGGTTTATCAACGATGAATAAGTGGGTTAAGCAGTTGCGTGAAGAACGCAAAGGTAAAACGCCTAAAGCCAGTGCTTTAACGCCTGAACAGATTGAGATTCAGCAACTCAAAAAGCGGGTTAAGTACCTCGAAGAGGAAAAAGACATATTAAAAAAGGCTACAGCGCTCTTGATGTCGGATTCACTGAACAGCTGAAGGTCATCAAAAAGCTTCAGGAGCGCTATTCAGTCAAGCGTCTTTGCAAGGTCTTCCAGGTTCACCGTAGCACGTTTAAATACTGGAAAAATCGTCGCAGACGACCGAATGCCAAACGAGTTAAAGAACTCGCTATGGTTCGGCGAATTCATGCGGAAAGCAACGGTTCAGCCGGGGCAAGAACGATTGAGCAGATATCCTCTGATAGAGAATTACCAATCAGTCGTTATCGTGCTGGCAAGATGATGAAGCAATTGCGACTACAAAGCTGCCAGTTGCCGAAGCATAACTACAAAAAAGCGTTGCAAGAACACATTGCCATACCTAACTTGCTCGATAGACAGTTTTCACCGAGTAAACCGAACGAAGTGTGGTCGGGTGATGTCACCTATATCTGGACGGGCAATCGCTGGGCTTATCTTGCCGTAGTGCTAGACCTGTTTGCCAGAAAACCTATTGGCTGGGCTATGAGTTACTCTCCTGATTCGGAATTGACAGTCAAAGCCTTAACGATAGCTCATGAGTCTAGGGGGAAACCGGAAGGTGTGATGTTTCACTCCGACCAAGGAACCCATTATACCAGTGTTAAATATCGCCAATCGCTGTGGCGATACAAGATAAAACAGAGCTTGAGTCGCAGAGGAAATTGCTGGGATAACAGCCCAATGGAACGCTTCTTTAGAAGCTTAAAGACTGAATGGATTCCAACAGCGGGTTATCGGAATCTGGCAGAGGCCAAAAAACACATCGGAAATTACATTCTGGGGTATTACTCACAGGTGAGGCCGCATCAATTTAACGGCGGTAAAACGCCAAATAAGGCGGAGCAGATTTACTGGTTAAATTGCTCTAAAGACGTGGCCAAATTTACTTGACCACTACATTTCATCATTTAGTTGGTTGACGATCTTCTTAAAATTAGCTTTTGCTTTACTGCACTTTCCGCAGCTTGGGGTAAAGAATATTTCTAATTTAAGCATTTAGTACTCTCTAAATTATCTGGATTGAAACTATCTTATTGTATGGAGTTGACTCTAGGTCAAGAAAAAAATATATCTTTTTAATAACGAATTTTTAAATAAATAAGGACTAAAGTGGGTTAATTGAGTTTTATAATCAACAAAAGTTCCTATTTAGTTGATATTAAATTCATCTATCTATATGAATTAATTATGGTTGTATAAGTATTGAGATGGTTTTTGTATTCTTTACCGTTTTAAAAAGTCCTTGGTTATTCAGCTTTCATTGTTCTTAAAGGCTCCATTTATTGGAGCTTTTTTGTTTGAATAAAGTATTTTAAAAATTGGCTTAATTGTTTTCGATTTTGGTCGATAACAGTCTATAGGGGGAGCCAATATGAATAAATCTGAAATCACACCCGCCTTACAATATTTCTTCAAAAAGTTAGAGCGTAAGTCGGAAGAAGTTCGTCAGCACAAACTAGCGACGGAAGATAAAAAAGAAATCGTTCCTTTTGATGAGGTTGAGCGATTTGCACGCGCCATTATGACGCAGAATATTTTTATTCATACTGTTGGGGTAAATGGGAAGCCAGAATCGACGATTTTGACTAAAGCGATGTTCAGCATTAACAAGGTTGTACGGTTGTATTACAGTACGAGTCTGGATGAAGATCGACAAGGGTATTTGCGGATACATCCTGATCGCAACAAACAATTGATTGTTGTCGAGCGGCTTCATGGCTTTCGACCGAAACCGGAAATCTTATACGCCAGCTTAGATGAGTGTCATGTAATTCGATTCTTTGTTGGCTGGTTAATGCGTCGAATTGATTGGGAAAAAACAAAAATTGATAACTTGGATTTGTATAAGAAGTTTGTTGATTTAGAGCGTAAGGCCTTAGAAGAAGCGATTGCTGCTGAGGAAGCGGAAAAGCAAGAAGCTCAGTTACAGCAAACGCTTGATAAACATTTTAAAGGAAAGCAAAGAATTCCAAGTTCAAGAGTTAAATAGAATGAGGCCGGTTTTTTAGTGGTTTCTTTGAACCGCTAAGTCCGCCAAAGATAATAACGCCTGTTTAATCTCAGAATCGTTCAGCGGAGCGAGAGCATCCTTAGCTTTTTCAGCTTCTTGAGTCGCAACTTCTTGTGTGTATTGAATGGCGCCGGAGGTTTGAATGATGGACGTGACTTCTTTCAATAATTTAATGCCTTCGGTTTCAATGGCTTTACGAATCAGTGACTTTTCTTCATCCGTTCCATTCTCAAGGACATAGATTAAAGGCAAAGTCGGTTTGCCTTCTGCTAAGTCATCTCCCAGGTTTTTGCCAAGTTGATCAGCGTCAGCCATATAGTCCAGCGCATCATCAATGAGCTGGAAAGCTGCGCCAAGGTGACGACCGTAGGATGCAAAGGCGGATTCCAGTTCAGGTTTTTCAGCTAGGATAGGGCCTAATACAGTAGCCGCTTCAAATAATTTAGCGGTTTTTCGGTGAATCACTTCCATGTAGCGTTCGCTAGTGGTGTCAGCATCATGGCAGTTAAGCAATTGGAGGACTTCTCCTTCTGCAATCACATTTGTGGTTTCAGACATGACTTCCATGATGCGCATAATGCCAGGTTCCACCATCATTTCGAATGAACGAGAATACAAGAAATCCCCCACCAGTACGCTGGCAGCATTTCCCCAAACTTCATTCGCGGTTTGGTTACCGCGCCGGGTTTCAGATTCATCTACGACATCATCATGTAATAAGGTGGATGTGTGAATGAATTCAATGACCGCAGCAAGGGTGAGATGATGTTTGCCTTGGTAGTCACAGGCGTGTGCGGATAATAAAACCAGTAAAGGGCGTAAACGCTTTCCGCCACTATTGATAATGTAGTGGCCAATTTGATTAATAAGAACCACATCGGAAGACAGTTTAGACAGAATCAGTTGGTCAGTCGCCTCAATGTCATCCTGAATAAGTTTTCGAATCTGTGAAAGCGTCATAAGTCTAATAGGGGTATCATTGATTAGTTAAGACGCAAAGTTTAGTATGAAACGCTATAGATGCAAAGCTGTAAATGGTTTTTTTCAAGAAAAAACAGGGGCTTTGAGGCATTTTATCGCGTGATAAAGTTTTTTTACAATTTATCCTGATTGGTGTTTGACCTAAAATAGAAAAGGTTATATAATCCCGCCTTTGCCGTTTCTGACGGTGTGAAAACAGAATTAATGAAATTGAAACCGGGAGTTTCCAAGAATGTATGCGGTAATTAAAACCGGTGGTAAGCAATATCGTGTTCGTGAAGGTCAAATTTTACGTGTCGAGTCCTTAGATGCAAACGAAGGCGACAAGGTTGAATTTGATCAAGTCATGATGGTTGGTGAAGGTGCAGATGTTAAAGTAGGTGCACCTCTTGTTGAAGGTGCAAAAGTTGCAGCAACCGTTAAAGCAAACGGTCGTGGTAAAAAAGTAACAATCATCAAGTTCCGTCGTCGTAAGAACAGATCACGTACTAAGCAAGGCCATCGTCAAAATTATACTGAAGTTGAAATTACAGGTATTTCAGCTTAATTTTTTAAACTTGTTGTTATACAGTAAGTTTGGTCGATTAATTAAAACCTCGCATTATTTCTGAGTAGGGAATAATCAGGTTAACAGGAGATGTCACCATGGCTCATAAAAAGGCTGCAGGTAGTACTAAAAACGGTCGCGATTCTAATGCTAAGCGATTAGGCGTTAAACGTTTTGGTGGTGAGCAAGTTCTAGCAGGAAGCATTATTGTTCGTCAACGTGGAACGAAGTTTCATGCGGGTGATAATGTTGGTCGCGGTAAAGACGATACTTTGTTTGCAAAAGCAACCGGTGAAGTTGCTTTCGTAACAAAAGGTAAGCCACTACGTACGTTCGTAACAATTAAAGCTGACTAATTAAATAGTCACAGACATTGTTATCAAAAGCCCCGCTGTGTCGGGGCTTTTTTATTTCTAGGTTAAATGTTTTCTCTAAGCTAAAATAGGGTGCAAATAATGCACCGAGCTGGATGTGTCCACGCTAGTTATGATTAGGGAAATAGGATTAAGGTCATGCAATTTGTAGATGAAGCCAATATTCGGGTAGAAGCGGGGCGCGGTGGAAACGGCGTCGCAAGTTTTCGCCGTGAAAAATATATTCCATTCGGAGGTCCTAACGGGGGCGACGGAGGCGATGGTGGTAGTATTTATTTAATTGCTGACCGTAATATCAATACGTTGATTGATTTTCGTTATACTCGAGACTATAAAGCCCAGAACGGACAAGCCGGCATGGGGCAGCAAAAAACCGGGCGTGCAGGGCAAGACTTGATTATCCCTGTGCCGGAAGGAACGATTGTTCGAGATCTTGATACGCAGGAAGTGATTGGCGATCTGGTCGAGCACGGTCAAAAGTTATTGGTGGCTCACGGTGGGCGTCATGGGTTAGGAAATGTGCACTTTAAGAGCAGTACCAATCGTACGCCACGTCAATGTACGCCTGGTGAACCTGGGGATGAACGCAACCTAGGGCTTGAACTGTCTGTGTTGGCCGATGTTGGGCTGTTAGGGATGCCAAATGCAGGGAAGTCGAGCCTGATTACCGCCGTTTCCGCTGCTCGTCCTAAGGTTGCGAATTACCCCTTTACAACGCTGTATCCGAACTTAGGGGTGGTGCGGGTCTCGCCTGAATCCAGTTTTGTGATTGCTGATATTCCAGGTTTGATTGAAGGTGCTTCGGAAGGCGCAGGCTTAGGGGTGCAGTTCTTGAAGCATTTGTCTCGTACCGGGCTGCTTTTACATGTGGTGGATATTGCCCCAATCGATGGAACGGATCCGGTTGAGTCGGTACATGTGATTGAGCAAGAATTGGAAAAGTACAGTGATGCCTTGGCGGGTAAAGAACGTTGGTTGGTTTTGAATAAGACCGACTTACTGTTAGAAGAAGAGGCTAATGAATTGTGTGATCAAATCGTCGAGCGTTTGAATTGGACAGGGCCGGTTTTTGCCATCTCAGCGGTGAACCGAGTGGGAACGGATGAGTTGGTGAAAGAAGTGGCCTATGGTTTAGAGCAAAATCGTTTAAAAGCTCAAGAACAAGCTGTTGAAGAGTAAGGAAGTATCGTGTTAACTCGATCAGATATCCATCAAAAATCACGCCGTTGGGTGGTTAAAATTGGCAGCGCCCTGTTAACCAATGATGGTCGTGGTCTGAATAAAGAGGCGATGGCGCAATGGGTATCCCAGATGGTGGCTTTACGTCAAAAAGGGATTGAGCTTGTGATTGTCTCTTCCGGTTCTGTGGCGGAAGGCATGCAGCGTCTGGGTTGGTCTAAAAGACCTTCTGAGCTGAACGAATTGCAAGCCGCTGCCGCGGTTGGGCAAATGGGCTTGGTGCAGGCATATGAATCTGAATTTGCTAAAAATGGGATTCATACCGCGCAAATCTTGATGACACATGATGATTTGTCTAACCGTGCGCGTTATTTGAATGCCTCGAATACTATTCAGACATTATTAGAGCATGGAGTTGTGCCGGTCATTAATGAGAATGATACAGTCGTGACTGATGAAATTCGCTTTGGAGATAATGATACGTTGGCGGCATTGACAGCGAACTTAGTGTCGGCGGATGTGCTAGTGATTTTGACTGATCAAAATGGTCTATACAATGACAACCCGCGCACCAATCCGAATGCCGAGCTGATTTCCGAAGCGCAGGTCAGCCGAAAAGATATTGAAGCGATGGCCAGTTCTGAAGGCGGCAGTTTAGGAAAAGGCGGCATGTATACCAAAGTCATGGCGGCCAAACGCGCAGCTCGCTCTGGAACGGCAACCTTTATTGCTTCCGGGCGAGAAGATAATGTGTTGCCTCGATTGTTGGCGGGGGAATCACTGGGGACGTTGCTGATTCCTGATTTAGAGCCTTTGACGGCTAAGAAGCGATGGTTGGCGGGGCATTTACAGGCTAAAGGTCAATTGGTGTTGGATGAAGGCGCGGTGAAAGCGTTGCAGTCTTCCGGTAAAAGTCTGTTGCCGATTGGCGTGAAAGACATGAGTGGTGAATTTCAACGTGGAGAAATGGTAATTTGCGTGAATGAAAAAAATCAGGAAGTTGCACGAGGATTGGTGAATTATCCTTTTTTTGAAACGCAAAAGATCATGGGGCATCCGTCTTCGGAAATTAGCCAGTTGCTGGGTTATAGTGATGGTGAATTCTTGATTCATTGTGATAACTTGGTTCTAGTCGATTAGCGATTAAAACGGCCAGGCCTGGTCGTTTTTGGATTTTCTTTTAAAATCTTCTTTTCTTACCCTTGAAAAATAAATTAACGTCACTATAAGGCTTGACAGTGATGAACCAATCTATAAAATAATTAGCACTCTCGATGGTAGAGTGCTAATTATTGAAAATTTAGTAACTAAAACCATGAATTATCAAACTTTTAGGAGAATCCTATGAATATAAAACCGTTACATGACCGAGTGGTCGTTCGTCAAGTTGAAGAACAAAAAGAATCAACAGGCGGTATTTTGCTACCTGGTTCTGCACAAGAAAAAGAGAACTTAGGCGAAGTCGTGGCTGTAGGGCCAGGTAAAGCGGCGGATAATGGTTCAATTATTCCAATGACTGTAAAAGTCGGCGATAAAGTGATGTTCGGTCAGTACTCTGGTCAAGAAGTGAAAGACGATGCTGGCAAACCACTTAAAGTGATGCGTGAAGACGATATCATCGCGATTGTAGAGTAATTAAGACATTCATTAAACAGAATACAAAAAGGATTTAAAGATGGCTAAAGACGTAAGATTAGGTTTAGACGCCCGCGAAAAGATGGTTGAAGGGATCAATGTCCTAGCGGATGCAGTGAAAGTAACTTTAGGGCCTAAAGGGCGTAATGTTGTGCTAGAAAAATCATTTGGTGCACCAACGGTCACTAAAGATGGTGTTTCCGTTGCTCGTGAAATTGAACTGGAAGATAAGTTCATGAACATGGGCGCACAAATGGTTAAAGAAGTGTCTTCTCAAACCAATGATGTGGCGGGTGATGGTACAACGACAGCAACAGTTTTAGCGCAGTCTATCGTTCGTGAAGGGATGAAGTCGGTTGCGGCAGGCATGAACCCGATGGACCTTAACCGTGGTATTCATAAAGCGGTTGAAGCCGTAGTTAAAGAAATTCAAAAAATGTCTGTTCCTTGTACGACAACAGAGTCGATTGCACAGGTCGGTACGATTTCTGCCAACTCTGATTCAGCGGTTGGGAAAATGATTGCTGAAGCCATGGAGAAAGTTTCGACAGAAGGTGTCATCACGGTTGAAGAAGGGTCTTCTTTGCATGATGAGCTTGTCGTGGTTGAAGGGATGGAGTTTGATCGTGGTTACTTATCACCTTATTTCGTAACCAACCAAGAAAAAATGGTCGCGGAATTAGACAACCCATACATCTTGTTACACGATAAAAAGATTTCAAACATCCGTGACTTGCTACCAACATTGGAAGCGGTTTCAAAAGCGGGTCGTCCATTATTGATCATCGCAGAAGATGTTGATGGTGAAGCGTTGGCGACATTGGTTATCAACAACATGCGTGGTATTGTAAAAGCAACGGCAATTAAAGCGCCTGGTTTCGGTGAACGTCGTAAAGCCATGCTGCAAGATATGGCGGTTTTAACAGGTGGTACAGTGATTTCTGAAGAAGTTGGTCTAACACTTGAAAATGTGTCGCTTGATATGTTGGGTGAAACCAAGTCTGCCGTTGTTGGTAAAGACAGCACAAAACTGATTGACGGTGCCGGTGCGAAAGAAGATATTGAAGCCCGTTGTGCTCAAATTCGCTCTCAAGCTGAAAATACGACTTCTGAATATGATTCAGAGAAACTTCAAGAGCGTTTGGCTAAATTGTCAGGCGGGGTTGCGGTTATCAAGCTGGGTGCCGCGACAGAAGTTGAAATGAAAGAGAAGAAAGATCGTGTAGACGATGCATTGCATGCGACACGTGCAGCGGTCCAAGAAGGGATTGTTGCCGGTGGTGGTGTTGCTCTGGTTCGTGCGCGTTCAAAAGTCAAAGTTAAAGGTGATAATGACGAGCAGCAACTTGGGATTGAAATTGCCTTGCGTGCAATGGAAGAGCCAATGCGTCAAATCGCAGCAAACTGTGGTTTAGAAGGGTCAGTTATTGTTAACAAGGTTATGGAATCAAAAGATAACATGGGCTTCGATGCGGCTTCTGAGACCTATGTAGACATGATTAAAGCCGGTATCATTGATCCAGCTAAAGTAACACGTTCAGCATTGCAAAATGCGGCTTCGGTTGCCGGTCTGGTATTGACTACTGGTGCTGCGATTGCAGACCTTCCTTCTAAAGATGGTGCTTCTGCAGATGCAGCGGCAGCAGCTGGTGGCATGGGAGGTATGGGCGGAATGATGTAATTTAAATTGGCGCGTTTTGTGTGAATTAAATTCGCTGAAATGCTCAATTTAAAGTTCTGCTTAGAATCAAAGAGCCCGCTTTATGCGGGCTTTTTGCTCTTAAATGCTTATCAAAAACAATCAGGCCTGGCTGTTTTTGATAAGCATTTGTGACGGTAAAAGTAAGGTAACGGTATGTCTGAATCTCATCCAGTATTGTATTCCTATCGACGATGCCCCTATGCGATGCGTGCCAGAATGGGGTTGTATTTATCTGGTGTACAAGTGGAGCAACGTGAAATTGAATTTTGGGATAAGCCCGCTTCAATGTTAACGGCTTCTCCGAAAGGGACGGTCCCCGTACTGGTCTTGCAAGATGATAGTGTGGTGGAGGAAAGTTTCGATATTATGCTCTGGGCATTATCTCAAAGAGATACGTATCAATGGCTGGACTCAAAAGGTGATTTGCCTTCAGAGCAGTCAGCTCTAGTGGAACAGTGTGACGAGGAATTTAAACCTCACCTGGATCATTATAAATATGCCGACCGGTTTCCAGAAAAGTCAGCAAAACATTATCGTGCCCAAGGTGAGCGTTTTCTCCAGCATCTAGAAGATCAGTTGCAAGAGAATACTCATCAAGCAGGCGACCGGTATTTATTTGGCGCGAAGGTTAGCCTAGCAGACATTGCCATTTTTCCGTTTATTCGACAGTTTGCCCATGTTGACAAAGAGTGGTTTGCGGCCGCAAGTTACCCGGCATTGCGTCAATGGTTAATACAGCTGATGGAATCGAATTACTTTAAGGCGATTATGAAAAACCGTCCCAAGTGGGAAGTGGGTCACGTGCCTTTATGGTTGGATGAACCTGACTTGATGACAAAGGATCAATTCCGAAAAAAAGCACAAGGCTTGTAGATCGAGAAACGAAAAGCCATTAGTGGTGATTGGCATTCAATGATAAAATGAACGCATTGATAAAATTTAAAGATGTGATTCATTTCACATGAAGTGGTTGAGAGAATGGAAAAAACAAAAATCAAAATTGGTATCGTGGGTGGAACAGGCTATACCGGTGTAGAGCTGTTAAGAATCTTAGCAAGCCATCCGAATGCAGACGTGGTGGCGATTACGTCTCGTAGCGAATCCGGGTTAAAGGTTGCCGATTTGTTTCCGAATTTGAGAGGTCATTATGATGGTTTGGCTTTCTCAGAACCTTCCGTAGAGGTTTTAAATGCTTGCGATATCGTTTTCTTTGCGACCCCGCATGGCGTTGCGATGGAGATGACGCCGAGTTTGATTGCTGCGGGCGTTAAGGTCATTGACTTGGCTGCCGATTTCCGGATTGAAGACATGCCGACTTGGACACAGTGGTATGGCTTGGAACACAGTTGTCCAGACATTATGACTCAAGTGGCTTATGGTCTACCTGAGTTGTTTCGAGAAGAGATTAAACAGGCAAAAGTCATCGCTAATCCAGGCTGTTATCCCACCAGTATTTTATTAGGGGCGACACCTCTATTGAAAGCAGGCCTGGTCAGTTTTGATGCGGTTTTTGCCGATGGTAAGTCGGGCGTCAGCGGAGCGGGACGAGGCGCAAAGGTTGCGATGTTGGGCGCAGAAATGAGCGAAAGCTTCAAGGCTTATGGTGCAGCAGGACACCGTCATTTACCTGAAATGCAAGAAAAGTTCCAAAAGGCGACAGGGCAAGCGGTCGACTTAACGTTTGTGCCACACTTGGTGCCTATGGTCAGAGGAATGGAGTCGAGCATTTATATGACATTAACCCAAGATGTTTCAGAGGCTGAACTTCAATCGGTACTGGAAGCCGCTTATCAGGATGAACCCTTTGTGGATGTGATGCCACTCGGCAGTTTGCCTGAAACGCGAATGGTCAAAGGGTCAAACATGTGCCGCATCGCGGTTTATCGGCCCGCGGGCGGAAACAAAGTCGTGGTTTCTTCGGTGATTGATAACCTGGTGAAAGGAGCGGCCGGTCAAGCAGTTCAGAATATGAATATCTTGTGCGACCTTCCTGAAACAACCGGATTGCAGCAGGTTGCCTTAATGCCTTAAAGAGGGTTGAGCAGAGATTCGCTTGAGTCTTTCGTGAAGATTTGGCGGGCTTTTGTTACAATTACATTTTAATAGACAATTATAGTAGGAGGCGATCATGTCTGAAATGCCTACCCCAGTTAATTTTACCGAAGCAGCCGCTTCAAAAGTCAGTGGATTGATTCAAGATGAAGGGAATCCGGAACTGAAATTACGTGTGTACATCACCGGTGGTGGTTGCTCAGGGTTTCAGTATGGCTTTACGTTTGACGAGTCTCAAGCAGAAGATGATACCGTGGTTGAAAAAGACGGTGTTAAGCTAATGATCGATCCAATGAGTTTCCAGTATTTAATGGGCGCTAAAATCGATTACTTGGAAGACCTTCAAGGCGCTCGATTTGTCATCGAGAACCCAAATGCGACGACAACCTGTGGTTGTGGCTCTTCTTTCGGCGTTTAATCTCTAAAACGCTTTAAACAAAAAGGCATTGCAGGTAAGAATTTTGCGTAATGCCTTTTAATCATTTTTCTTTGTTAGGGTAAATTATGGAATATATTCCTGGTTTAGCAGGCGTGCCTGCAACAGAGTCTGAAATCTCTTATATTGATGGTAATAAAGGGATTTTGACATATCGCGGTTATGACATTATGGAGCTGGCGGAATATTCTTCTTTTGAAGAAACCACGCTGCTGCTTTTGTTTGGAAATTTACCAACGGCTGATGAGTTAGCAGACTTTGAAAATAAGCTTCGTAATGCGCGTCGGGTTAAATATAACCTAAGAGAGATTATGAAGAATTTGCCAGCAACCACGCACCCCATGCATATGTTGCAAGTGGCTGTTGCCAGTTTGGCAAGTTTCTACCCGAGCACAGAGTATATGAAGGGTGGCACAGAAAACCAGGAATACATCAATGAAGTAACTGTGAATATCATTTCGCATATGGGAACGCTTGTCGCAATGTGGGAACACATGCGTAATGGATTTGACCCGATTGAGCCTCGTAAAGACCTTACCTACGCTGAAAACTTTTTATATATGGTGACCGGTGAGGAACCTGATAAGGATTGGGCACGGTTGTTGGATGCTTGCTTGATCTTGCATGCGGAACACACCATTAATGCGTCAACCTTTACCACGATGGTGACCGGGTCGACATTGGCCAACCCTTGTTCGGTTATTTCTTCGGCAATTGCTTCATTGTCAGGCCCGTTGCATGGTGGAGCCAATCAGAAGGTGATTGAAATGCTGGATGAAATTGGCACGCCTGAAAATGCTCGTCCTTATATTGAAAAGCGTTTGTCAGAAAAGAAGGTGATTTGGGGAATGGGGCACCGTGAGTATAAGACGAAAGACCCACGAGCTACTATCCTACAAAAACTGTCTTCGGAGTTATTACAAAAGAAAAGCGATGCAGGTTCTTTAAGCAAAGCGTTTGCAACCGCGATGGAAGTGGAGCGTGTGTGCGAAGAATTGTTAGGACATAAAGGGGTGTATCCGAACGTCGATTTTTATTCGGGTATTTTGTATAAGGAAATGGGCTTTGACGCGGGACTGTTTACGCCGATTTTTGCGGTCGCACGTTCAGCTGGCTGGATGGCGCACTGGCGTGAACAGTTGCAAAACAATAAGATTTTCCGACCGACTCAAATATACACAGGCGCAGGTAACTCTTGCTACCTGCCAATGGAAAAAAGAAGTCAACAGAAATCCATGCCCTAGTGTGTGTATGGCTAACCCCTTTAAAAAACCGCTTAAAAGCGGTTTTTTTGGTTTAGGAATTTATATTTTCTTCGGTAAACAAGTCTAAATTGCCCAGGCCTGGGCAAATTTATTAAGGGTGCCAGACTGCGCCCAGAACAGAATCTTTTGTTGCACCGGTAATGTGTTCTAAGGCAATAGGCGTGTTGGTGAGCCGCTGATCGGCCAACCAAGCACACATCATCGCTTCAATAGCATGCGGTTCCACGCCAGATGTTTTTGTGGTGTCGACCGGGTAAGGGAGTTGTGCTTGAAGTCGCGTCATCAAGGTATTGTTTTCAGCCCCGCCACCACAAATGAGTAGCCTTTCAGGGGGGGATGGAAGGGTGTTGAGTCCTTGAACAATCGTTTCCACTGTCAGCTGGTTTAATGTGGATAGAATGTCTTCTTTAGACACATTTGGGTGTCTTTTTAGAAATGGACTTAGCCAATCACAGTTAAACAGATCTTTGCCGGTCGTTTTAGGGGCAGGGAGTCCAAAGTAAGGTTCTTGCATTAATTCAGATAATAAAGCCATATTGACCTGACCAGTTTGAGCAAGCTCTCCATTCTCATCGTAGGTACAGTTAAAGTGTTGCTCGCAGAATTCATCCATTAAACCATTTCCTGGTCCAGTATCAAAGCCAAGCGTTTTTTGCCGGTCAAGGAATGTAATGTTGGAAATCCCACCAATGTTGACTACAGCAGTGTTAACAATGTTGCCAAACAATTTTTGATGAAAAGCCGGAGCTAATGGCGCACCTTGACCATTATTGGCCATGTCGTCAATTCTAAAATCGGCAACAGTTGTGATAGCCGTTTTTTTTGCAATAAAAGCTGGGTGACCAATTTGTAAGCTCATTGGTACGTCGGGGGCATGGTAGATGGTTTGCCCGTGACTGCCAATGGCAGTGATTTCTTCAGACGTATAATCAGAATGTTTCAGCAGTAGTTGCGTCGCATTCGTAAACGCCATAGCCACTCGGTATTCCAGATCGCAGAGGGTTTTTAAATCAATATGTGGGGTTTGATTGAGCTGCTGAAGTTGTTTTTTTAAGCTATGCGTATAAGGAAAGGTTTGAAAGGCTTTTAATTCAAGCTGGTCATTTTGGATATTAACTAAGGCCGCGTCCACGCCATCCAAACTGGTGCCGGACATCAGTCCGATGTACAGTTTCGATGGGGGGTTACTCAAAGTTTGACACCAACTGTGTGTGAGGATTCAAACGATCCAGCTGCGCTGACATCAGCTCTGCATATTGAACAAATTGACGACGGTATTTTTTAGGAACCGGCCCCGCATCCGGAAACTTAACTCTTAAAGGGTCCACATGATGACCTTTTTTACGGAATTCGTAATGTAGGTGAGGCCCGGTAGCTAACCCGCTTTGCCCGATATAACCGATGACTTGTCCTTGGCGAACCCAGTCTCCTTGACGGTATTTTCCAAATTTTGACATATGCGCATAGACGGTCACATATCGGCCAGCATGCTTGACATAAATCACTCGACCATAACTGCGGCTCCACCGGCGTTTGATAATCTGTCCATCTCCAGTGACGCGAATTGGCGTTCCAACCGGTCCTCCGTAATCCACACCTCTATGTGCACGCCATTTTTTAAGAACGGGGTGATAACGTTTTGGTTTGTATCGGGATGTGATGCGAACATAATCAACCGGATTTCTAAGAAAAGCCTTTCTGAGGTTTCGTTTATGTTGATCGTAATAACCGACTTTTTCGCCATTTTGATTTCGAAGCAAGAAAGCCGTATGCAATTGGTTGCCATTGGTTGTGACTTCTGCTGCCAGAATGTCTCCATCCCCTACATATTGACCATTGATGAATTTCTTTTCATAAATCACTTTAAAAGGATCACCGGGTCTTAGTTGGCGGATAAAATCAATTTCCCATGAAAAAATATCAGCCAGGTTCATGATGGTTTGCGCACTGAGCCCTTCATCTTTTCCGCTTTGGTAAAAAGAATGCTTAATGGTGCCCGAAGCAGTTTGAATTTTGGTTTCAACCGGGTATTCAATTTTTTGAATGTTGAATTGATCGTTTTTACGGGTCAGTTGGTAGTGAACGGATGTGCGCTTTGGATAGTGAATTTTTTGAAGTTGGTTGGCTTTATCCAGCCAGATTTCTAAAGTGTCACCCGCTCTTAATTGGGTTAACCATTTGCCGTGTTGAGTGTCAGCAATTTGAAAGCTTACAACTGGAGACAAGCCAATGGAGTCTAAAGCTTCTGACAAAGAGCCATTTTTTTTGATTTTAACGACATGCTTGGTCCAGTTTGCATTTTGTTTGTCGAGTGTGTGGCTGTCTTGACTGGATTGGTCAACAGGAGGCAAGGGCAAGGCATATCTTTCTGGTGATTGCGATGCAGTGGCGAACTGAACAACAAACAAGAAAATAAGTGAAATTAACAATAAAAATTGTAACGTTGTTTTGGCTTTAATCACTGGCTTAATTTTCATTTGAAAGAGGATAAAAATAATTAAGTTAAAGCGTTTTAACTTAGTGCTAACTTCGATTATACCTAAAGAAATTGAGTTTGTGCGAGTTAAATAATTGAGGTTGAAGATTGATAAATTTTATGACGTATGCACTTCAATTTCGATAGTACATCCCGTATTTGTTGCGTCTATTTTAATGACTTTATGTTTATTCACCCTGCACCAGCTAGTGATGTCTTTCTCTGCACCCGGGTCCGTGCATTCGATTAAGAGGCGGTCGCCTGCATGACTTTTACGCGTCTGTTGTTGCAACTTAATAACGGGCATCGGACATTTTAATCCTTTTGCATCAATACGGGTTGTTTCAGCCATTTTTTTTACCAATAAGTTGTTATAATTAGCGGTATTTTACGCTAGAAATGTCTGGGATTTAAAACGTTAATTTTAACAATGGCTTTTCCAACGGTTGGAAAAAGACGGTTTACATCGAAAGCATTCCTTTAGCGATTCATTCTTCAAACAAATACAAACAGGGAAACAAAGTGTCTAACAACGCGGCAACGGATATTTCAACCTTTCAAGGGTTAATTCAAACTCTGCAAGCCTTCTGGGCAGAGCAAGGGTGTGTGATTATGCAGCCTTACGATAACGAGATGGGAGCTGGAACCTTCCACCCTTCGACCTTCTTGAGATCTATTGGTCCAGAACCATGGCGAGCGGCTTATGTTCAGCCTTGTCGCCGTCCGACCGATGGGCGTTATGGCGAAAATCCCAACCGCCTGCAACATTATTATCAATTTCAAGTGATGCTGAAGCCATCACCGGATAATATTCAGGAGTTGTATTTAGAGTCTTTGAAAGTGCTGGGAATTGATCCGCTAGAGCATGATATTCGTTTTGTAGAAGACAACTGGGAATCCCCAACGTTAGGTGCCTGGGGCTTAGGTTGGGAAGTTTGGATGAATGGGATGGAAGTCACGCAGTTCACTTACTTTCAACAAGTCGGCGGGTTGGAGTGTCGTCCCGTTACCGGTGAAATAACCTATGGCTTGGAGCGTATTGCAATGTATTTGCAAGGCGTCAACAGTGTATATGATTTGACTTGGGTAAATGGTCCGGAAGGTAAAGTAACCTATGGCGATGTGTTCCACCAAAATGAAGTGGAAATGTCGACTTATAACTTTGAAAAAGCAGATACTGATATTTTATTTAGAACGTTTGACGAATGTGAGCAGATTTTTACCAAACTGGTAGAAGATAAACTCCCTCTTCCTGCTTATGAACAAGTCTTAAAAGCCTCACATGCTTTTAATTTATTAGATGCGCGTCATGCCATCAGCGTCACTGAAAGAGCACGCTTTATTGGGCGTGTCCGTAATATGGCAAAACAAATTGCCGAATCTTATTATGAAGGCCGAGAAGCATTAGGATTTCCTCTGGTGAAAGAAACAACAGCGGAGGCGAAGTAAGATGACTATGAATACAGCAGAATTTTTAGTTGAAATTGGAACGGAAGAGCTTCCTCCTAAAGCCTTACAGAAGCTTTCGAATGCCTTTATGGATGGGATTAAAGCGGGCTTGGATGACGCCGAACTGAATTATGGCGAGACAGCGGTGTATGCTTCGCCGCGTCGTCTGGCGGTAAGAATTGACGCCTTGCAGACCAAGCAGGCGGATAAGACAGTAGAGCGTAAAGGTCCGGCCAAAAAGGCGGCATTTGATGCTGAAGGACAGCCAACCAAGGCCTTGCAAGGATTTGCACGCGGTTGTGGCGCCGATGTAGCAGATCTATCAGAAATTGAAACGGAGAAAGGCACCTGGATGGTGTACTACTTGGAACAGAAAGGTCAGCTAACCGCAGAATTACTACCAGCAATTGTGAATCAATCATTAGCGAAGCTGCCGATTCCAAAGCGAATGCGTTGGGGGGCATCAGACGTTGAATTTGTGCGACCGGTCCATTGGGCGTTGATGCTATTGGATGACCAAGTGGTTCCGGCGACTATTTTAGGGCATCAAACGTCGAATAAAACGCACGGACACCGTTTTCATGCGCCGCAAGCGATCGAAATCACTCAACCTTCCGAGTATGTGTCGGTGTTGAAAGAGCAGGGATATGTGCAAGCCGATTTTGAAGAGCGTAAAGCACGTATTCGTGAACAGGTTGAAGCCGTGGCACAATCAGCAGGAGGTGTGGCAGATATTGATGAAGAATTATTAGATGAGGTTACGGCTTTGAATGAATGGCCGACTGCCGTGGTGGGGGACTTTGATGAAACCTTTTTAGCGGTTCCATCGGAAGCGTTAATCTCCGCCATGAAAGGCCATCAAAAGTATTTCCACATTCTCGACAAGGCCGGCAAGTTGATGGCGAAATTCATCACCATCTCGAACATTGAAAGTTCCAATCCTGAGTCGGTTAAAAAAGGGAATGAGCGAGTGATTCGTCCGAGATTATCGGATGCGAAATTTTTCTGGGATCAAGATCGTAAACAGCCGCTGGATGATTTTTTACCACGTTTGAAAACAGTAGTCTTTCAGCAAAAGTTAGGTACGTTGTATGACAAGGTAGAACGTTTAGAGACCTTGGTAGTGAAAATTGGCCGTCCGTTGGGAGAAGAAGCACAAGTGCTTGAGAGAGCCGCACGTTTGTCGAAATGTGACTTGATGACGGAGATGGTCGGTGAATTTCCAGATCTGCAAGGGGTGATGGGGCGTTACTATGCGCAAGCACAAAATGAAAATGCCAAAGTAGCCGATGCCATTGACGGCCAGTATCAACCGCGTTTTGCAGGCGATCAATTGCCAGACTCGGTGGTTTCTCAGGCATTGGCTATTGCCGATAAGCTGGATACCATTACGGGGATTTATGGCATTGGACAAGTGCCAACCGGTGATAAAGACCCGTTTGCGTTACGTCGTTCAGCCTTAGGTCTGGTCAGGATTTTGATTGAAAAAGAATTGGATCTGGATCTTCAGTTAATGATTCGCTTCAGTTTGGATCTGCATTCAGAAATTGACACGTCAGAAGCGTTGGTGATGGAAATCTACGACTTCATCGTCAGTCGTCTGAAAGCGTATTATGCTGGTAAAGGTGTCTCTGCGGAACAGTTTGAAGCAGTACGTGTCTGCGCCCCTTCACACCCTCTGGACTTTGCGAAGCGTATTGAAGCGGTTTGCCAATTCAGTGAAATGGACGAGGCGGAAAGCCTGAGTGCGGCCAATAAACGTATCGCCAATATTTTGAAAAAAGTGGATGCGAGTTTGCCTGAAGAAGTGGAATCGTCTTTGTTTGAAGGCGATTCAGAACGTGATCTGTTTGAAGCGTTGGATGCATTGCGGGAAACGGTCAGCACTAAGATTGCAGCGCGTGATTATGCCAGTGCTATGCAGTTGTTGGCTAGGATCCGCCAACCAGTGGATGCGTTTTTCGACAATGTTATGGTTATGGCAGATGATGAAGCGGTCAAGCTGAATCGCCTGGCGTTGTTGAATCAGATTTATCAGCTCTTTAGACAAGTGGCTGATATTTCAAGATTGTAATCGCGCATTGATTTGATCAGAACGGACCCACAGTGATTTAAAACTGTTGGGTCCGTTTTGCTTTATGGACAATGAAAATGTGATTGAAAATAGCCAGGCCTGGCTATTTTTACAATGGGTTTTTAGGATACGAGAGAATGAAAATAATCGTTTTAGATCGAGATGGCGTGATTAATGAAGATTCGGATGCCTATATTAAACATCCGGATGAATGGCACCCAGTTGAAGGCAGTCTTGAAGCGATTGCCAAATTAAAGCGTGCCGGTTGGACTGTGGCGGTGGCAACCAATCAATCTGGTGTGCGCAGAGGGTATTACTCCCGAGAGACCTTGCATGCGATGCACATGAAGTTGGTTGCGTTATTGGCCGAGCGTGATGTGACAGTCGATTGGATTAACTACTCTCCCTATATTGCAGAGGACGAGTCACCTTGCCGCAAACCGAGTGTTGGCATGTTGCAGGCTATTGAGAATCGGTTTCAGTGTTCTTTAGCCGGGCAACCGATGATTGGCGACACGGTGGCGGATATTGCCGTTGCAAAAGCAAAAGGTATGATGCCCATTTTGGTCAAAACAGGTAAAGGGGAAAGAACTCTAGCAAAGCAGGATCCTATTTTGCAGGGCGTTCCGGTGTATGACAATCTTTTAACGGCAGTAGAGGCGTTATTACAATGAAATTTTTTTGGTTTATTCGGTCGGTTCTATTCAGTGTTGGACAGCTCTCTTCCTTAGTGTTTTTTTCAGTAATTGGGCTGGGGTTGATCCCTTTTTCTCATCGCGTTCGTTATCAGTTTATCCATTACTGGGCTAAGTTTTGTATTTGGTGGTTAAAAGTTACCTGTGGTTTGACGTATACCGTTCATAATAAAGAGCGGATTGACTTGACGCAAACTGGTTTGGTTCTTGCTAGACATGAATCAGCTTGGGAAACATTAGCCTTTCAGTCTATTTTCCCACAGCAGACCTTTGTCTTAAAAAAAGAGTTATTAAAAATTCCTTTTTTTGGCTGGGGACTCGCAATGCTCAATCCGATCTCGATTGATCGTAACGCTGGCAGAAAAGCGATTAAACAAGTGGTTGAAGAAGGTGTGGATCGTATTCAGCACGGTGTTTGGGTCGTGATTTTCCCGGAAGGGACGCGTATTGCGGCGGGCGAGTTTGCCAAAATTAAAGGAGGCGGCGCTTTATTGGCGCAAAAAGCACAAGCTCCCGTTTATTTAGTCGGGCATAATGCCGGTGATTTTTGGCCTAAAAATAGTTTTATCAAGCGCCCCGGCAACATTGATGTTTATATAAGCGAACCGTTTGACGCTGCAGAGATGACGGTGGCAGAAATTAACCAAAAAACAGAGGAATGGTTTTTAACGCACTCAAGCATTCGTCGGTCAGAAGACGAAAAGGGGCGCGTTGATAACACATAATTTTAATGAGTAAACTGGCAACATTAATCGGCGTTTTCTTGGGATTGGTGATTCTAATCCTGAGTATGTTTGATTTTGAAAAAGGACATTTGCTGTCAGCGTTTTTTAACTTGCAAGGGTTGCTCGTTGTTCTGGGCGGCACTTTCGCCGCCACACTGATCAATTATCCACTTAACCAGATGGGATGCTTTTTTCGAGGCTTTGTAAAGGTTTTCGCCAGTGAACCTCATTCCGAAAACGAAGCGATTGAACAAATCATCTACCTGAGCCATATCCAACAGAAGAAGGGCGTTCTCGCATTAGAAAAAGAGATCGACTTGATTTCAGATAAATTTCTACGGTTTGCGTTATCTGAAATGATGGTGTATCGCGATATTGAACACCTTTCCACCAGTTTGGAAAACCACTTGAATTCGATGCGACTCCGTCATGTTGGCTGTCAGGATGTTTTTAATAATATGGCTTCCTACGCCCCTGCTTTCGGGATGATGGGAACCGTAATGGGGTTGATTATCATGATGACCGCTCAAGTGAGCGGGGCACAATCCTCCGCGTCCGGTGATGGGTCTGGCGATATGTTGAGCAGTTTACTCCAAGGGATGGGACTGGCCTTAGTCACGACCTTCTATGGGGTATTACTGGCCAATTTTGTGTTTATTCCTGTTGCCGGTAAGTTAAAAGTGCTGTCGGATGCGGAAGCACTTAAAAATGAAATTTTAATGTTTGGTATTCTGGGATTGAAAAAAGAGCAGTCTCCTTTATTGTTAAGGGAAAGTTTAACGGCGTTTGTGAATGAGAAGAATAAACAAAAGTTAGAAATCTCTTTAGGTTGATGAGGACTTGAGGTGAAAGCTGAAACCATAATACAGGCTGAAGATCAAAAAGCGACTCAGCGCATCAAGCGCAGTCAGTCTTGGCAGATGGTGTATATTGCTTTATTTACGTCATTATTGGCGTTTTTTGTTCTGATTACCACTTTGATTGAATTAGAGGGATCACAGCCGAAAAGAGATTATCAGAAGTTAGTGAATTTTTTGTATCTGGATGCGTTGGAAACACAAGAGCGTTTGGGGATGAATTGGCTTCACATCGAAAACACCCTGTCAAAAGGGGTGAAGATTACAATGCAAGAAGAGGTCTTCTCGTCACAAAACTTGTTTGCGTCTGGGCGAGCTAAAATTAACCCCCGTTATTTACCCTACATCAACCGTTTTGTCGGGTTTTTAAAGCAGTTGCAATTGGAATCCTTTCAACAACGGCATCCACTCCAAGTTAAAAGTATTACACGGCCAGATGAATCTTTTCAGGTGACGATTCGAATTGAAGGGCATACTGATGCGACGCCCTTGGCAAAAACGGCTTTATATCAGAGTAATTTTGAGCTCAGTACGTTTCGGGCTTATGCCATTATGAATGTGCTTCAAATCTATTCCGGCTTGCCTGAATCTTCATTTTCGATTGCGGGATATGGTAGTTTTCATCCTGTCACGCGCAACCCTTATGACTCTGAAAATCGTCGCGTTGAAATTTATTTGATTCCACAAGCGATTCAAAAAAGGGTCACGTCATGAGCGCCTTAGCCTTAAAAGCACGGTCTTCTTGGTTGTTCTCTTTTGGCGACCTTGTGACGTTACTCATCACGTTCTTTATTATGATGATCGTCCTTAATAAAGGTGAAATTTCACAGGTACAAAAATGGGCTGAAAATCAATTGGATGACGCTTATGTTCAGTTGACGAACCAAATGGATGGCGCTCAATATATTTCTTTGTCGCGCACAGCGCATGGGATTGCAGTGAATATAAGTCATCCCGAGGCTTTTGTGAAAGGTGGTTATAACCTGTCCAGTGCACTGGAATCAGAGTTGAATCAACTGGGGAATGCGTTACAGTCTTTGAAAATATTTCACTTGGAGCGATCAGATGTTCCCATTCATATTTTAAGAATTGCCGATTCGGAAAGTTTAAGTTGGCGCTCAGAAGTCTCGGTGGCCGGTTATACTGATGATGATCAAATTGATCCTGAATCTCCTTTAAGAAATAATTGGTTTCTCAGTACGATGCGCGCGCAGAATGTAATGAAAAGCCTGTATCGATCGAGTGGGTTGGAACAGTACCAGTTTGGCGTAACGGGGTATGGAAAGTACCGCCCCGTAGCATCCAATGAAACCCGTGAGGGGAAGGCGAAAAACAGACGGGTTCAGGTGATGATTTCAGCGACCTTTGAAAAATCAATCACCCAACCGAAATGGTTTAAATAGCTTAAAGTCTTATTGATCCGTTCGTATGCTTGGCAAGGCTGTCGGTGTATTGGTTTTAAATTGTGAAACCGACAGCATGAGAGAGTGAGATAATTCAGCTAAATTTTGAGCGCTGTCGGAGGTTTGTTCGACCAGAGCGGCATTTTGTTGAACGCCTTGATCCAGTTCCGAAATGGCCTGGTTGATTTGAGATAACCCTTTCGCCTGTTCTTGCGCACTGTGTGAAATCTCAGTGATAATCTCATTCACTGACTGAATGCCTTGAGTCACCCGTTCAAATTCCGAGTTGGTTTCATCCAGCTTGTTTGCTCCTTGCTGCACTTGTGAAACGACTTGTTCAATTAATGTTCGAATTTCGGTTGAAGCGTCTGATGACTTCGACGCCAGGCTTCGCACTTCACCCGCCACAACGGCGAATCCTTTTCCTTGCTCTCCCGCTCTAGCCGCTTCGACCGCAGCGTTGAGCGCAAGAAGATTGGTTTGGAAGGCAATGCTGTCTATCAGCTCAATGAACGTACTGATGCGTTCGCTGGCAGTTTTAATCTCAGACATCGATGCGATGGATTCTCCCATTACATGGTGAGCCTTATCGGTTAGTGTGAGTGTTTCCGAGCTGAAATTTTGTGCTTTTTGTCCATTGTCGGCCGTTTGTGTGATGGCTGATGTCATTTGTTCCACTGCCGCTGCAATTTCTTCTAAAGAGGCGGCTTGCCCTTGGGTTCGATGAGACAGGTCTTGATTGCCTTGTGCAATTTGTTCAATGCCACTGTTGACGTCCGTTGAGCAGTCCATGACCTGAGTAATGGTGTTGTTTAGATAGGAAGTGGTCCCATTTAGGTTTTCCTTAAGTAAGTTAAGCTCTCCTTTAAAGGGGGTCTCAATTTGATGTGTGAGATTGCCTTGATGAAGGGAATCAACGGCTTGGTTAAGCGCTTGAATACTAATTGAAACGGTATCTACTGTTTGGTTAATGAATGTTTTCAATTCCGTCAAGCGCCCATGTGTTTCTATGTCGACGCGTTGACTGTAATCTGCGTGATTGACTTTACGCATCACCTGGTTGATTTGGTCAATGATTTGATCCATCTGCTGCATGGCAAAATCAACATTTTTCCTGAGGCTGCCTTTGACATTTTGATCCATTCGAACAGAAAAATCGCCTTGGGCAATGGCTTGGGAGACAGATTCCAAAGAAGTCATTGTCAGTTCAACGCTGCCAATTGACGCATTGACATTGTTTTTAAGGGTTTCTAAGTCGCCATACACTTCAACATCACAGCGAATATCAAACTTGCCATCGGCCACTTCAGCCAGTCGTTCATTAATTTGGTCAAAAATACTTTTTAAGTTTTGCGACAGTTGATTAAAACTTTGAGAAACTTGCCCGACTTCATCCGGGTGTTTGATAGAAATCGTTTTTGAAAAATCATTGGATGAAGTAATTTGTAAAATCCCTTTTTCCAGGGTTTTCAACGGACGTACAATTTTATTCATCAGGGTGTTGTACATCAAAATAAAAAAAGCCCCAACGGCAATCAGTACCGCAATAATAAAAATGAGTGTGAGCTGGCTCATCCAAGCCAAGTTTTCTGTCAGGTGGTGTGAAAGCTGAACGATTTCAGAAGGGGTTGATTGTGCAGAGGTATTTAATAACAGGGGGTGTAATGTTTGCCAGTCTTGTTGAACCAAAAAAATTTCGTGGTGAAGTAAGCTAAAAGCAAACGTGAAAAAAATGCCGGCACCGGCCATCATGACCAGTAGCAGATTACTCAATGTGGATATTTTGGTTCGGCTCCAAAGCGTTGGCTTTTTCATTCAGATATTCCTAAGTGCAAAAAATTTAGTAGTTATATTTATTTGAGGAAATCATTCTAATGATTTTTTAAGCCATTCATATCAAAAGATTTTATTCGGGAGCTGCCAATTTATATGAGGGATGTTATGGCTGGAAAGATATTGATTTGTCTTGGAAAAGGGCCTGCTACCAAAAAAACCACGATAGGCTGATAAGGGGGAAGGGTGTGGGCTTTTTATGATGAAATGGCGAGCCGGGTCGATGATTTTGCCTTTTTTCTGTGCATAAGCCCCCCATAGGATAAAAACAATATTCTGGCGCTGTGAGGACAGAGCGTGAATGATGGCATCGGTGAATTGTTCCCAACCTTTGTTTTGGTGCGCATTGGCTTGACCGGCTTCAACGGTGAGCACCGCATTGAGCAATAATACTCCTTGATCGGCCCAAGATTGTAAATATCCACAATGAGTATTGTCTATGTTCAAATCATCAAGTAGCTCTTTATTGATATTAAGCAACGATTTTGGAAGCGGTTTTACGCCCGGCAACACGGAAAAACTCAACCCGTGCGCATGCCCCGGCGTAGGGTAAGGGTCTTGCCCTAAAATCACCACTTTAACGTCTTCGAAAGGGGTGCTGTTCAATGCGTTAAACCAAAGACCTGCTTTCGGGAGTATTTGTTTGCCGGCAGCTTTTTCTTCTAACAAAAAGGTTTTAAGCTGCTGCATATACGGTTTTTCAAACTCTTCGCCAATAACGTTAAGCCAAGATTCATCGAGTTGGATCTTTTGATCAGGCATAAAAACCTCTATTGTGGTCATCTGAACTAAGGGTTTAGGCGGGTAATTTGCCAGGCCTGGTCGTTTTTGGAAAGACGTTGATAACGAAAACGATCGTGTAACCGGCTGGGACGCCCTTGCCAAAATTCAAAATAACAAGGGTTGAGTTGATACCCACCCCAATGCGCTGGGCAGGTCAAGGATTGCTCAGAGTGAGACATGGCTTCTTCCAGCTTGGCTTCCAAGATATCACGGCTGGCTACCGGCTGGCTCTGGTTTGAAATTGACGCCGCAAGCTGACTGTCTTTGGGACGACTGTAAAAATAGGCTTCAGAGGTTTCGCGAGGCACTTTTTGTAGCGTGCCTTCAATTCGAATTTGTCGATCCAGTTCCGGCCAGAAGAATAATAAAGCGGCTTTGGCATTTTGATCGATTTGCTGACCTTTATCACTGTCATAATGTGTATAAAAAATAAATCCATCTGAGTTAAAGGCTTTTAATAACACAATACGACTATGAGGCTGACCGTCGGCGCTGACAGTTGAGATGCTCATCGCAGTGGCATCTTGTTGTGTTTTTTCAAGCGCGGTTTCCATCCAGTCTGAAAACTGATGGAAAGGGTCTGCTTGCAAGTCTGCTCGTCTTAGAGCGGCAAATCCATATTCACGTCTTTCAGCGTGATAATCTCTATTTGGCATAGGTAAGACGTTCCTGTTTGAATCCTTTTTAGTTACGGGGTAATATAACTCAACTTAAATTTTCTTACCACCAGGAGTTCCCATACGTGAGCGAAAACTATAATGCTTCCGAAATAGAGGTTTTAACCGGATTGGATCCAGTTCGAAAAAGGCCGGGGATGTATACGGACACCACGCGTCCGAACCATTTAGCGCAAGAAGTCATTGATAACAGTGTGGATGAGGCGATTGCCGGCCATGCCAGTAAAATCATTGTGACGCACTATGCGGATGGTTCGATTGCCGTTGAAGATGATGGTCGTGGGATGCCAGTGGATATTCACCCCGAACAGGGAATGCCTGGGGTGGAAGTCATTTTAACGAAGCTTCATGCAGGGGGAAAATTCTCCAACAAAGCCTACCAATTTTCCGGTGGTTTGCATGGTGTCGGGATTTCTGTAGTGAATGCCCTGTCCAAGCGGGTAGAAATTCAAATCAAGCGCGATGGGAAATTACACCAGATTGCCTTCGAGCAAGGGCTGGTGGTTGAGCCACTTGAGGTGACTGGAAAAGTCGGTAAGAAAAACACCGGAACCACGTTGCGTTTTTGGCCGGATGCACGTTTCTTTGATACCCCCAAATATGCATTGACGAAGCTCAAACATTTGTTGCGTGCCAAGGCGGTTCTGAGTCCAGGGTTGCATGTGACCTTTATTGATGAAGTCAGCAATGAAACCTTGGAATGGCAGTATGAAGATGGGTTGAGAGATTACTTGAACCAAGCATTGGATGGTGTGGAACGCGTGCCTGTCGAAGGGTTTGTCGGCGAGTCGAATGGAGAGAATGAAGGGGTTGCTTGGGCCATTGCCTGGTTGGCGGAACCCGCTGATACAGTCTTGGAAAGTTATGTGAACTTGATTCCAACCCCTTTAGGCGGAACGCATGTTAATGGTCTTCGCGCCGGGGCAACGGATGCGATTCGAGAGTTTTGTGAATTCCGCAATCTTTTACCGAGAGGCGTCAAAGTCACGCCGGAAGATGTTTGGCAAAATGTGGCCTTTGTGTTGTCTGCAAAAGTCAGAGAGCCTCAGTTTGCTGGGCAGACCAAAGAACGTTTGTCTTCCAGAGAGTGTGTCCCTTTTATTTCCGGGGTGGTCAAAGATAGTTTAAGCTTGTGGTTAAACCAGCATACCGATGTGGCTGAAAAAATTGCCGAAATCGTCATTAATAACGCCCACAACCGTAATAAAAAAGCGAAAAAAATTACTCGGAAAAAAATCACTTCGGGTCCTGCGTTACCCGGGAAATTGGCCGACTGTACAGAGTCGGATTTAAATCGAACAGAACTTTTCTTGGTGGAGGGGGATTCTGCAGGAGGCTCTGCCAAGCAAGCGCGAGATAAAAACTTCCAAGCCATCATGCCGTTACGAGGCAAGATTCTCAATACCTGGGAAGTGGATTCAAGTCAGGTGCTTGCTTCATCTGAAATTCATGACATCAGTGTGGCCATCGGTGTGGATCCTGGATCGGATGACTTAAATGGATTGCGTTACGGTAAGATATGTATCTTGGCGGATGCGGATTCGGATGGTGCTCACATCGCCACGTTAATCTGTGCATTGTTCGTCAAACACTTTCCTAAACTGGTTGAGAATGGGCATGTGTATGTCGCCATGCCCCCCTTATACCGTATTGATGTTGGTAAACAGCTTTTTTATGCACTGGACGAATCTGAACGAGCGGGTATTCTGGATCGAATTGAATCAGAAAAAATGCCTGGAAAAGTTCAAGTAACCCGATTCAAAGGGCTGGGGGAAATGAACCCTAAGCAGCTTCGTGAGACGACCATGATGCCAGAAACGCGCCGGTTAATTCAGTTGGGTCTGGATATCGAATCGGCCGATCCAATTATGGATAAATTGTTAGCGAAAAAGCGTTCAGGTGATCGTAAAGTCTGGCTAGAAGAAAAAGGTGATTTAGCGGAAGTGGTTTAGTCATTTTCTTTTTTTCGAAAAGGAAAATGTTGATAAAACCCTATTGATAGTAAGGTTTATGCTTTAATTTCAATGGGTTACAAAGTTGCAAATGGTGTATACTGATCTTGTGTAGTATTTTTACTTATCAAGTAGAGGTTTGCATCCTGTGAAGACTGCTAAGAAAACATTTTTTACACAACATCCCTTCATCGAGCTAGAAAAAATTATTTCGTCTAATAATTTAATTCTGTTTGTGTTGATTGTGTTGATTATCGCAATCAATTCTGCTGGTTTTTTAAGTGTGAAGTGGCTTCAGTCAGAATGGACGCAACAATACACAGTCTATCAAACCAAACAAAAACTGTATTTTGACCTTTATCGAGAATCGGGGTATGGCGGATTCATTCATGCTTTTAAAAATGCGGTACTCAGAAAAAAAACAATCTATCTGAAATCCCTGTCAACGCACCATCAAAATGTTGAAGAAACGATTTCAAAATTGAAATCTTTAGCATCAACTCAAGCTGAACAGAACAAACTTCAAGACGTTCAAAACACCTTTCATCATTACTGGCAAAAATATCCCTTGTTGGAAAAGGCGATTCAGGAAAATTGGTCCGCAGAAAAGTTGGACAACCGCGTCTATGTAAATGATAAAGCGGCCTTGGAAGCTTTAAATGATCTTATTGCGTTAAATCAGAAAAATTTTAATCGTTCTGTTGCCAGAAATAACCAACTGATTCAACGAGTGGGAGTTTATGAAACTATCTCTTTGGGGGTGATTTTATTTTTCAGTTTGATTTTGTTTTTTTCCATGAGAAAGAAAGCGGGATTAGTCAATAATGTGTTGAAGATGCAAAAAGAAGCCGTTGCTTACAAAGAACTCTATGAGGCCACGTTAGACAGTATGGTTGATGCCTGTATCATTACCAATGAGAAGGGCATTATTGAAAACTTTAACCAGATTGCATTACAGCGTTTTGGGTATACGGCGGAAGAATTGATGGGCAAACCGATCGAAATTCTTATCCCTCAAGGCGAGCACAAGCGTAATCATGCGCACTACATGGCAAGCTCTTCAATGCATAAAAAGGTTCTTTTTAAAGGCAGGGAGTTAAAAGCCATTACCAAACATGGCGAGTTGTTGTCTTCTGAAATTACCGTGACCCCTTTAAAGCAAAGTGAGGATTTGAAATATGTCGGGATTATTCACGACATTTCGGATCGAATGAAGTTGATGGAACAATTGGGATCTCTGTTAAACCAGTTAAGGGACGAAGCCACCAAAGATTACTTAACAGGATTGCTAAATCGGAAAGCCTTCTTTGAGCAAGCACATCAGATATGGCTTTCTGCAAAAGAACAGCATCAACCGATTTCATTGTTGATGATTGATATCGACCACTTTAAACAGATTAATGATTCCTTTGGGCATGATGCGGGTGACCGTGTCCTAATAGAGGTTGCCAGAGTCTTTAATCAAAACTGTCGTGAAGAAGACTTAATTTGTCGTTATGGTGGGGAAGAGTTTGTTATTTTACTTGAGAATAAAGATGAAGAGCCCGCGCTGGAATTTGCTTCACGACTGAAAAAAATTGTTGAAGAAATCTCTGTGAAGGAGCAAAGCGAAGAAATCCGTTTTTCTATCAGTATTGGTGTAGCTACAGGTGATGCACTTGAGTTAAATTCAATTGAATCGTTTATTTCTCAAGCGGATCAAGCGCTTTATCAAGCCAAAGCGAATGGACGAAATCGAGTAGAGATATTTCACACAGAAGAAAAAAAGCGATAAACTTATTTTAATAAGTAACCGCCTCTTTTTACCGTGTATGAGAAGGGTGCCAAAATTGTCGGGCGATCAACCGATGGTTGGTCGTTTGAAGATGAAATCAAAGAGGGTACAGAGTCGTTGATGATTCTGGATCAGCGCCTGGAAAAAGAAATGCAAGTGGTTCAATTTCATGTGTATTATGATCGAGTGACAGAGCTTTGAAGAAAGCCCTCTCAGAAAATAGATGTTAACAATCAACGTAACAACGATTAAACGTTGTAAATTTTATTTTTCATGAAAAGAAACTCACCATGACTGACTTTTTTACAGATTTACCCTTTTCATCATCGCCACTGATTGCCAGTGGCTTGATTATATTGGTGTATTTTCTATTGAATGGTATTTTAAGAAAAGTGATTACCTCCATTGGGGAATTCAAAAAAGTACCGGTAGGAAGACACACCCAGGTCTATAAGTATTTTCATTTTATTTTACTCGTGTTCACAGCAGTGGCTTTGTTGATTGCCTGGGGGATTGATTATAAAGGGTTGGCTGTTTTAGCTACGTCCATCTTGGCTATGCTTGCTGTCGCTTTAGTCGCCCAATGGTCGATTCTGAGTAATGTCACTGCGGGTGTCTTGATCTTCTTTACGTTTCCAGTTCGGATTGGCGATAAGATGGAAATTATTGATGGTGCTTCTTCGGTTATCGGAGAAATCATTGAAATTAATCTGTTTCAAATTATTTTAGAAGATGAAGATCAACAGTTGATTTCTTACCCCAACAATCTTTTGTTGCAAAAAGCCGTTAGAAAAATTCAACCTAAGTCTTCTTCAACAAAACCAATGACCGTTAAACGCATGCGAGATCGTTTAAAATAACGGGCTAATCTAATCGGTGATGGTGTCGAATGAATTCAGCGATTATCGCATGCATGTAAGTCGGTAAATTGCTGAATTGTAACCCGATTAAGTATTGTTTCTGTACCGAAGTGGCATGGATGATTATGACTTCAAGTCGGATGGATTCACGATTCAATAACGGCAAGTTAAAGTTGACGGAAACCGCTTCTCCGGTTTCGATTGGTTCCGGTGAGAGAATGCCGATACCATTTTCAGATAAATCAAGCATTTTTCCATGAATCGACTGATGGGTTGTTTGAATGGAAATGGGTCTTTCGGTGGCAATTCTGTCAAATTTTCGCTGTTCTGTTTGGTTTCGCATAGTCTATCCGGTCAGTTGTTCTATGAAGTCAATCAAGAATACGTTTTAAGTTTTATTCCGTATCTTAACTATGATAAATTAACTTTCTATGAATAGAAACGATAAACATTGAGAGAAAGCATGCATTATTCCATCCAGGTTGAAAATATTAAATGTGGGGGGTGTGCAAACTCCATTCAATCCAGTCTTAACCGTATTGATGGAATTTCACAGGTTGAAGTTGATATTGAGGCAGGCCTGGTTAATTTTGATGCGCAAACAGACCTCGCCACCGAATCGGTTAAAAAACAGCTTTTAAAAATGGGGTATCCCGAAGTCGGCTCGACAGAAGGGCTTAATGCGATGGGTGCAAAAGCAAAGTCTTTTGTTTCCTGTGCCGTCGGCAAAATGAGTGCTGATTCGGACACGAAATCTTAAATCATGTTACACACAATTAGAACAACAAGAGGCATGGATGAGCCAGCAAATGATTAATTATGAAGGCATCGAGCAACAGTCTGTTGCGCAATTTACAGAAAAAGCTTATTTAGATTATGCGATGTATGTCATTTTGGATAGAGCATTGCCACATATCGGTGATGGTTTAAAGCCTGTTCAGCGTCGAATCATTTATGCCATGTCTGAGCTGGGGTTGAAGTCAACTGCAAAGCATAAAAAGTCAGCAAGGACCGTTGGGGATGTATTAGGTAAATTCCACCCTCATGGAGATTCTGCCTGTTATGAAGCCATGGTACTGATGGCGCAAGATTTTTCATTTCGTTATCCATTGGTGGATGGTCAAGGAAACTGGGGATCGGTCGATGACCCGAAATCTTTTGCCGCCATGCGTTATACCGAAGCCAAGCTTTCTAAGTTCAGTCAACTTCTTCTGGAAGAAACCGCTCAAGGAACGGTTGATTGGGTGCCGAACTTTGATGGCAGTTTGAATGAACCCTCGGTGTTGCCTGCTCGAGTGCCACATGTTTTGTTGAACGGAACTTCCGGGATTGCCGTTGGGATGGCAACCGATATCCCGCCGCATAATTTGCGAGAAGTCGTCAATGCTTGTGTCGCATTACTGGATAACCAAAACCTCACCACGCAAGAACTGTGTGAGCATCTTCCTGGGCCTGATTACCCCAATAATGCTTTAGTGATTACCCCCGCTGCAGAGCGGTTACGTTTATATGAGACCGGCAGTGGCTCTATTCGTCAACGCGCAAATTATGTTGTTGAAGAAGGGGTGAATGTCGTTATTGATGCCCTGCCGTTCCAAGTGTCTGGCGCAAAGGTACTTGAACAGATTGCCTCGCAAATGCGTGCCAAGAAATTACCGATGGTGGTGGATTTAAGAGATGAATCCGACCATGAAAATCCGATCCGTTTGGTGGTGGAGTTGCGCTCCAAGCGAGTGGATGTCGAAGCGGCCATGTTGCATTTGTTCGCCACAACCGATTTAGAGCGCAGTTATCGCGTGAACTTGAATGTCATTGGGTTGAATGGTCGTCCGCAGGTAAAAAGCTTAAAAACCATGTTGACGGAATGGCTGGTATATCGAACTGAAACAGTTCGAAGACGTCTGCAACATCGTTTGGATAAAGTGCTGGCGCGCCTGCATATTTTGGATGGGCTTTTAATTGCCTTTTTGAATATCGATGAAGTGATTGCCATTATTCGTGAAGAAGATAAGCCTAAACCGGTGCTGATGGAACGGTTCGGGCTATCAGATACACAAGCGGAAGCCGTGCTGGAGTTGAAACTTCGTCAATTGGCTAAGCTGGAAGAGATGCGTATTCGAGGAGAGCAAGAGGAACTTGAAGCGGAGCGTCAGAAAATTGAAAAGATTTTGGGTAGTGCGGCACGTATGAAAACACTGGTCAAAAAAGAATTGTTGGCGGATGCCGAGGCTTATGGTGATGATCGTCGCTCCCCTTTATCTGATGCAAAACAGGCTCAAGCAATGAGTGAGCAGGATTTACTGCCTTCTGAGTCTATTACGGTAGTGTTATCAGAAAATGGATGGGTTCGAGCGGCCAAAGGACATGATGTCGATGGCCGTACTCTAGGGTATAAATCTGGAGATGCCTTTTGTTCTCAGGCACTCGGTCAAAGTCGACAGCTTTCCGTTTTCTTAGATGATACGGGACGTGCTTACAGTTTGCCTGCCCACAGTTTGCCTTCTGCGAGAAGTCATGGTGAACCATTAACAGGACGACTGAGTCCTGCTTCAGGAGCGAAATTTAAACAAGTCATGTTGGGACAACCAAAGGAACAATATGTTCTGGCTTCATCTGCCGGGTACGGTTTTATCACTGAGTTGGAAAACCTTTATTCTAAAAACAAAGCGGGTAAAGCGGCTATTTCATTACCAAAAGGCAGTGATTTGTTAACGCCCGCGAAGGTTGAAGCGGAAAACTGGGTAATGGTGGTAACGGATGAGCCTCGCATGTTGGTGTTTGAAATGTCCGAGCTGCCTGTTTTATCAAAAGGAAAAGGGAATAAGTTAATTCAGATGCCGAAAGGCGTGTCTGTTAAAGCCGTTTTTGCCTTTCAGCCTGGTCAGAAGGTTGAAGTTGTGGCAGGAAAGTATTCAAAATCATTTGGTGCGACCGCCATTGAGGAAGCCTTTTCAAACAGAGCAAAACGCGGCATTTCTTTGCCTAGAACACTCAAAAATACAAATGAAATTCGTCTTGCCGAATAATTAGGATGCTTCTTTGGTATTATTGTTGCTTAATCGAACTTAGATTAATTTAACAGTGTCAAAAAAGTAACCATTATGATTTCAAAACCTTTTGCAATACTTGTCGTTCTAGGGAGCTCTATCGGGGGGTTCCTGATGGCCGGCGGCTCCCTTATTTCCTTGTGGCACCCTGCTGAGTTAGTGGTTATTATCGGACTTGGTTTAGGGGTTTTTCTTGGATCAACGCCTGTCTATATCTGGCTGAAAACCATGACGTACCTAGGGCGTTATTTTGGCGGGGGTCGCGTTAACAAAAAGATTTATGTGGAAGTCTTGGGATTGCTGGACGAACTTTCTCGCTTAGCGAGATCACAAGGGTTATTGGCACTGGAAAACCATGTGGTCGCGCCTGAAAGCAGTTCCATCTTTGCAAAATACCCGTTGATTTTAAAGCATAAAGAGTTAAAAAAATTCATTGTTGATAACTTTGGTTACTTGTTATTAAACCCTCCGCAAGCACTCAGTTTTGAAAATTACTTGCACGATCAAATTGAAGACATTACCCAGTCGATGATGGAAGTGCCGAAAGCGACCGGCAAGATTGCCAACTTAATGCCGGGTTTCGGGATCATTGCCGCTGTTATGGGGGTCATCTTAACGATGAACTTGCTGGGCGGCGATATGGATGTGGCAAAAATTGGTAATTCGATCGGGGCCGCTTTGGTCGGAACCCTAACCGGGATTTTTGTGGCTTTCTCCATCATTGCCCCTTTTACCCATGCGGTTGAAGTGATGATTCGACAAGATAAAGCCATTTTTGTAGTGGTGGCCTCATTCCTAACTGCCTTTGCGCATGGTGTTTCACCTAGTATGGCGCTGGAAGTGGGTAGACAGCGCATCCCTGCTGAATTTGAAGTCCCACGAGAAGGGTAGTCGAATATGAGTCGTAGGCAACGTCACGAAGAGTGTCCGGAAGAAGGCGGGGCTTGGGAAATCGCACTGGCCGATTTGATGACCACTCTGATGGTTTTCTTTTTGGTGATGTGGTTGACGTCGATTGTGGACCCCGATAAACGTAAAGCGTTTGTTGAAGCCTTGGTGGGTGAAGGTGCGGGAGGTGAAAATATCTCCGCCGATGAAACCAATACCCCTAGAGAGCCGAGCATCATGAAAGAAGATTTGAAGCCGGTGAGCACGGAAGAAATTCAACAGGCGATGTCGAAGGTTAATCCTAAAGACATTGATATTGAAGACACGCCTGAGTACACCAAGATTACGCTTCGATCGGATAGTTTCTTTGAAAGTGGGCGTGCCACGATCACCGATAAAACTCGTGAACAGTTAGAGCAACTGGGTGAAACCTTGGCCGGGCGAGATCAGGAAATAACGATTACCGGGTATACCGACAGTATACCGATTGAAAACCTACAGTTTCCGTCGAACTGGGAGCTTTCTGCCGCCCGAGCGGCGACCGTTGCCCGAACCTTCATTTACATGGGGGTGGATAAAAACCTGGTGACGATTTCAGGGAAAGCAGATAACGATGCTGTGGCACCCAACGCAACCGCGTATGGGCGTTCTTTGAACCGCCGCGTGATTATTCTGGTGAATAAACAATCGCAAAAACAACGGTCAGCACAGCCACAATCGCCTAAGCCAACCTTCGATTATCGTTATCAACAATGATAACGGTGTGAATTAGTGGCTGGACTGGCAAGTTTTGCAGTCTGGATCTTGAGACAGTTTTAAGGTCCGGATTTGCATGGTGATACCATCCATAATCATGAGTTTGCCTACGAGTGTCGGCAAACCAATCAACGCTTTAATGGCTTCCATAGCTTGCATTGATCCGACCATTCCTACCATTGGGGCGACAACGCCATTCTGACTGCAAGTGAGTTCTTGTCCCTGTCCTTCTTTATATAAACATTGATAACAAGGGCTGCCTTCTTGACGGAAGTCATAGGTGGTTAATTGGCCTTCCCAGCGAATGGCGGCACCGGAAACCAGAGGTTTCTGCTGTTTAAGGCAAATACGATTTAAGGCGAACCGGCTTTCAAAATTATCTGTGCAATCCAGCACAATGTCAGCCGTTTGAATCAACGCATCAAGTTCGGTTTCATCCAGTTTCTGGTTTACCGTGTTGATTTTGATATGATGGTTCAGCGCCTGCAAGTTTTCTTTGGCCGATTGCACCTTAGGTTGTCCGATGTTTGCTTCACGATGGATGACTTGACGTTGTAGATTGGAATCGTCCACCTCATCAAAATCCACCAGTGTCAAAGTGCCAACACCTGCAGATGCCAAATACAAAGAGGCGGGGGATCCCAAACCGCCTAAACCAAAAATAACGGCATGCGATTGTGACAGTTTCAACTGGCCGGCATAATCGATTTCAGATAAAAGAATCTGGCGACTGTAGCGGGAAAGTTCTTCATCATTTAGTTCGGTTTTCAGTGGGTTCATAAAGTATTCTTTTGGTCTCTTTGTGTACAGTACTGTGTGTATTTTACAACAATGTGGGTGAACAAGCAGGTATGTGCTAACGTTGCCCTAGAGTCACTCTGGGATTTTGGCCATAATCCAATCGAGTCTCGATTGCTTTAAAACCTTGAACTTTCAATAACTGTTGGACAGCTTCATGCTGGTTGTAGCCATGTTCAATGAGAAGCCAACCTTTCGGGTTTAAGTAAGTGGGTGCGTGTTCGATAATGAAACGGATATCGTCCAGTCCATCTTTTCCGGACGTCAAAGCGGTGAGAGGTTCAAAACGAACGTCTCCCTCGTTTAAATGTGGGTCTTGTTCTTCAATGTAAGGCGGGTTGGAAACGATTAAATCGAACGACTGTCCTTTAACAGGATCAAACCAGCTTCCTTGTTTGAAGTGAATCATCAAATGGTGTTGTTTGGCATTTTGTTGTGCGACCGCCAAGGCGTTGGCTTGGAAGTCAACAGCGGTGGCTTCGCAGGCTGGGTGGCTTGCTTTGATGGCGCAGGCAATCGCGCCGGAACCCGTTCCCAAGTCTAAAAATGACCAGGCCTGGTTATTGTTAGAGGCCATGATTGCCAAGGCAGTTTCGACTAAGATTTCCGTGTCAGGCCGTGGAATGAGTGTATCCGGTGTGACGCGAAAATTCATTCCCCAAAACTCACGATTTCCGATTAAATGCGCAACAGGGTGGCCTTGTTCTCGACAAGAGATGAGATCAAAGTACTGAGTGTGTTCGGCTTGGGAAAGTGGTTTTTCAGGCCAGGTGTAAAGATAGGTACGGTTTTTTTGAAGGACAAAGCTCAACAGTAGTTCCGCGTCCAGCGCAACACTGTCGGAAGAGGCGGCTTTAAGTTGTTGCTTCGCCGTAGTTAAAGCCTCATCAATTCGCATACCGCCTCTCTTTTAATGGTTTAGGCCGCTTAAGCACTGTCTTCGCTAAGGGCGGCCAGCTGCTCAGCTTGATATTCGTTAATCAATGGGTCAACCACTTGTTGCAGGCCGCCTTGCATGATTTCATCCAGCTTATACAGTGTCAGATTGATGCGGTGATCGGTGACACGGCCTTGCGGATAATTGTAGGTTCGAATGCGTTCAGAACGGTCTCCACTGCCGACTAGGCTTTTACGCTCTTGTGCAATTTCCTGATCATGGATGCGTTGACGCTCGTCCATAATACGCGACGCCAGCAAAGACATGGCGCGGGCACGGTTTTTATGCTGAGAG
This sequence comes from Hydrogenovibrio crunogenus, assembly GCF_004786015.1. NCBI lineage: Bacteria > Pseudomonadati > Pseudomonadota > Gammaproteobacteria > Thiotrichales > Piscirickettsiaceae > Hydrogenovibrio > Hydrogenovibrio crunogenus. Next base: position 406,565 of record NZ_CP032096.1, read on the forward strand.
CGCTCATCCTGACATTCCACGACGGTTCCCGTTGGAATATGGGTGATTCGAATGGCCGAATCGGTTTTGTTAACATGCTGCCCACCCGCACCGGACGCACGGAAGGTATCGACTTTTAAATCGGCAGGGTTTAAGTCGATTTGTTCTACATCCTGAGCTTCCGGCATGATGACCACGGTTGCGGCCGAGGTGTGAACGCGTCCTTGGGTTTCTGTGGCTGGAACACGTTGCACCCGGTGGGCACCGGACTCAAACTTTAAACGAGAATAAGCGCCGTCTCCGATGATACGGGCGATGATTTCTTTGTAGCCACCATGCTCTCCCTCTTGGGAGTTGATGACTTCAACTTGCCAGCGCATCGTTTCGGCATAACGGCTATACATTCTAAAAAGATCCCCGGCAAAGATAGCCGCTTCGTCGCCACCGGTTCCGGCACGAATCTCCAAGAAGATGTTGGCATCATCATTCGGATCTTTTGGGAGTAACATTTTTTGTAAATCCGCTTCCAAGCTGGCTTGTTGCTTTTCCAATTCCGGCAGCTCTTCTTGGCCCATTTCTTTTAAATCCGGATCCCCGGATTTAATCATGTCCTTAGCTTCCTGCAAGTCACCTTGGTTTTGAAGGAACTGGTTAAAGGCTTCAACAACCGGCGTTAATTGAGCATGCTCTTTCGTCAGGCTGCGAAACTTATTCTGATTGCTGATGATTTCCGGGTCGGAAATCAGGTGGTTTACTTCGTCAAGTCTTTCGACCAGGTTTTCAAGTTTGCTGCGAATGGATTCTTTCATAGGGATTCTTTTTGGAGGTCAGGTTAAAAGTTAAGACGTTGCGTGTGTGTTTTCGTTGTCTGAAGAATCACTGGCGTCTGACTGTTGGGTCAATAAAATTTTCTCCGCCGCTTCAACCACTTCTTTTTGGCCGTTTAATCCGGCATGGTGCAAGTTAGTGGTTGGCGTATGTAGGATTTTATTGGTCAATTGGTTGGCAAGTTTGGTCAGAAGTTCTTGCGGGTCTCCACCATTCTCTAAATGGTGCAATGCATCTTGTAAGGCATGTTCTTTTAAATCATAAGCCTGTTGGCGGTAGCGCTGGATAATAGGGCTAACTTGTTGCGTGGCTTGATATTGCGCCATAAAACTTTCGGCTTGCAGTTCTACAATTTCTTCAGCTTCAAGGGCGGCATCTTTACGTGACCGTTTATTTTCTTCAATGATTTCCTGTAAATCATCAACGGTGTATAAATAGGTATCACTGAAATTACCAATGGCTGGTTCAATATCTCGCGGAACAGCGATATCAATCATAAACATGGGTTTATTGCGGCGTTTTTTCAGGGCATTTGCCACCATGTCCGTTTTAAGAATCGGTGTCGGGCTCGCGGTGGATGCAATGACAATGTCCGCTTCATGCAGATGGTCATCAATTTCATGCAAGCTGATGGCATAACCGCCCAGACTTTCTGTGAGTTGGTGTGCTTTGGACAAAGTGCGGTTCGCGATAATTAACTTACCGATATGGCTTTCTTTTAGGTGGCGAGCTACCAGTTCAACCGTTTCACCTGCACCAAGCAATAAAGCGGTTTGATCTTCCAGTTTGCCAAAAAACTGTTTTGAAAGGGCAACGGCAGAAAAAGCCACCGAAACTGGACTTGAACCGATGGCCGTATCCGTTCGCACTTGTTTGGCTGTTTTGAAAATGTACTGAAACAAAGCGTTTAGGGTTTGGTGCACACTGTCAGATTTATGCGCTAAATGGAAAGCGTCTTTAATTTGACCGAGAATTTGCGGCTCTCCTAACACCAACGAATTTAGACCGCTGGAGACTCGCATCATGTGCTTGATAGCTTCGATATCTGCGTATTCATACAAGAAGTTATTAATGCTGTCGTCTTCCAGCTCGAAATAACTATGTAACCAAGCGCGGATTTTTTCAGGAGACTGAGATTTTAATGTGGTGTAAATTTCAGTACGATTGCACGTTGAAAGAATAACGCTTTCATTGGCAAGTCCTTGCGATTTAAGCTCAGACAGTGCATCTTGCACTTGTGTTGGTGAAAAAGAAACTTTTTCACGGATATCAACAGGTGCTGTTTCATGGTTAACACCCAGAACTAATAGTTTCATAAGGAATCGATTTTGCCAAAAAAGGAAAAAATAATGCAATCAAAGAGGCGTAATTTTGCTAAATTATGTGTCTAATTGCAAGTTTTGAAAGACTTTTTCATCACTTTAATCAGGAATGGGGAAAGATTTGATTCAGAAAAAAAGACAATGGCCGGCTGTTTTAGTCATCTGTATGGGGGCGTTTTTAAGTTTAACTGCCTGTAGTCAGTTGAGTGAAAAGCCGGCAGAACCGGCGTTGTCGCCAGCTTCCAAAGCCGTCCAAGATTCAGAAGAGAGCACTGCTGAAACGCAAGCGGATTTGCCTACGGCAAAAATGTCACCGCAAACCATGTATCAGATATTATTAGCGGAAATGTTGGTGCAGAAAGGAAAAAACAGTGCCGCATTTGGTGTGTTGTATCCCGTTGCAATGGAAACACGTGACCCTAAGCTGGCTGAGCGTGTGTTCCAGCTATCCATGTCGACCTATGATTTAACGGCCATCAAAGAATCTGCTAAGTTATGGCGAGATGTTTCCCCGGATGAAGCGGTCGCATGGAAAGCTTCCTATTTAATGTCTGTCAGAAAGGGCAATATTGAAGAAGGGATTGATTTTTGGAAACGTTATCAGGCGCTTTCAAAAAACACCTTGGAGCAAGATTTGATTGCCGCTTCCATCCGTGTCCCTCAAACGGCACCAGCCGAGTATGGATTGCCCTTTTTAAGTGCTGTGCATCAGCTTTACCCTGAAGACCCCGCCGGTATTTATGGCTTGGGGTCCGCAGCCGAGACCTATGGTGACTATAAAACCGCCATTCAATATTTAGAGCAGGCAGCATCCTTGTATCAATCTCAAGTGGAAAAAGAGGATGAAGCCTATGTGGCGGCTAAAGTGTATCGTGAGATCAATCGATTGCTTGCCAATGCATACTTGAAATCGAATCAGGTGGCTCTGGGGCTAAAACGTTTGAAAGACTATGTAGATGAATATGACGATGACTGGTTGATGCAAGAACGGTATGCCCGTTTAGAGGTCAAGGCTGGTTTTTACCAGCAAGCAGAAAAGCGTTATCTGCGCATTATTAAAAATGAACCCAAGGCTTATACTTCAAAACTTTCAGTCGCATTGTTGCGCTTAGAGCGTGATGACTTTGCCCGTGCTGAGCAGCTCTTAAAAGACCTTAAAGAGGTGCCGCAATATCGTTCTACCGCACTTTATTATTTGGGGGTTTCGGCTCAAGAGCAAAATCATTTGAAACAGGCCAAAGCTTATTATGAGTTGATTCAGTCGCAGGACTATTTGGTGGATGCCAAATTACACATCGCCGAAATCGATTTTTCCACAATTGGGTTGAAGCAAACCATTCAAAACTTGGATGCAGTGAAGGCTTCTTCTCCGGATGATCAGATAAAACTGTACCGCGGAAAAGCGGTTTTTTATAACTTGGCTGGACAAAAAGAAAAGGCAATTGAAGAATACAATCAAGCACTGGCGGTTGATAAAAACCAGGTTGAGCTTTATTTGATGCAGGCGATGCTGTTTTACGATCTGGAACAATATGATCGTTATGAAGCCAATTTACAGCAAGCTTTGTCTATTAACCCGAACGATGTGGATGTTTTGAATGCATTGGGGTATTTTTATGCTGAGCAAAAACGAAAGTTAGACCAGGCCACCGAATTATTGGATAAGGCTTTATCTCTTGCTCCAGATCGTTATTATATTTTGGACAGTCGAGGCTGGTTGGCGTATCAAAAAGGGCAATATGAGCAAGCAGAGTCGTATTTAAAACGTGCTTTGGATATCCAGCTCGATGATGAAGTGTTGATTCATTTGATTCATACGCAGTGGCGTTTGAATAAAAAGTCCGCCGCTACTCGGTTGTGGAAGAAATATCACTCAAAGTTTCCAGATAACCAACGTCTGCAAAGAATTTTGTTAGACTTATCATCTTGAAAGAACAGATTAAGAACTTTTTAAACTCAGAAATGTTTTTTAACTTTTTATGAAACTTTTTCTGAAAAAGGCTTGATTTGAAGCGTGGAACATGGATAATACGCACCTGTCTTAAATGACAGCGATAAAAGTTGGGCTATAGCCAAGCGGTAAGGCAACTGGTTTTGATCCAGTCATGCGCAGGTTCGAATCCTGCTAGCCCAGCCATTATCCTATCCTAATTCTTCAAATCATTTTTTCCCTGGTATTCGCCATAGGAGTTGCCTTAAATGGCTTACAAAAATGTCCGATTATTTGCCGGAAACGCAAATGTCAGCCTGGCTGAAAGTATCTCCTCTTCAATTGAAATCCCTCTTGGTAAAGCTGATGTTGGTCGCTTTAGTGATGGCGAGATTATGGTTCAGATTAATGAATCCGTCCGAGGAAAAGATGTTTATGTTTTGCAACCGACATGTACCCCAGAACCTGCCGTTAATTTAATGGAATTATTGGTGATGATTGACGCGTTAAAGCGCGCATCAGCCAAGCGTATTACGGCAGTTGTCCCTTATTATGGATTTGCCCGTCAAGATCGTCGTCCGCATTCCGCTCGAGTGCCGATTACTGCACGTTTAGCGGCGGATATGATTACGGTAGCCGGTGCTGACCGTGTGATTACGGTCGATTTACATGCCGACCAAATCCAAGGGTTCTTTGATATTCCGGTTGACAATATTTATGGTTCCCCAACCCTGGTGGCAGATATGCGTGCCTCAGGGCATATCGCCGAAGACAATATGATGGTGGTGTCACCCGATATGGGCGGTGTGGTTCGTGCGCGTGCCGTGGCGAAAGCGCTTGGCTGTGAAATGGCGATTATCGATAAGCGTCGTCCGAAGGCGAATGTTGCTCAAATTATGAACATCATCGGTGATGTGTCCGGGCGTGACTGTATTTTGGTTGATGATATGGTTGATACGGCCGGAACGCTTTGCAAAGCCGCAGAAGCATTGAAAGAGCACGGTGCCAACAGTGTGACTGCTTATGTTGTGCATGCGGTTTTATCAGGCCCTGCAGTTGATAACATTAACAAGTCCTGCCTAACCGAATTGGTGGTGACGGATACGATACCATTATCGGAAGCCGGTTTGGCTTCTGACAAGATTCGTCGTGTTTCTGTTGCATCTGTATTGGGTGAAACGATTCGACGCGTTCACCAAGAAGAGTCGGTTTCCGAGTTGATGCCAATTCGTTAATATTACGATGTTGTTGTCAAAAAACCACCAGGCCTGGTGGTTTTTTGCGTTTTAGGTTCGACACTTTTATTTTTCTGTTGTCGTTATCACGATAAAACCTTGTTTTTTCTCACAATCCCTCTTTAAGTTTGATCAAAATTCAGTATAATACCGCTCTTTGTTTCCGTGCTTGGTCGCGAGCATGGAGTTGTTGGGGCTAAAATCCCGTTAATTATGACAGACGATCAATATGTCTGGCTTTATGGAGTAAGTAAAATGAGTCAAGTATGGACTGCAGAACTTCGTACTGAAGAAGGGAAAGGTGCGAGCCGCCGCCTTCGTCATGCGGGGAAAGTACCTGCGATCATCTATGGTGGTGACGTAGACGCAAAATCAATCGCACTAAAAAGTAACCAAATCGAGCGTGCACTTAAATTAGACGTTGATTTGTATAACACTGTTTTGACACTGGAAGGTGCTGGCGATGCTGAAAACTGCATCATCAAAGACCTTCAGCGTCATCCTGCAACAGGTTTTATCACGCACATCGATTTCCAACGTGCATCTGATAAAGCTGTGATCACTAAGCGTGTACCGCTTAAGTTCAAAGGCAAGGAATCTTCACCAGGCGTTAAAATGGGTGGCTTGATGTCATTCATGCAAACAACGGTTGAAGTCAGCTGTTTAGCGAAAGATTTACCGACAGCAATCGATGTAGACGTTTCTGAACTAGAAGCGGGTACAAACCTACGTTTGTCTCAGTTAACGTTGCCTGAAGGTGTTAAGCTAACTGCTCTAACACACGGTAACACTGACTACGACCAAGCGGTTGTTGGTATCAGCAAAGTTAAACGTTAATTTTAGCGTTTACAGCATAAGAAAGCCCGCATATGTCATCTGTTAAACTCATTGTTGGTCTTGGTAACCCAGGCGGACAGTATGAACAGACCCGACATAATGCGGGTTTTTGGTTTGTGGAGGAAGTTGCGCGTCAGTTCAATGTTCAATTTCGTCCAGAAACCAAATTTTTAGGGGAAGCCGCCCGAGTGCAATCCAATGGGTTAGATGTCTGGTTGCTTAAACCTATGACATTTATGAACCGAAGTGGGCAATCCATCCAAGCCATCGCCAAATTTTATAAAATAGCGCCGGAAGAAATTCTTGTGGTGCATGACGAGTTGGATTTAGATCCCGGTGTGGCACGCCTCAAAAGCAGTGGCGGGCACGGTGGGCATAATGGGTTGCGAGACACCATTGCCGCGCTCGGCACCAAAGACTTTAAACGTCTTCGCTTAGGCATCGGTCATCCGGGAGATCGTAATCAAGTGGTGGATTACGTTCTCAAAGCACCATCAAAGACCGACCGAACGTTAATTGACGACGCCATTTATGACGCCACGCGAGTGTTGCCTGATCTGCTGAATGACGACATGGCGCGTGCCATGAACGAACTGCACACAAAAACATAATCGGTTCCATGCTCAAGCAAGGCGTCACCAAACAAACAATAAACATCAAATTTAATCTTCACTGATTTAGGAGTTCAAAATGGGAATTAAGTGCGGCATTGTTGGGTTACCAAATGTAGGTAAGTCGACATTATTTAATGCATTAACCAATGCAGGTATCGAATCAGCCAACTATCCGTTTTGTACCATTGAACCGAATGTCGGCGTGGTTCCCGTTCCCGATCCTCGTGAGCAAGCTCTGGCGGAAATTGTAAAGCCGGAGCGCATTTTATCGGCCACGGTCGATTTTATGGATATTGCCGGGTTGGTTGAGGGCGCTTCCAAAGGGGAAGGTCTGGGGAACAAATTCCTAGCGAACATCCGTGAAACCGATGCCATTGTGCAAGTGGTGCGTTGTTTTGAAAACGATGACATTGTGCACGTTGCCGGAAAGGTCGATCCATTATCCGATATTGAAATCATTAATATGGAGCTGATTCTGGCTGACATGGAGTCACTGGAAAAGGCGGTTCAAAAAGTGATTCGTGTTGCCAAAAGTGGCGATAAAGAAGCGCTGGCCAAACAAGCGCTATATGAAAAAGTGTTAAAAGAAGTCGAAGGCGGTAAGCTGGTGCGATTGGTTGAGCTGACAGATGACGAGCGTAAAATGCTGCAAGACCTGCATTTACTGACCATTAAACCGATGATGTATATTGCCAATGTCAACGAAGATGGCTTTGAAAACAACCCCTACTTAGATGCCGTTCAAAAAGTGGCGGAAGAGCAAGGTGCAGTAGTGGTGCCGATCAGTGCGGAGATTGAAGAGCAAGTTGCCGAGTTGGATGAAGAAGATAAAGCCGAATTCCTGGCTGAGATGGGTCAAGAAGAACCTGGCCTGAATCGTCTGATTCGTGCTGCTTACGAGCTTCTAGGCTTGCAGACCTATTTTACCGCCGGTGTTAAAGAAGTCCGCGCCTGGACCGTTAAAAAAGGCGCTACGGCACCTCAAGCGGCTGGGGTCATCCATACCGACTTCGAGAAAGGCTTTATTCGTGCCGAAGTCACGGCTTATGACGACTTTATTGAGCATCAAGGCGATGCTGGGGCTAAAGCCGCCGGTAAACAGCGCTTGGAAGGGAAAGAGTATATTGTGAAAGACGGCGATGTGATGCATTTCCGTTTCAACGTATAAAGCAATGCTCCCTAAAAAACAGCCAGGTCTGGCTGTTTTTAACAAAATTATGCATAAAACTATCAACTCTAGGTTGACAAGGCGTTCAAAAATTCTATAATACGCCAATCTTTTTTGGCTACATAGCTCAGCTGGTTAGAGCACATCACTCATAATGATGGGGTCCCAGGTTCAAATCCCGGTGTAGCCACCATATTCCAAAGCCCGGTTTTCATGCCGGGCTTTTTTATTTCAAATAATTCTAAATAAAGCCTTTATTTATGGGCTTCTAGCAGTTTCCTAAAAATTATTCAATTTTTTGCCCTTTCTGAAATTAACTTTTTTCAATCTTTTTTGCGTCATTTTTGTAAATATTTTGTAAATATTTTTGTATTTCCAGAAAAGATTTGGATTTTATTTACAAACGATCTATAGTTTCAAAAAGAATAATTCTAAATATGTACTTTTTGAATCAAGAAATGAGATTGCTGTTATGGTCAAAGAAGTTAATTTCAATGTATTGGATGTTGATTCTGTAGTGTCATCACTTAATGCACAACACTTAGAGATTACGCATAAGGATGGTCATTCTTTCCCTGTAATGTACGGTTTGTATTTGAAAGTATCACTCAAAAACAAAAAAACATGGCGATTAAGATATAAGGACCTAAATGGCAAATATCAGTTCAAAAAGCTCGGAGACTTTCCTTCGATGCGATTTGATGAAGCTAAACAAAAAATGACATCGTTTAATAGTAGCCTTGAAGCTCGAATTGATCCATTTAAAAAAGAGAAAGAAGAACAAAAAGTATTTCCAATAGCGAAGTTAAAGTTTAAAGATGCTTTTGCTAAATTTTGTGACTTTAAACGTGGGAATGGTAATATTGAGAATGCGAAATGGATGGAGGGAACATTAGAGCAACATATAAAGATTTTCAACAAACATGTCCTTCCAAAAATTGGAGATGAAGATGTTTCTAATGTCACTGTACAAGATCTAACAAAGGTATTAAAAGACATTGAAGCAGTTGGTTCTCTTACGATTAGAGACAAAACTTTAAAGGCTTTTAGGGGAATGTATAGTTGGATGGTCGGTCAATATATTAATGACGGGGACCACAGATATCCTAGCCTAAATATTGCGAACTCTATTACAAAAGATACATTTATTCAAAGAAAGCCAAAAAATTTTAAGCATGTCACTACTGTTAGTGATGTTAAGAGGTTGGTTAATAAAGTTTACAACCTTAATGCAACTTTTGAAATTCGACAAGCTTTGAAAATCCAATTACATTTATTTTTGAGACCAGGACCTCTTTCGGAACTTTTATGGAGTGATGTTAGATTCTTGGAAGACCTTGAAGTACGTACCAAAGAAGATAAATACGACTTGCTTGAAATACCAAAAGAACGGATGAAAATGAATGCTGATTATCTTTCGACTTTGTCCCCTCAAGTTCGAAAACTATTTTTGGAGTTAAGAGAAGTTACAGGGCATTCTGATTATGTTTTTTTAAGTCCTTACCGGTCTGGTGATAATAGGCCAATCACCAGGGATTCATTATTGAGCGCAATGAAAAGAAATGGAATTGATGATACCACTACACATGGGTTCCGGCATATGGCTTCAACTTTATTAAGAGATGAGCTTGGATTTGATCAAGACGCATCCGCCATAGAGGTGCAATTGAGTCATACCATCGGGGGGGATAGAAGGGTATTACAACAAAGCAAAATATCTTGATAGACGCTTTAAGATTATGAATGCTTGGAGTGAGTTTATTGAAAGTTTAGTCGATAAAAAAACTGTCAAAAAAGAAATGAGCATGCCACGAGAAGAAAATGACGAGCCAAAACTGTAGTGGTCAAGTAAATTTGGCCACGTCTTTAGAGCAATTTAACCAGTAAATCGAGCCTGTAAATAATTCTGTGTAAACGCTCGGTTGATCAAACATAAGGTTTCAAGCGTTCTTCATGCAGAATCATAAACTGGTTCATGGCTAATTTCCAGTCTCGAATCGGCATGGTCCATTTTTTTGAGGCCGATTCAATGGCCAGAAAAATGATTTTAAAGGCCGAGTTATCATGGCTGAAGATCTTGCGATTCTTGGTGGCTTTGCGAATCACCGAGTTCAAAGATTCAATCGCATTCGTCGTATAGATCACCTTGCGGATCGCCTGAGGGTACTGGAACAGCGTGGCCACATTGTCCCAGTTGTTGCGCCAGGAACGACCGATATTGGGGAATTTGTCATCCCATTTGGTCTCGAACTGCTCAAGCGCCAACAGAGCTTCTTCTTCGGTCACTGACTGGTAAACCTGTTTGAGGTCGTTGGCGACCTGTTTGCGCTCTTTGTAGCCAACATAACGCAGGGAATTGCGCACCATGTGCACAATGCAAAGTTGAACATCTGCCTGAGGGTAGACGGTATTGATGGCCTCAGGAAAGCCCGTCAGGCCATCAACGCTTGCGACCAGTATGTCCTTGACGCCTCGGGCTTCAAGGTCGTTTAAAACGCTCAACCAGAACTTGGATGACTCGGTCTCAGACAGCCACAGGCCCAGGCATTCTTTTTGGCCGTCGGTATTGACGCCAAGCGCTACATACATGGTTTTTCGCACCACCTGTTTGTCCTGGCGGACCTTGATGACAATACCATCGAGATACAGCAGCGGATAGACTTCGTCCAACGGACGAGAACGCCAGAGGGTGACTTTTTCCATGACCGCTTCGGTGACCTTGGAGATCAGTGTTGGCGAGACATCAGCGCCATACATCTCTTTGAACGTTGCCACAATGTCTCGGGTGGTCATGCCTTTGGCATAAAGCGCCAGTATCTGGTCATCCATGCTGGTCAGGCGGGTTTCGCCTTTTTTGATAATGGTGGGGTTAAACTCACTCTGGCGATCCCGAGGGATGGCGATTTCCACTTCGCCATGGTCGCCTTTGAGGGTTTTAAATGAATAGCCGTTTCGGCTGTTGTCGCTGTCGGAACTGTGGTGCTTGGGATAGCCCAGGTGCTCTTCCATTTCAGCACCGAGGGCGGCTTCAACGGTCATTTTAAGCAGACTGGCTGAGAGGTCAGACAAGTCGCTCTGAGTTTTGATATCCTTGGCCAGCTCAGCGGCCATGGCTTTGAGTTTTTCTTGGTCGATGTTGCTCATAGTGATTTTCCTTTTCGGGGAATTTTAAACTATGAGCGTTTACACAATTTGGTTTACAGGCCCAGTAAATCTGCTCCGCCTTATTTGGCGTTTTACCGCCGTTAAATTGATGCGGCCTCACCTGTGAGTAATACCCTAGAATGTAATTTCCGATGTGTTTTTTGGCCTCTGCCAGATTCCGATAACCCGCTGTTGGAATCCATTCAGTCTTTAAGCTTCTAAAGAAGCGTTCCATTGGGCTGTTATCCCAGCAATTTCCTCTGCGACTCAAGCTCTGTTTTATCTTGTATCGCCACAGCGATTGGCGATATTTAACACTGGTATAATGGGTTCCTTGGTCGGAGTGAAACATCACACCTTCCGGTTTCCCCCTAGACTCATGAGCTATCGTTAAGGCTTTGACTGTCAATTCCGAATCAGGAGAGTAACTCATAGCCCAGCCAATAGGTTTTCTGGCAAACAGGTCTAGCACTACGGCAAGATAAGCCCAGCGATTGCCCGTCCAGATATAGGTGACATCACCCGACCACACTTCGTTCGGTTTACTCGGTGAAAACTGTCTATCGAGCAAGTTAGGTATGGCAATGTGTTCTTGCAACGCTTTTTTGTAGTTATGCTTCGGCAACTGGCAGCTTTGTAGTCGCAATTGCTTCATCATCTTGCCAGCACGATAACGACTGATTGGTAATTCTCTATCAGAGGATATCTGCTCAATCGTTCTTGCCCCGGCTGAACCGTTGCTTTCCGCATGAATTCGCCGAACCATAGCGAGTTCTTTAACTCGTTTGGCATTCGGTCGTCTGCGACGATTTTTCCAGTATTTAAACGTGCTACGGTGAACCTGGAAGACCTTGCAAAGACGCTTGACTGAATAGCGCTCCTGAAGCTTTTTGATGACCTTCAGCTGTTCAGTGAATCCGACATCAAGAGCGCTGTAGCCTTTTTTAATATGTCTTTTTCCTCTTCGAGGTACTTAACCCGCTTTTTGAGTTGCTGAATCTCAATCTGTTCAGGCGTTAAAGCACTGGCTTTAGGCGTTTTACCTTTGCGTTCTTCACGCAACTGCTTAACCCACTTATTCATCGTTGATAAACCAACACCCATGGCTTCAGCGGCTTCTGATGCCGTATAGCCCTGGTCAACGACCAATTGCGCAGATTCAAGTTTGAATTCGGCTGAAAATGTTCTTCTTGTCTTTGTCATTTTGACTCACCTTTTTGATTTAGATGCATTTTAGCATCTCCAATTAGGTGGCCAATTTCACTTTACCACTACAGACCGAAATGCTTAAAAAGATAATCAATTGGGCTCTGAGGTCTTTCAAAAGTATTTTTGAGTTGAAAAGTCCTTTTGCGATTTTATTTAGTGGTGTTTTCATGTGCCACCTCCAGTGTAGTCAGTCTGTTTTGAGCCCATTCTCGACTAGTGGTTTTTAGTTTTTCGTATTGCTCATCATTCAAGTCTATTTGCATTTTTAATAACAGCGTTAATGTGAAGTGATTCAAGTAGAGTTGTTCTTCTAAGGCTTTTGCCGTAATTTCAAGAGGTGTAGCACTTTGATTATTAAGCCCCTGGTAGATCAGTTCCGCAGCTAGTGCTGAAATAGATAGGTTGTGTTTCTGAGCCATCACTTTAATTTGATCTTCAATGGCAGGTTCAATATATGTTCTGATTAGACTTTTCATTTTTTTCTCCTTTCTTCAGTCTTATCCTCCTGGTAAGGGATTTTGGTTTAGGGTACACAACAGCTCGTGCGTGTTGTGTACTGACTGCTTGCAGTAATAGCGAAGCGTCATACTTAAAGATTAAAGAGATCTGAAAATTATTAGTTTTTAATGTGTGCTATTTTTAGTGAAGTGGATCTTAGTTGCTTTTTCTTGGTAATTTACGAGTGACTTATTTCAAATTATCTTAAATAAAATCAACTGGTTAATTATTTTTAAACTATTTTCCTAAAAAAATAGAAAAATTTTAACGACCTCTGTATTCTCTATTTGTGCCTGATGGTCAGGCACTAAGTTTTAAACTTTGTTCAACTAATTAGAGGAGAGCACTTATAAGAAAAAGGAGAAATTAAATGAAAAATGACATTGACACCCTTCTTTACAAGAAAGAAAACAGTTGTTGGGTGATCACAAAAAACAACTGAAATCTGTGGTTCGGCAAATCAACTCAGATATTAAAAAGATTGAACTATCAATGACCCAACTTGATGAAGATTATTTTTAATAAGAATCAGCTAAAAATTGGTTTTTAGCGAGAGTAAGAAATGCTTGTGAGCGTTCGCTGACAAGTTCAATGAGGTGACACAACCACATACCTGAAAGTTTTTGAGGTATGTAGCTAACCTACCTTATATCTGTCAATTAAAGTGTCGGAAGTCTGGTTTGCCTGTTTAGAGTAGTCTACGATCTTTTCAAAGATTGTCTTCGCTAAAAGAGGGGGGACTGCATTTCCTACTTGTTGCTGCATATAGGAAATCGGGCCTTGAAATTCGTAACTATCTGGAAAGCTTTGTATTCGTGCAGCTTCTCTAAGTGAAAGGCCACGATGTTGTGTAGGATGGATTAGCATGCTCTTTCTGTAATTTGATATTGTTGGAGCAAAATCCTTATATTTCAGTCGTCGATAAATACCGCTATGAGTGTTGTGGGTTGATGAGTATGTGGTCATGAAACCTTTTTCAGCAGCAGCCTTCCAGTTTTCACCTTGTTTAATTACTTTATATCTTTCTATGACGGTATCGTTGTTTTTACTAACAAAATTTTGGATGGCGTGACTCATACCATTTCTGAGAAGTCTGGCATATTCACTTTTAGGCTCGCATTTATATTGTAGTTTTTGAGACATTTGCCCATTTTGTAATAGTGGTAAATCAAAAATTGCATCGTGAATTGTCACTGGAGAAATGTGTTCTAAGGAATCAAAGTCAAATGCTATTCCACCTAATGTTTTTTTATGTCCAATTATAAAAAACCTAAAACGTTTTTGGGGAACGCCAAAAACTGCGGCGTTTAAAATTTTTGAGGAGGTTTGATATCCCAGCTTTTGTAAAGCGGATTCAACATCATTGGAAAAGTTTCCTTTGTCGAATGATGCGAAACCTTCAACATTTTCGAAAACAAACCAATCAGGCTGAAGTGTATCAACGAACCTAAGATATTCTTTAAACATCCAGTTGTTTGGGTTATCTAAATTTCTTGTCCTTGTGTTTGCATGAGAGAAACCTTGGCATGGTGGACCACCAAATAAGATGAAAGGACTCTCCGAAATATGTTCAAGCGGATCTACTTCAGAAATGTCATTCTGTAAAACTTGAGTGTTGGGGTGATTAAAACGATAGGTTTCGGCGGCGTATTGATCGAGTTCAACGGATAGCTTTACGTTAATGCCTGCTAGTGATGCTCCGACACTCATTCCGCCGGCACCAGAAAAAATATCAACCGCAATATAGTTATTTTTGTTCATTTGCGCAGCATACCATGAATTATTTTTTTTGCAATAGCCCGGGCTACCAGTTGTTTGCTGCGAAAATAGTAATGTTCCAAGTTTTTTGGGTATGTATGTATATATTTAATATGTTTACTAAATATGTTAAATATGTACAATATAGATTGTATTTTGTTCATATAGATTAGGTATCGAATGAAAGATAAGAAAACAAAGTTTGTAGAATTAGCAAATAATAGAGTGAATAGGACTATTAAAGACCTGAGATTGATAGGCAATTTAGCAAATAAGAATAATTATGAGTATGACGATGCTCAGACAAACAAAATCATAAAAGTTCTCCAAGATGAGCTAGATGAAGTAAAAAGAAAGTTTGATTCAAATAGGTCAGGCTTAAAAAAAGATTTTAAATTGTGAACTTAAAGAAGGATATTGCATTGGCGGATAGGCAATTTACAGCAGGAGCTTTGTTTGCAGGGATTGGAGGGTTTTGTCTCGGTTTTTCAGGTGCAGGTATCAAAACAGTGTGGGCAGTAGAGAATGATGAGAATGCTGTTAAAACATATTTGAAAAATATAAATGATGTTAGGGTTATTACTCATGAAGATAAACCTGCTGACATAAGAAATGTCAAAGTAATAAATGATGACTTAGAGCCAGTCGATGTTTTACATGCTGGTTTTCCATGTCAAAGCTTTTCTATAGCAGGGAATAGGAATGGCTTCAATGATGAACGGGGAAAGTTGTTTTTTGAAATTATTCGTATAGTAAATGAGTTTAAAGATAAAAAGCCTTCGGTTATTGTTTTGGAAAATTCACCTAATATCAAAAATGGTGGCGATGGAGCTTGGTTTGTTGAAATTAAGAAAGAGCTTCAACGAGCAGGGTATTGGTTCAGAGAATCTAATGCTCAGGAACTCGATATATATGAGTTGACAACATTACCGCAAAAAAGAAATAGACTTTTCATGGTTGCTTTTTCTCGAAATCATTTTAAAAGTGGAAAATTTACTTTTCCTCATACTCATAACACGGAGGATAAAAGCTTATCTAGCTTAGTGGGCTTTGATAAGGCTTTATCTGATGATTATTATTATCTTGATGAGCATAATCGCTACTACAAGATGATTTCAAATGAGGTAGAAGATACTTCGTGTATATATCAGTTGAGAAAATACTTAGTTAGAGTAAAAGAAAGGGATGTTTGTCCAACGTTGACAGCCAATATGGGTCTTGGAGGGCATAACGTACCATTTATTCACGATCAAAAAGGTTTAAGGAAGCTAACCGAATATGAGTGTTTAAAAATTCAAGGTTTTCCTGATAGGTTTATGTTTCCAGATGAAGTGGCAAGGTCAAAGAGGTATATGCAGGTGGGCAATTCAGTTAGCGTGCCAGTAGCTCGATTATTGGCTGAACAGGTAAGAAAGAAAATCATAGAGGATAGAAAAAATGGGTGATATTGGATGGTTTCACCCCGTTGATGAAGCGGATCAATGGGATGGTTTTAATGATTCTGGAATTGAGCACTTTCGAGGGGAGCCTCTTTCAAACCTTGCTAGAGAAATTATTCAAAACGCTATGGATGCATCCATTAAAGGTTCAATTGTCAATGTTGATATTCTCTTAAAGTCGATTCCGACACAAGAAATTCCTAACCTAGAGGAATTGTTACAGAACTTACAAAGCTGTTTGGAGGCTTCAAAGTTTGAAAGCGGAGAAAAAGCCAAAAATTTCTTTCAAAATGCGATTCACTTATTGACTCAGAAAAATGTAAAAGTATTGGAAATTTCTGACTGTAATACTACAGGAATGAATGGGCCGGCAATGAACGGAACACCATTTTATGCTTTTATGAAAGCAAGAGGGCAGAGTAAAAAAAGTGATGAAACTGCTGGTGGCTCATACGGTATCGGAAAGTTCGCACCATATGCGGTATCTCTTGCAAGAACAGTTTTTGTTTCAACCGTTTATAAAGATGAATCTGGTGTTTATGAACAGCTGAATCAAGCAAAATCTTTGCTCATGTCACATGATGATGAGGAAGGGAATAGAAGACAAGCTATTGGTTATTGGGGGGTAAAGGAAAAATGTATGCCAGTCAAAGGCAACGCAGATAACGTCCCAAACTGGTTGAGCATGCAAAGTTCTTCCAATATTCAGACTGGAACAAAGCTAGTTGTGCTTGCTTTCGATGATTCAAATAAAGATTGGGAGAAACTTTTAGTAGCTTCAATAGTGGAAAACTTTTTTGGAGCTATATCCAAAGAGCAACTTCTAGTAAATGTTAATGGAGAGTATGAGCTAAACAAGAATACTCTTCTAGAAATATTTGATAACGCAGATATTTTGGGTGCTTTGGATGAAGATGGTTTAGAGATATTTTTGAACAGAAAGCATTATTTGGAAGCTTACGAAGGAAATTCTTTTATTGAGGCAACTCAGAATACCGTTCTTGGTCATTGTGAATTAAAAATTATGGTAAATGAGGGGTTGCCTAGCAAGGTCTGTGCTTTAAGAAATGGTATGTTTATTACAGAGCAATTGAGGAGGTTGATAAGGTTTCCTGGTTATAAAGACTTTGTAGCTGTATTTGAGTGTACCAATCCAACAGGAAATGAACTGCTGAGAGCGATGGAGCCACCTAGACATGATGGTTTTGAGCCTGAGCGCTTAGATGCGGATAAAAAATCTCAAGGGAATAAGGCATTAAATGATATTGCAGTATGGATTAGAGAAGCCTTAAAAAAATATGCAAAGGAACCGTCATCAGATGTTTCTAGTATTGATGAGCTTAAAGAGTTCTTTGGGTATGAGGATAATGAGAACACTACTAATGCGGAGAAAGAGATTAATCCTTTTGGAAATATTGTGTGGAAGCCTCGGCCGATAAAAGTCAGTACATTATCATTGAGTGCAAAAGGAGGTCAGGGGCCTGGTGATGGTCCAGGAGTGACTGGTGGTGGTAATGATGGAGAAGGTGGCTCAGGTACTAGTGGTGGTTCTAACGAAGGTGAGTCCGGAGGCGATGCTAAGAAAAGCATTTCAATTAAAGACGTGAGATCTTTTTTAATTCCAAATGGAAAAAGATCGTTGTCTTTCACACCATATTCTTCTGGGGAAATCAATTTGTCCTTGCTTGAGTGTGGGTCGGACCAAGATTATTTCATTGCTGTAAGAGAAGCTGATTTAGGAAAGGTTGTTGATGGCCGAATAAATATGACGGTTGTTCAGGGGCAAAGATATAGATTAACTGTTGAGGTTGAGGATTCTTTTGATGGCGCAATAAAGGTGGTTGCAAATGAAGTTTGAAGATCAGAAGGCATTTCCATATCCTGTGTTAAGGCCACATAGTGATGACTATTTGGACTGTGAATTTCAGGTAATTATAGATCCTGAAGTTGCCGAAAACAGATTGTCTATTGAAGTGGATTTTATTCTTTCAAATGAAGAAATACTTTCCGAAATCGAGATGGGGAAAGCTAAGTATGTTTCGGTAGTTTCATGTCGAGATACTTTTTTCAAAGAGATAGAAATCACTGGAGATAAAAAATTAAAGAGAGTTTTCCCTGTAGATTCTCTGAGAGGAGAAGTCTTGGTTGAAAGCTATGTGGTCGCAACTGACACAATCAAAAATTTTAAATCTGACGATTTAAACAAAGAATTTGAAAGCGTCGAAATTGATTTTGAAAAAGGTGATTTATTAGCGCAGGATGAGCCATATGTTCTATATATTGATAAGGAATATTTTGGTCATGTCATTTCAGTGCTGGAATTGGTTAAGGTAGATGGCTTGGACTATGGCGAATTTAATATAAATCTTGAAGGTCATCATATTCAAATTGAATTGAATTCAGAAATGAAGGATTCAATTGATGAAGCTAGAAATGAAAGAGCGAATAAATTGATTCTGACGAATTCGATATATTTTACGGCGATAACCTACGCCATTGAAAATTTGAAAAGTTCAAAAGAAGATTATAAGGATTACAAGTGGGCAGATGTTATTGAAAAGCAAGCTCTTAACAAAGCAATCTCACTGGATTCAAATGAGGATGCTTATAAAGTTGCTACGCAGCTGATGAAAAACCCATTGGTTATGCTTGCTAAATACGTTTTTAAAAGGGATTCGTAATGGCTATTTCAATGTTCAAAGAGAAAACTTTTTTGAGTCTATACAATAGTGTGCCAGAAAATTTGGAACTTTATAGAGAAGGAGGGTTTCAAGAATCGATTCCTGAAGACGGGTTGATTCCGTTAAGTGGTGTAGGGGAAGATTTGGATTCTTTAGAAGCTCTGAGTTTTGATTCAAGCGGCGCTGATGATTTTTATCTGGAAGAAGTGAAGAGCGCTGTAATTGTTTTCAGAGCCTTAGAAGAGCTTACATTGTACTTAGCAAGGGATAAGAGGTTTTGGGCGTTTCTAACTCACACGGCGTTGTTGTCATATTCTAGAAAAAGATGGTTAATTCCAGAAGACGACGAAGAGGCAGTTAAGTTCGTGAGAAAGCATTTTTTCGGTTCTAACCATCGAGAGTTAGAAAGAGATAATGCTGCATCTCGATTGTGGTGGATGGCCAAGCTTTGTTCGAATGTTGATGGGTTGTCTTTAGAGGACTCGTTAGTTTCTCTTATGTATAGAGCTGATGTTAGAGCAAATTTAATTGAAAGACCTACTACGGCTCTAAATATGAACGTTTTCTCTATGGTTATTAAACAATTACATGAGTCTTTTAAAAACGATAAAGCCTTGTTTGAAAGAATAAGATTTAGAGAGTTGATGAAATCTCTAAATGTTGAAGGTGGAAGAAGGTTGTTAGAAGTTGCGGATGAGAATCAGCTTTGTAGTATTTTGGATTTAGGTGAATAATTATTTAGGTAAAAGATTTCCATGCTCTGTTTTAATGGATCAATTTTATAATATGTGATGAATTGTCTTCGGGTTGTGCAGGATATGAATCCTATGTGGCGTCAATATGAATGGTTAATTTCTAAAATATTTCACGATAATACGTCTTCACTGACAACCAAGATTTTGAATGATACTCGTGTAGTTGGTGAATATTCGGAGCGTTCTAGGCAAGTTGATATATTAATCAAAACCAAAACTCAAACAACAATGGTTGAGTGTAAGCATTACTCTGTTCCAGTCGACATTAAATCTGTAGAATCTTTTCTTGGAATGGTGACTGATGTGAAGGTTGATTATGGTATTTTGGTTTCTTCGAGTGGGTATACAAAATCTGCTGAAAAAAGAATACGGGGGCTAAAGGATAAAATTTCATTGGAGAACATTGATTGGGAAACGGCATATGAGACAGCATTTGAAGAGGTGTCTTATGGTCGAATATCTGATGTATGTGCTCATTGCGTAGACCGTTATGAATCAGGGCGAGAAGTGCCAGGTTTGTTATGTTGGGAGCATGGTTTTGCACTTGAATATCAAGGAACGGTTTCTGAGTTTTCAATTTCCAAATGTTTAAAATGTAATAAATATACGGCGTATTGTGATGCGTGTGGTTTGGTAACGCCTATAGAAAAAAATGACATTTGTTGTGATTTAGCAAGTCAATTTATTTCCTGGTACAAAGATACTTACCAGTAATCATGTGGTAATTAGCTTAATTTGTATTGCACGTTCATTTCTATTTTTACTTGTGCAAAGATGCTCAAGTTGTTAAGTGTTTGCTAAACAATTTACTAAACTTTATTCATTATATGGTTTATAATTTTTATAGTTATTTTATTTTTATAAACCAATATATATAGGGAGGAGATATGTTTGGTGAACGATTAAATCGTGCACGCTCTGCATCAGGATTGTCTCAAGCGGCTCTAGGAAAAGCTACTGGCGTCAGTGCGAATATGATTAAAAAATACGAACACAATGAAAGCATGCCATCTTCTTCTGTAATGATTCGGTTGTCAAAAACTCTTGATGTGCGAGCAGAATATTTTTTCCGTCCAGTTAAGGTTGAGTTAAAAAATGTTGAATATCGTAAACGCTCGTCAACTCCGAAGAAAGTTCTAAACCGCATTCATGCCGATGTTTTGGATCAGGCAGAGCGTTGGCTTCAATTAGCTAATTTATGGCCCAATTTTCCTATAAAACGGTTTAACCCCCCAGCTTCTTTACCAGATGAAATATTTGGTATTGAGGATATGGAAGCTTTTTCTGAATTAGTTCGCTCTGAATGGGAGTTAGGTTTAAACCCTATACCAGATCTAATTGATTTGTTTGAATCAAAAGGTATTTTGGTTATTTCCACTGATGTTGAAATAGACGCCAAGTTTGATGGACTTCAAGCTGAAATCAATGGTCAGCCTGTAATTGTGATTTCTTCCCTTTGGTCAGGGGATCGTCAGCGTTTTACCTTAGCACACGAACTCGGTCATATTTTGGTTCATGAACGCTTAGCGAATAATTTAGATGAAGAAAAGGTCTGTAACCGCTTTGCTTCTTCATTTCTGTTACCACAAAAAGCATTTGTTGAGCACTTTGGTGAGAAGCGTTATGACTTGGAAGCTCGAGAATTGTATTTGCTTAAACATGAGTTTGGCTTAAGTATGGGGGCTTGCTTATATCGAGCAAAGGATTTAGGAGTTATTGCAGATAGTTTATATAAAAAATTGACTATTAGTTTTGCTAAGAAAGGTTGGAGAAAGCGAGAACCAGGTGAACAACTCCCTCCTGAAAAGACATTTCTTTTTGAACAGTTAGTCTACCGAGGCTTGAGCGATGGGATTCTCTCTGAATCCAAAGCAGCAGAGTTGATGTCTATTTCGTTAATGGAGTTTCATCAACAACGAAAACTGGAAGATCAGGGAAGTTTGAGTGCAAATTCTCATTAGCGATGCAAATATTTTCATTGATTTAGAAGATGGAGAGCTTTTAGATAAGCTCTTCCAACTTCGATTTACCTTCAAAACACCAGATATTCTCTACTCAGAAGAATTAGAAGCTCAGCACAGTCATCTAATTGAAAATGGGTTGCAACTAACTGAGCTCAATGAGACATCTATGCATTATGCTATGGCGTTGGTTGCTCAATCTTCTGGCCCAAGCACAAATGATTGTTTTGCGTTAGCTTCTGCTAAGCAGGAGGGTTGCCCATTACTTACAGGGGATGATGCATTAAGGAAGCTTGCCAAAAAGGAAGGTGTGGTTGTTATGGGTACGCTATGGATTGTGGAGCAAATGGTTCACGGTCAGGCAATCTCCGTAGACGAAGCCAAAGACGCTTATAGCAAAATGAAAGTTGCAGGTAGCAGGCTGCCTTGGGATTTAGCCTTTAGTCGTTTAGATGAAATTTAGTTCGTCTCAATTTTACCTTAGTGATATGTCGAAATTTTTGAGTTTTATCGACATGTTCTAAAAAAGTGTTTATCACGTAAACATGTTCATGTCTTGGATTCTTCTCACATAATATATTGATTTATTTTAAATATTTTTAATAAAGGTATTTAAAAAGATGCTTGAGCGGTTTTATTTTGAATAATTTGCTATATGTTTGAGTGATTTTCTTGCGAATGTTACGGAATCCTTTATTGGTAAAGGCGTAGAGGACAAATAGGTTTTTTGTAAATATTTTGTAAATAAAGACATTAAATGTACTGGAACTGCTTTTAAATTGGGAATGTCTGGATTCCGGTGTAGCCACCATATTCCTAAAAGCTCCGCATTGTCGGGGCTTTTTTTATGTCAGAAAAAACATCTCTTCTTTTATAAAAAAAACCCGCGTAAAGCGGGTTTTTTGATTGAAACCGGTATTGATTAGTAACCAATGTCTTCGTGGTGCGACTGTGGAATGGCTTCTGAGCCAGGTAACAGATACCACATGAGGTAATCGACCACCATTGGAACCAGAACCGTGTGTTGGTTTTTTCGCTCTTGTAGCGCTTGTCTGATGGCTTGTTTCAATTCTGCGCGGTTAGAGGTGTCCATAATGATATCGATTTCAGTGCCAAACTGATCCAGGGCTTCTTCAAAATCAGGGAAGTTCGGAATGCCACGGTCTTGTGCGTCGTCCAGCAATGGGTTGTCTCGATTCGGTTCGCTGATACCGATGATTTCGATGTTCTCGGAATTCATTTGTGTGAACTGCTCATAAAATTTCCCGCCGATACGTCCTAGGCCAATCATCAGAATGGTAATTTTTCTCATGCTTCTTAATCCTCAATGTTTGTTTGTATTTTAAAATACATATTATTTCGTATGATATAAATCACTGCACAGTATAGGGTAATTGAGATAGGTCTGCCATGGATGCATTATGATTTTGGAATGAATGTTTTTATGACGTGACGAGAAATACTTATTTGAAACTGGCGTTATACAAAACAGAGTTTGCCTTTGCCGGATTTTTTGGCTTTGTACATTGCGGCATCGGCTAAATCGATCAGCTGGTTTAAGGTATCGGCATCTTGTGGGTAAGAGGCGACACCGATACTGGTGCCTAGGTGAAGCGTTTTATCCTCCAGTTGAATCGGTTTTTCGATGGCTTTGATCAGGCGATCACCGAACATCTGGATGGCGACACGATCGACGGTATGGTGGGTGATGATGGCGAACTCATCGCCACCGACGCGCACCACAATGTCTTCTTTCCGAACGGTGTTTTTAAGTCGGCTGGCGATGGTTTGCAGCACTTGATCGCCCACTTGATGTCCATAAGTGTCATTGATTGGCTTAAAGCCATCCAGATCAAGAAAAAACACAGAGTAGCTGTCGTTGCCTGATTTGTTGGTCAACAGGTTATGTTGACCTTCTGTTTGCGTCAGTGCATAGCGGTTATAAAGCCCCGTTAAAGAATCATGATAAGCCAAATAGCGAGCCTTTTGTTGCAGTAATTGTTTTTGGTGTCGGTTCGATGCAAACAGAAAGGCAATTCCGCCCATTAAGACGATGATGCCGATTAGGAGGGAAGCCATGTTTTGCAGTTGGTTCTTTAGCTTTTGAGTAAAGGCTGCCTTTGGTGTAAACGAAATAAGTAACCATTGATAATCTTTAAGATTGGCTTGGGTTGAAAATTTTTTGTCTTGGAATTGATAGTGTCCTAATTCGGAAATGACTTTCGATTCTAAAGGAAAAATGGAATCAAACGTATATAACCCTTGGGATGTTTTTATCTGCCCGCTGCGTCGGGTCAACAAGGTTTGCCATAACTTTGGGTGTGCGGTAGCAAAGGTCTGATTTTGTTTGTCTTTAAACATGAAGCCCCATTCCATATCTGGGTTGGGATGTTTTAACCAGTATCCCATCTGGTCGACGATCATCAGTTGCGAGGGCTTTGTTGAACTTAATCGATCAATCTTATTGAACAAGGTTTGCCCGAAATAATTCAACAATAGGATGCCCTGTCGCTGGCCTCGTTCATTAAATAGAGCTTTTCCGATGCGAATAATAGGTTTATAAGGCTGTTCGATCTTGCCTTGTTCGATATTCAAATCAAAACGAGAAATATAGATTTCTTCGGATGAAAGCCGGTTGATGTCTTGAAAGTAGTAACGGTTTTGTTTGTTTTGTAATTGACTTTGAGGGATGATTTTCGGGTTTCCGTTATTGTAGTCCACACGAACTTTTTCCATGCCTTCCTTGTCAAGGTAGCGAATTTGGTCATAGCGGGTGCGGGTTTGTGACAAAACCAAATAAGTGGAGGCCAAATCTTGTCTGAAACGGTGTTCCGATGTGATATTTTGGGAGTGTGAATGTAAAGGTAAAGACGCTAAAGTCAATAAGTCCGACAACATGCTTTCGTACTCTTCAAGCATAATATTTTTTGCATGGGACACAACTTGGGATTGATTCAGTTTGATGAGTTCAAGTGCTTGTGTGGACTTTAAGCTGTACCAGCTTGAAATCAGAAACCCGAGTACGGCCAGCAATAACAGGTAAATACCTATAAAATTGAGCCAAAATGTTTTTTGAGTCAAGTTGCTGGATAAAATCATTAGGTTCCAAGATGGGGCGTTAAAAGAGCTCTTAAATAAATCGTTCATTTTATAATAACGATATTTTCAGGTTTTTTTTAAGTTTTTTTATAAAATTGTTTTATAAATCAACTGTTTCAAGTAAGGTTCTTTGCGTGATAGATAAATTGATTTCAGTAGGGTAACAGATGATCAAAAAAATAGTAGGTTTGGCGTTGATTGGAATGGTGTCTCTTCCAGCTCAGGCGTTTACAGAAGCGTGCCAATTGGTAGCGCAAATGGCAGGACCCAATTATGAAAACAAGCCGAACCGGTTTGGCAGCATGCAATCGCCGGATGAAATGCCCAAGACACTCAATGCACAGTTGGTTGGGCGTAATGGCGGTTGGTTCATTTACCAAGGGGACACGGCCTGGTTTGATGTGAACCATTGCGCGCCAATCATTCATTCGGTTGGTTCCCGCTCCGTGGAAATGGTACCGGTTCTATTGAATAAAGAAACCGGACACAATGCGGTGATCAATGGCATTTTCTTGATTAAAACCTATCGGCAAGAACATATTGATTTGATTGCCGAGCGCTATGGCTTCCAAAAAGTCTCGCCGTTGCCGAACCGGTTCACGGCGGTGTTTGATGTGAAGCCGCAAACGTCTTACGATCATTTGATTGAAACGTTGGACCGGGATCGGGACATTGAATTTGCCGCGCCGTTATTGAGTGAACCGCATTATCGCCCTGATAAGCGTCCAACCCCGTGAGGCTTCTTTTGAATGGTTAAAAACGCCCAGGCCTGGCAAGATTTTCGTCCCTGTTTAAGAGGATGGTTACAAGATAAAGACCAATCCGCTGATTAGAGCAATGACGATAATGCCCAGATTCAAATCCTGAAATTCTTTTTTCACCAGCTTTAACGCCACGTACACCACAAACCCTGCCGCGACGCCAGTGGTGATGGAATAAGTGAGTGGCATCAATAATACAATCAAAAAGACCGCAGCATTGGTAGCTAAATCACTCTCTTTAAATCCCACTTTCCCTAGCTCGCTGAACATCAGAATGCCGACAATTACCAGAATGGGGTAAATGGCGTTTTGCGGCAGGGCCTGAAAGAGCGGGAGCATAAACAAGGTGCTGATAAACAGCAGTCCGGTGAATACGGCTGTCAGACCGGTTCGCCCGCCTTGTTCAATGCCGGTGGCCGATTCAATGAACGCCGTGACGGAAGTAACACCGACGGTGCTCCCGGCCACGGTGGATAAAGCATCCGCTTTCAGGGTGTTTTCCAGCGAGTAATCTTTTTTACCCTGTGTTTGAAACAATTGCGCCCGCATACCAATACCGGTCACGCTGCCAAGGGTGTCGAACATGTCGGTAATCAAGAAAATCAGAATCACCGGCAGCAAAGACAAAGTCAATGCCGACATGATATCCAGTTCGAATGCAATGGGAGCAATGGAAGCAGGCAAGCTGAAAATAGTCTCCGGCATTTGCGCAAGGTCAAATACCCAGCCGATCATAGCAGTGGCGGCAATCGAGAGCACGAAGGCGCCTTTCAATTTATAGGCATAAGCGATAAGCGCCAGGAAAAAGCCGACGATCCCCAACAGCACCTGCGGGGACGAAAAGTCGCCTAATGCCACCAGCGTGGCCTCACTGTGCGTGATGACGCCCATTTGTTCTAGACCGATAAAAGCGATGAAAGCGCCAATCCCAGCACTGATGGCACGGCGTAAATCGATCGGAATCGACGACATCATCCAAGCACGGAAAGGGGTGAACGATAAAATGACAAATAAAACACCGGACAGAAACACCACACCCAAAGCGGTTTGCCAAGGAATCTGCATGCCGAGCACCAAGCCGTAAGTGAAGTAAGCGTTTAAGCCCATGCCGACGCTCATCGCAATCGGTGTATTGGACCAAAGGCCATTTAGCAATGTTGAAAAAATGGTAATCAAAGCGGTTGCGGTAATCACCGCTGCCATCGGCATGCCGGCATCACTGAGAATGAAGCCATTGACCGGCACGATGTACAGCATGGTTAAGAAGGTCGTCAAGCCGGCAATAAACTCGGTTTTGACGGTGGTACTATGCTGTTTTAAATGAAACATCGCTTACCTCTTTTATTTAAGAGATTAAGGTTTTTTAAAGAGGAAATACAGACCTAGCAGTGCCACAAGACCTTGTAGCCAGATTTGTTGCATTAAATAGGGCACATGGGTCAGTTCCGGAATGGCGGCCACCACAAATAACAATACAGCGATGGCGCGGTTGCGGTCGGCTTTTTGTTGTTTGGCCAGCTGTTGTTCCAAGCGGGCGATTTGTTCAGATTGCTGATCGAAATTGGCATGTGAGAGCTTTTGCAAACTGCTATGCAATAAGCCCGGTAAACTGGGTGCTTGCTCAATCCAGAAAGGCAAATTGGCTTTGGTGTTTTTAACCAGACTTTTTAGCCCGACACGTTCTTGCATCCAATCTTCCAAAAAGGGTTTGGCGGTATCCCATAAATCGAGTTCATCATCCAGTTGGCGTCCGAGTCCTTCAATGTTAAGGAGCGTCTTTTGCAACAAGACCAATTGCGGTTGCACTTCCATCCCGAAACGACGTGCTGTTTGGAATAAACGCATTAGGAACAAACCGAACGAAATTTCTTTTAATGGACGATCCCAGATCGGCTCACAGACGGAGCGAATGGCCGATTCCAATTCATTAACCCGGGTATCGGCCGGCACCCAGCCGGATTCGATGTGGAGTTCGGACACACGTAAATAATCACGATTGAAAAAGGCCAGGAAGTTTTCCGCCAGATAGCGCTGGTCTTCTGGGTTCAGGGTACCCATAATGCCGAAATCTATCGCGGCATAACGTCCATCCGGCAACACAAAAATATTGCCTGGATGCATGTCGGCATGGAAGAAATTGTGTTTGAACACCTGGGTGAAAAAGATGGTGACGCCTTTTGCCGACAGGTCGGTCAGGTCAATGTTGGCGGCCTTCAATTTGTCGATTTCAGAAATGCGGATGCCGTAAATGCGTTCCATCGTCATCACGTTATCGTTGGTGTGAGACCAGTAAATGTCGGGCACATACAATAAATCGGAATGTTCAAAATTACGACGCAATTGCGAGGCATTGGAGGCTTCGCGCATCATGTCGAGTTCATCGAGAATGGTTTTTTCAAACTCTTCCACCACTTCAGTCGGATGCAGGCGTTTCGATTCTTTCACCGCCGCTTCCAATAACTGTGCCAGAGATTTCATAATGGCAACATCTTGCTCGATCACCGGTTTGATGTCAGGACGAACCACTTTGACCACCACTTCAGAACCGTCATATAAGGTGGCAGCATGCACTTGTGCAATGGACGCCGAGGCCATGGGTTTAGGGTCGAAGCTGGCATACGCTTCTTCGATAGGGCGTTTCAAACCCTTTTCGATGATGCTGATGGAATGTTGTTCGTCAAACGGCGGACAATCGTCCTGTAATTTTCTTAATTCGACCGAGATGTCTTCCGGTAGTAAATCTTTTCGAGTGGAAAGTGCCTGACCCAGTTTGATGAAAATCGGGCCAAGCTCTTCCAAAGCCAACCGGATCCGTTCACCACGGTTGCCTCTGGATTGAAAGCGCCAGTTCCAAGGTAGCAGCAAGTTGGCGACAATCAACCACGCATATTTGGTTTCACTTAAGACCAGTTTGTCGATTTGATAATGGGTGAGGACGCGATTGATTTTAATAATGCGAGTCAGTTGTCGAAAAGATTTACTAATGATATTCATGTGTTGTCGTCAATTAAGTGGAAGAAGTGTTTTGCAGGCGTTGAATACGTTCAGCTAATTGATCCACCGCTTGGGAAGTTTGCTGTACATTTTGCGCAAATCGATTGATTTGTGAGTGGGTCGGCAGCACTTCTATTTCGAACTGCAAATACTCTTTGAGCGTTTCGCCGATTTTCTGTTTAGCATCACGAGAAGATTTTTGGCCTTGTCGAACCGTGGAGCCGACTTTGAATGCGATTAAATCACCGGTCACCTTAGACAACTGTTCTTCCCAGTCGATTTCTAAGGTCTTGACCGCTTCAATAAACGCTTCCGCCACCGTTTCATCGCCCGAAGTTTGGTAAGCTGGCTGGTTTTGAATCCAGTCGTTAACGGAAAACTTGAGGTGACAATCGGGGCTGCCCATTAAGTGATTCTGCACACTGAATGTGCCTTGCCCATCCGGCTGGATTTGATAGATCAGAAAAAAGGTTTGTGCAAAATCCGTCAATGTCAGTTGAATGACTTTTTCATCACAAGGGGCAAAGGCTTGACCTTGTTGATCATCCAGTTGAATCGCCTGGTTAAGCAGTGTTTCAAACAGTTTGGATAATGATGTTTTGACCAGGCCTGGTGAATTTTCTGACGTGTCCATACCGATTCCTTTTAGTATTTCCAACCGCGATGCAATGCCACAATGCCTTCAGACATGTTGAGGTATTCGGCTTTATCAAAGCCAGCCTCCAGCATCATTTGCTTGAGTGTTTCCTGGTCGGGGTGCATGCGGATCGACTCGGCCAGGTATTGATAGCTGGCTTCATCATCGGCGATGAGTTTTCCCATTTTCGGCAAGATACTGAAAGAATAAAAATCGTAGGCTTTGGCCAGTAATGGTTGAGTCACTTTGGAAAACTCCAGAACCATCAGTTGTCCACCTGGTTTCAAAACACGATAGATTTCTTCAAGTGCCTTGTCCTTGTTGGTGACGTTACGAAGCCCGAACGAAATGGTCACCAAATCAAAGGTGTTGTCAGGATAGGTCAGTGCTTCGGCATTAGTGATGGTGTAATCCACATTGCCGATGACGCCTTCATTGGTGAGGCGGTCACGCCCGACACGTACCATACTTTCATTGATGTCGGCGAGTACCACACGCCCGGTTTTACCGACACGTTTGGCGAAGGCTTTGGTTAAATCTCCAGTACCACCCGCTAAATCCAACACGACATTACCCGGACGGATGCCACTGAGTTCAATCGCATGACGTTTCCATAGACGATGAATACCGAATGACATCACATCGTTCATAATGTCGTAATTGCCAGCCACCGAGTCAAACACGCCTTTTACTTTTTTAACTTTCTCTTCTAGTGGCACTTCGCTAAAGCCGAAATCAATGGTTTTTTTGGAGTGTGAATGCTCTGTTGTCATAAAAGGCGTCCTAATTAATGGATTCACTCGATGTTCAAGCGAAATTACAGTAGTTGGGTTAAGTCGGTTGGCTCAATGTCCGGGTGTTTATGTCCGGCAAGTTGCAAGCGTTTTAAATAGTCTTGCCAATAAGCCGCTTGATGTTTGCCCAGTTTATAGAGCCATTCCCAGGTATAGATGCCTGAATCATGCCCGTCATCAAAATGCAGCTTGATGGCATAGTTGCCGACAGGGGTGATGGCCTCGATATTGACAGCACGTTTGCCCACTTGCAGCACTTCCTGCCCGGGCGCATGCCCGGTCACTTCGGCTGATTGTGAGTAAACACGCAGATACTCACACGGCAAATCAAACGTTTCGCCGGTATCAAACGTCACCACTAGCTGACGTGATGCTTGTTTGAGCTTGATATCAGTCGGTTGTGGAGTTGGTGCCATAAAGTCCTCGATGTTTTACAGGATGTATTGTGAGAGATCTTGATCTTGCGATAGCTCTCCCAAACGATCATTCACAAATGCTTCATCGATGATGACGGTTTCCTGACCGAAATCCGGTGCATTGAAAGACACTTCTTCCAGCAAATGCTCCATAACCGTATGTAGGCGTCGTGCACCGATGTTTTCGGTGGTCTCATTCACGTGGTAAGCAATTTCCGCCAAACGTTTGATGCCATCGCCGCTGAATTCGATTTTGACCCCTTCGGTTTTCAACAGCTCAATCGCTTGCGTGGTTAAAGCCGCTTTAGGTTCGGTCAAGATGCGGATAAAGTCTTCCACTTCCAACGATTTCAGCTCCACGCGAATCGGTAAACGCCCTTGTAATTCCGGAATCAAGTCCGATGGCTTCGCTAAATGGAAGGCACCGGATGCCACAAACAGAATGTGGTCGGTTTTGATCATGCCATATTTGGTCGAAACGGTCGACCCTTCAATCAAGGGTAACAAGTCCCGTTGAACGCCTTCACGAGAGACATCGCCGCCGCCCGACCCTTCTTGGCGTTTCGCGACCTTGTCGATTTCATCAATGAAGACGATCCCATTCTGCTCAACGTTTTCAATCGCTTTGGTTTTCAAGTCTTCCTGATCAATGATGCGTTGTGCTTCCTCTTCGGTGAGCAATTTCATCGCCTGCTTGATGGGTAATTTACGCTTGTTCTTTTTGCCTTGGTTTAACCCTTGGAACATGTCTTGAAGTTGGTTGGTCATTTCTTCCATACCCGGCGCGCCCATGATTTCTACATGAGCGGGAGCCGCATTCAAATCGATTTCGATTTCTTTGTCGTCTAATTCCCCTTCGCGCAGGCGCTTGCGGAATTTCTGGCGCGTTTCAGACATATGTTCATAGCTGTCTTCTTCCCGGCCACGAGCAGGCGGCAAAAGCACATCCAGGATTTTTTCTTCCGCTAGATCCTGAGCTTTGCTTTTGACGCCTTTCATCGCTTGTTCGCGTTGCATCTTAATGGCGTTTTCCACTAAGTCTTTAATGATTGAGTCCACTTCCCGGCCGACATAACCGACTTCGGTGTACTTGGTCGCTTCGACTTTAATGAAAGGAGCGTTCGCTAATTTAGCTAAACGGCGCGCAATTTCGGTTTTCCCAACCCCGGTCGGGCCAATCATCAGAATATTTTTCGGGGTAACTTCTTGACGAAGCTCTTCAGGCAGTTGCATTCTGCGCCAACGGTTACGTAAAGCAATGGCAACGGATTTTTTCGCTTCTGCCTGACCAACGATATAGCTATCCAATTCGTGAACAATTTCCTTGGGTGTCATCATTTTGAGCGGGTTTCCTTCAATTCTGAGTTTTCGATTTTCGTGTAATTCGTTTATTATAAAGGAATTACTGTAATGAATGATATAAGGCACAGCAAAACACCATGACAAACTTATTAAAATTTTCCAAAATGCAGGGTCTGGGCAATGACTTTATGGTGATTGACGCCACGCAAGAAACGATTACGCTCTCAACAGAAGAAATTCGTTTCTGGGCGAACCGCTATTTTGGCGTGGGGTTTGATCAGTTGCTCATGGTGGAAAATTCGGCACAGGTCGATGTGGATTTTCGTTATCGTATTTTCAATGCCGATGGTTCGGAGGTTCAACAGTGCGGCAACGGCGCGCGTTGTTTTGCCAAGTTTGTGTATGACCAAGGCTTAACCGATAAAACCGAGATACGAGTGGAAACGGCGTCAGGCATTATTGTGCTGTACATTACCGAACAAGGTTGGGTGCGCGTAAATATGGGCGCGCCGAACTTTTTACCGCAAGCCTTGCCATTTGATATGCCGTTGGAATCGGAACAATATGAATTGGATGTGGACGGAGAACGTTTTGAAATTGGTGCCGTGTCGATGGGGAACCCCCATGCGGTATTACGGGTGGCCGATTTAGGTGCCGCGCCTGTCGCCGAAGTGGGTGAAAAAATTGAATCGCACCGGTTGTTCCCGGAAAGAGTGAATGTGGGATTTGCTGAAACATCGGATCGTCAACATATCAAATTACGCGTTTATGAACGCGGTGCGGCAGAAACGTTAGCCTGCGGCACCGGAGCCTGTGCGGCCATGGTGGTGTTAAGAAACCTCGGAGAGGTGGACGATGTGGTGACGGTTTCGTTGCCTGGTGGTGATTTAGAGATTGAATGGAATGGTGATAAAAGTAGCCCGGTTTGGATGACTGGCCCCGCCGTCCATGTGTTTGATGGGGAAATTGCAAGAGGAGTACCTGCTTAGTGTCTAGCTTGATTAATGATATTCATGCCGAAGATGTGGCGAACTATTTGAACCGAAACCGTGAATTCTTTCATGTGTTTCCGAATTTGTTGAATGAGTTGAGTATTCCGCATCCGAAAAGTGGCCATGAGGTTTCTTTATTGGAACGTCAGGTGTTTCAGTTAAGAGAGCAGCGAGACAGCCTGCAAGTTGAAGTGGACACACTGAAAGACATTGCCGGTGAAAACGGTGCCTTGTTGCATAAGGTGTATGATCTATCGTATGCCTTACTGGCGGCAGAGTCAGAGCAGGACGCCGTCAACGTGGTTTATGATGTGATGCACGAAGTCTTTACTGTTGAAGAAGTGACTATTATTTCTTGGGATGTCCCGAAAACATCGGTTCATGGCGTAAATCAGCTAGGGATTTCCCAGGCCTGGTCAAAAAGCTTAAAAGAAACCTTACAGCCGGGTAAACCGGTTTGTGGCTTGTTGGAAGACAGTTGGCAGAAAGGGTTATTTCATACGGATCAAGCCATGCAGTCCGTTTGCGTGATTCCCTTGGGGCAGCAACGAGTGTGGGGTGCTTTGGCGCTGGGGGCGACCACGGATCGTTTTAGCCCAGAGTTAGGCACTTACTTTTTAAAAGTGATGGGGCAGATGATCACGGCGCGATTGCAACGCCTGTTTTAAAGCTTATAAAAAGACGATCATCTGGTTTCCGGATTGATTGAGCCTAAGCCGTTAAGCGGTGCGACCTTTTCGACGCGTGACCAGCATTGCAAAAGCCGCGCCCGTGATGAACATCAATAAAGAATAAGTCACCGCGGGAATCATCATGGTGCTGTTGCCGATTAAAGTGCCGGCCACCACCAATGCCAAGGTTCCATTCTGAATCCCGACTTCAAAACCGATGGAGGTGGATTGCGCTTCCGACAATTTAGCCCACTTCGCAAGATAGACCCCTAATATCAAGACCGCAATATTCAAGACCAAAGTCGCTAACCCCGCTTGCATAAAAAAGTTCATCATATTGTCGGCATTTTTCAATACAATCAAAGCAATGATGAAGAATAAAAAGACCACCGAGAACCACTTTAAAACGTGTTCGATTTTAGCGGCGATCTGAGACCAACGCGCCAACACCAGCATGCCAAGTGCGACTGGAATCACGGTAATCACTAACAGTTGTATGATGGTTTTGACAATCGGCAAACTGAACTCAGTGGCGTTGCCCATGAAATAAGTCATACTCAATGCTGTGATGATTGGAATGCTGAAAGGGGCAATGAGACTGACCACGGCGGTCAAACTGATTGAAAGTGATACATCGCCTTTCGATAAATAGGTGAACATGTTCGAAGTCGCGCCGCCGGGTGCCAAAGCGATGATCATTAACCCCACTGCAATTTCCGGTGGCAGTTTGAATGCCAAGGCAATGAAGAAAGCCACCAATGGCAATAGCAGCATTTGCCCAATCAGACCAATTCCCATTGCTTTGGGGGAGGCCAATACATTTTTGAAATCAGCAGGTCGAAGAGATAAGCCCATTCCAAACATAATCAAGAAAAGGGCCAAAGGTAGAATCACTTGGGTCAGTAAGTCAGCAGTCATTATTTTAAAATCTTAAAGTAGTTAAAAAGTGTTCGTATTTTACCGAATTTTTTAATCAAAGAACTGGGTAAAGCTCTCAACCGGCTCTCTTTCGGTTCGGTATTGATTGACGGGGTGGTTGTTGTCTTCATAACCAATGGCCATGCCGCCGACCAGAATTTTATCGTCAGGCACTTTCAGTGTTTGTCGAACGATGTCTGGGTATTCGCCTAATGCGCCTTGTGGACAGGTGGCGAGTCCTTGTTCAGAAGCGAGCAACATAATGTTTTGCAAAAACATGCCATAGTCCAGATAAGAGCCGGTTTCAAGCACATTATCCATCCAGAAAAAGAGAGCCACTGGCGCATCAAATGCTCGGTAATTGGCAGCCCATTGTTTTTTCTGTTTATCTTTATCTTCCCTGGCGATGTTCAGCGCGCCATAGAGCTGCTTCCCGGTCTCGACTCGGCGTTGTTTATAAGGCGGCACCCAAGTTTTCGGGTAGTATTGGTACTGCATCTCTCCGCGCTGACCAGCATTAAATTGTGCCAGCATTTTAGCTTCCAACATCTGCTTGGTCTGACCGGATACCACGGAAACCTGCCAAGGTTGCGTGTTGACACCGGAAGGTGCGCGGCGAGCTAACTCCAAAATTTGATAAATTTGTTTTTCATCGACGGCCTTGTCTAGAAAGGCACGGGCAGAATGTCGAGCTTTAATGGCTTCAGATACTGTTTGTGTCATAATTTTCTCGCATAAAGGGGCCCAATTTTATTTAAAATAAGGCCTTAACTCAGATCAGAGGTCATCATTTTGAGTGATTATCAACGCTTTATCAAGCAATTAAAGCTAGAAAACAAGTCCGAGCATACGATATCAAACTATCAGCGGGATTTGATGGGTTTACTGGTGTTTTATTTAGGGGAATTCCTTGAACGTCCATTAGACGAAAAAGCTCTTAAAAGTGACCAGGCCTGGGCGTTTTTAGATCAATTTGATGATTGGCAAGCGATTCAGCTGCCGGTGTTGCAAGCCTTTATTGCGTCTCGTATGCAACAGGGCATTGCCGCCCGTAGCATTGCTCGACAATTATCGGCTATTCGAGCCTTCTACGCTTTTTTGATTGAGCAAGGTAGAGCCTTACACAACCCGGCAAAAGGACTGAAAGCGCCTAAACAACCCAAAGCGCTGCCTAAAAGTTTGGATGTGGATTTGACACGACAGCTCTTGGAACAACCATTGAAAACCTGGCAGGACGTGCGTGACCAAGCCATTTTTGAAATTTTGTATTCCGGTGGTTTGCGAGTCTCCGAACTGGTGGAGTTGGACTTGTCTCCTGGATTGGATGGCTTGGCTTCAGGTTGGGTTCGGGTGCTCGGGAAAGGGCAGAAAGAACGAGATGCCCCTGTCGGACAACCGGCACAAAAGGCACTGCATCGTTGGCTTGAGATTCGATCTGACTATGCCAAGCCAGGAGAACAAGCCGTTT
The DNA here is from genome assembly GCF_004786015.1 of Hydrogenovibrio crunogenus. NCBI lineage: Bacteria > Pseudomonadati > Pseudomonadota > Gammaproteobacteria > Thiotrichales > Piscirickettsiaceae > Hydrogenovibrio > Hydrogenovibrio crunogenus. The sequence continues at coordinate 441,975 of NZ_CP032096.1, forward strand.
TCGTTAACCGATTTGGGAAGCGGCTAGGGGTCAGGAGTATTCAAACACAGCTGGATAAAAGAACCTTGCAAGCAGGGCTGCCCACCAAAATGTCGCCTCATAGATTGCGGCACGCCTGTGCAACGCATGTGTTAGAATCTAGCGGAGATTTAAGGGCGGTACAAGAGATGCTAGGCCATGCCAATCTGTCGACCACACAGATTTATACCAAGCTGGATCTGCAACATTTAGCCACGGTGTATGACAAAGCGCATCCCAGAGCAAAGAAAAAGCCTTAGAAAATCTGAGTACACAGCAATCAATTAGCAAATGGAAAGAGATAACTCATGAGCGAACAAACCTTTCACGGAACCACAATTTTATGCGCCAAACGAAATGGCGAAATGGTCATCGGCGGCGATGGTCAAGTCACGTTGGGACACGTTGTGATGAAAGGCAATGCCCGTAAAGTCCGCCGACTTTATAATGGTAAAATCCTTGCGGGCTTTGCCGGTGCAACTGCGGATGCCTTTACGTTGTTTGAACGTTTCGAAGGTAAGCTGCAAACGCACAATGGACAATTGATGCGTGCCGCAGTTGAAATGGCGAAAGACTGGCGTACCGATCGTGCTTTACGAAAGCTGGAAGCCATGATGCTGGTTGCTGATGCCGACAATATGTTATTGATTTCAGGGACGGGTGATGTCATTGAACCGGCACATGATTTTATTTCGATTGGTTCTGGTGGCAGCTATGCGCATTCAGCCGCGCAAGCCTTGATGGATAATACAGACTTATCGGCCAAAGACGTGGTGGAAAAAGCGTTGAATATTGCAGCTGATTTATGTATCTACACCAACCATAATTTAACCATTGAAAGCTTGAATAAAGAGGATTAAACGCATGGAAAATCAAGCAAGCTCTCCAGCGCCGGATAAGCATCCAGAACAACAAGGTTTGGCCGAAAAATACTTTGAGGGCGTTCTGTGGAACAGCCGTTTTGTGGTGTTGTTCGCCGTTGTTGCCAGTCTGATTATGGCGTTTGGCATTTTTTATTTGACGGCGATTGATGTGTACTACACCATGGCGCATCTGATGCATTATCACGAATTGGGCGATGCAGAAAGAGCTGCGTTGAAATCGCAGACCGTCGCCCATGTGGTCGGCTCGGTCGATGGGTTTCTGTTGGGCACCATTATGCTGATTTTCTCTTTAGGCTTATATGAATTGTTTATTTCTAAAATCGATGCGGCCACTGGCAATAAAAGTTCCAGCAAGATTTTGATTATCAACTCTTTGGATGACTTGAAAGACAAGCTGGCAAAAGTCATTCTATTGATTTTAATCGTGATGTTCTTCGAGCAGGCATTGTTCTTAAAACCAACCGCACCGCTTGAGTTACTGTATTACTCATTAGCGATTATGTTGGTAGCACTCGCATTGTATTTATCACACAAAGCGTATCAGCACTAAAGCACTTTTCTGATCTAAAACTGACCAGGCCTGGTCAGTTTTAAGGCACAAAAAAACCCCCGCTGGGAGGGTTTGGGTCGCATAGAAGCGTTGCCTGCGAAATAGATATTTCTTGGTATGAAAAGCTAAATCTTAGACCTTAGTCGGTTACACTATGTAGTAAATATACTAACAGGGTACGTGACTATGAGCAAGAAAATTTTAGGCCTGGACTTAGGAACGAATTCAGTTGGCTGGGCATTGTTTGAATCGGATGAAGATTTAGCACCCCAAAAGCTAATAGACTTGGGTGTTCGGATTTTTCAGCGCGCAGTTGAAGATAAAACCCCCACACCAAAAAATCAGGCGCGCCGCAACGCAAGAATGGCTCGCCGTATTTTGCAACGTCGCGCACGCCGCAAACAAAGAATGCAAAACTTTTTAATTTCCCAACAGTTACTGCCCTCAAGTCTGTCAGAAACAACACAACCTGAAATAATCTTAACCGGTACTCACGGTATTCCCGGTTTGGGTGACCCCTATGAGCTTAGAGCAAAAGCACTAGACTTTGAATTAAAACCCTATGAACTTGGAAGGGTGTTATTGCACCTTGTACAGCGACGTGGTTTTCAAAGTAATCGTAAAACTCTGTTAGGGGATATGGCCGATGATCCAGACGTAGTGAGTATCCTAACTGAAGAAAAAGAAGATTTATCTTCTGAAGAAACCGCATTTAAAAAGGATATCGTTCAGTTAAGAGAGGAAATAAAAAAATCCGGCGCAAGAACGCTGGGTGAATATCTCTATAAACTCCCCGCCGGACAGGTAAAACGAAATCGTTCAAGAGAAGGTGGTAATTTAAGAACGGATAGAAGCATGTATAAGGATGAGTTTTGGCAAATTGTCGATGCGCAAAAAGCATTTCATCCTGTACTAGAAGAAATTGATCTAGCCCTGTTTGAAATTATTTTTTTTCAGCGCCCCTTAAAGCTAAAAAAAGATCGTGTCGGTAAATGCTCGCTCGAACCAACTAAACACCGTGCAAAAAAAGCCTGGCAAACCTATCAACGGTTTAGATATTTACAAGATATAAATAGTTTAAAACTATTTAATAGTTATACCACGGAATGGCGACCATTAAACTCTGAAGATCGTGCCAAGCTAATTGAGCTTTTTGAAAAAGATAAAAAACCTACGCTGGCAAAAATAAAAAAAGCCTTAGGGTTAAGTAAAAATGATCAGCTTAACTTTGAAAGTGGAAATAAGAATTTTAAGGGCAATACGACGGCTATCGCAATTCGAGAAGCTTATTCTGGATGGGATGATTTAGCATTGAAACAACAGAACAAACTCGAAGAAGACTTGGTTTCATTTGTCAGTAAAAAAGCCCTAAAAAAACGTCTAGAAACCCATTGGGGGTTAGATACAGAAACCGCCATTAATCTTTGTGTAACAGAACTAGAACCAGAACATTCAGACTTATCCTTAAAAGCGATTAATAACCTTCTACCTTACCTTGAACAAGGTCAAATATATTCAGATGCAAGGGTAAGTGCCGGTTATGGTTATGAAATAGTCACGAATGAGCCGCAAGACAAGCTTAGTGCACCGCCTGAAATTCCCAACCCAATCGTGATGAAAGGGTTACATGAAGTAAAACGGGTTGTGAATGCAATTATTAAGCAATACGGTAAACCTGACGCGATACGGTTAGAAATGGCGCGTGATCTTGAAATGAATACAAAGCGATATAAAGCATTTGTAAGTCAGCAAAACAAAAATAAATCGGACAATCAAGAGGCGCAAGATCAATTTGAATCCATTGCGGCTGCAAACCGTCATTTAGGGTTGTCAAAGTATCCGTCACATACAGATAAGCTGAAATACCGTTTATGGAAAGAACAGCAAAAACTGTGTGCTTACAGCCATAAACCAATTAGTTTGACTGAGCTTTTTACAGGTGCGGTTGAAATTGATCATATCTTGCCTTATTCGCTCACGCTTGATGATTCCTATATGAATAAAGTAGTGTGTTTTGCGAGCGAAAATCAGTTTAAAGGTCAGCGTACACCAAAAGAAGCATTTGAAAGTAATAGCACTAAATGGGAGCAAATTGAGCAGGGCATTAGCCGTTGGTATGCTAAAGGCTTAATGACTAAGCGTGATGCCTTTTATAAAACCAGTGAAGACTTGGATAAAGACTTTATTGGTAGCCAGTTAACGGATACCCGCTACATTAGCCGAGAAGCCCTGCATTATTTGCAAACATTAGGCGTTGAAGTTACAACGATAAAAGGGCAAGTCACCTCTTGGTTGCGTCATATATGGGGCATGAACAGCCTGTTAGATGACGCTAAAAATGAAAAAGACCGTAGTGATCATCGGCACCATGCCATTGATGCGGCAGTGGTGGCGTGTGCAGACCGAAAACTTTACAACACCATTGTGCGCGTTGCTAAAGACTTAGAAAAACAACCGGGTACCTTGAATATAAAAGATATTCACATAGACCCAATGTTTGATCAGTTTCGTCAACAGGTTGGGAGTCGGTTGCAAGATATTATCATTGCGCATGCCCCTGTCAGAAAAATTACAGGCGCATTGCATGAAGATACAGGGTTAGGTTTTATTGAAGGTGTGGGAACTGTATATCGTAAAAACCTAGATGAAACCCTAACCGCTAAAAGTGCGGAAAATATTTTAGATCCGGTAGTAAAAGCATTAGTAAAAGCCCATCTAGAAAAGCATGGTAATAAGCCAAAGGTCGCCTTTTCTAAAAATAATCCGGTTTTCCACAAAGACGGCAAAACACCAATTAAGCGTGTACGTATTTTGCAGTCAAAAAACACGCTTAAAGATTTAGAGCATTCAAAGTTAGGCATCAAAAATCAAAATGGCGAGGTGTTTAAATGGATGACGCTAGGCAATACCCATCATGTTGAAATTTTTCGTCATAAAGAAACCGGAAAATATAAAGCCGAATTTATTACCGCTTTAGAGGCGACCCAAAGAGTGGTGCAAAATAAGCAACCCATGATTAAAGGGTATTTAGATGATCAATATGAGTTTTGTTTTGCTTTACATAAAAATGATTTGGTAAGAGCTAAAAATAGTGATAAATATGAAATATATCGAATACAGAAGTTTGAAGCATCAGGTGCTAAGTTAAGTTTGAGGGGGCACACCGCATCAACCCTTGATAAAAAAGAACAGGAAATTCGCAAAGCGATACCTACGTTAATGAGGGAGTATGAAATGCAAAAAATTCAAGTGAATGCCATTGGGGTTATGGCAAATGATCAAACGTACTCTTGAAATTAGTCACCCTAGTTATTTAAAAAGCCATCAGGGGCAATTGGTGATCGAGCAAAATCACCAAACTGTTGGGCAAGTGGCGTTTGAAGATTTGGGCGTTTTGATTCTGGCACATCCGCAAATCACGCTCACGCAATCTGTGCTGGCAGCCTGTGCACAAGTTAATTGCGCGATAATCCATTGTGACCATCGACACATGCCAAGCAGTTTAACTTTGCCATTAGCCGCTCACACGTTACATAGCAAAATTATTCAGCAGCAAATTCAAATAACACCGGTGCGACGTAAACAAATTTGGCAGCAAATTGTGCGAGAAAAAATCGTTCAACAAGCACAAACCCTGCAAAATTTAAATAAAGACAGTCAAGCATTAACGCGCATGGTCAGCTTAGTGCAGTCGGGCGATAAAACCAACCTTGAGGCGCAAGCAGCACAAAAATATTGGCCGTTATTGCTCGGTAAAGATTTTAGGCGCGACTCAGAGATGGAAGGCATAAACAGCCTGCTAAATTATGGTTACGCAGTTATCCGAGCGACCGTTGCCAGAGCACTTGTCGGTACGGGGTTTCATCCAGCAATCGGGTTAAACCATAGTAACCAATATAACGCTTACTGTTTGGCCGACGATGTGATGGAGCCATTTCGCCCCTGGATTGATCAACACGTTGTGGGTTTGGAGTCGGATCAAATAAATCAGCAAAACAAAGCAATTTTGCTCAGCCAATTAAATCAAACAGTGGTTTATCAACAAAAATCACAACCTTTTTTGGTTGCGCTGAGTTTGTTTGTGGCGCAATTAAAATCAGCCTATTCAGACAGCGAGGTGGTTTTAACGTTTCCACGGAGGGATTAGTGATGATATTTGGGGGGCAACATACCATGTGGATAATTGTCTTATTTGACTTACCAACCGACAGTGAAAAAGCGCGAAAAGATTACACGAATTTTAGAAAGCACCTATTAGAAAATGGCTTTACCATGATGCAATACAGTGTTTATATGCGTCATTGTGCCAGTGACGAAAATGCACAAATGCATGTTCAGCGTGTACGTGCGATTCTGCCACCTGACGGTGAAGTCAGAATTGTCAAAATAACCGATAAACAGTTTGGAAAAATTGAAGTCTTTTATGGAAAAAAACGCATTGAAACAGAAAAAGCCCCAGAACAACTTATGTTTTTCTGAGGCTGTAATAGTAAAATTAATTGTAATATCAATTGGTTATAATTGGGCTAGTGTAACCGACTAAGGTCTAAGCGCAAATCACAACTTGTATCTATTCCATCATATGGATGCTCAAGTGTAACCGACTAAGGTCTAAGCGCAAATCACAACGTTAAAAGAAGTAAGCAATCATGAATTAAGAGTGTAACCGACTAAGGTCTAAGCGCAAATCACAACGATACACCTGCTGGGTATATTCGTACTGATAGTGTAACCGACTAAGGTCTAAGCGCAAATCACAACTTCATCGAGCTTCATTCCAATCTGGATATAAGTGTAACCGACTAAGGTCTAAGCGCAAATCACAACCGGTAAGCTTTCGCTCCGACAAGCTTCTTAAAGTGTAACCGACTAAGGTCTAAGCGCAAATCACAACTACTAACTCAAAAGGGTTTACTGAGTTAATAGTGTAACCGACTAAGGTCTAAGCGCAAATCACAACTGAAGAGCTTCGGATTATGACTGACACGCCAGTGTAACCGACTAAGGTCTAAGCGCAAATCACAACTGGTTGATGGCAATATCAACATGGCGCCCGAGTGTAACCGACTAAGGTCTAAGCGCAAATCACAACGATGAACTGTTAAGCCCAACACCTGATCCGAGTGTAACCGACTAAGGTCTAAGCGCAAATCACAACTACTGCCTCCTTACGCCGGAACGTCGTCGTAGTGTAACCGACTAAGGTCTAAGCGCAAATCACAACCGTGGCCGCAGTCACTATTCAGCGCATTTTAGTGTAACCGACTAAGGTCTAAGCGCAAATCACAACTCGCTGGGTGCGTTGAACTGATGTTGTTTGAGTGTAACCGACTAAGGTCTAAGCGCAAATCACAACTATTAAAACCAAATCTAATTCATTTTTTTTAGTGTAACCGACTAAGGTCTAAGCGCAAATCACAACTAATTCATTACCCAGTGTTTTAAGAGATCTAGTGTAACCGACTAAGGTCTAAGCGCAAATCACAACCGCGAATCACTTGATGATGAACGAGGACAAAGTGTAACCGACTAAGGTCTAAGCGCAAATCACAACTATTCGTTCTTTATCAATTCGAGTTTTCTAGTGTAACCGACTAAGGTCTAAGCGCAAATCACAACTACGAAAGCGCATGCAATAAAGAAATCATTAGTGTAACCGACTAAGGTCTAAGCGCAAATCACAACTCCACTTGTGCATTAAGAGACGCAAATTGTAAGTGTAACCGACTAAGGTCTAAGCGCAAATCACAACTGAGGTCGAACAGCTAAAAACACTATCATAAGTGTAACCGACTAAGGTCTAAGCGCAAATCACAACAAGATACCGCAGTTTCATTAACCGCCGGAAAGTGTAACCGACTAAGGTCTAAGCGCAAATCACAACCTTTGATCGTATCAGCAATCTTATTGACTTAGTGTAACCGACTAAGGTCTAAGCGCAAATCATAACGGAACCGAACCGGGTAAGGATTGACGAATCAGAGCACACTTTCTCGATCCAAAACTGGCCAGGCCTGGTCAGTTTTGATTACTTATCTGTTTCTAAAACCGGCCTGACCAGTTCAAAATCGGCCGAGGCATAGGTGTACTCATTACCTCCGAGTTTGCCAACTGCGTTCAACTTTTCAGATTGAATCATCCCTTCCTGAATCAATGTATCGTCGACATAAATATGCAACACATCCAGCAAAATCAGTTTTCCTCCGCCGGGTTGGTCTGACAGGGCGATGACGTCTTTTAAACGACATTCGTAGCGAACTTTGGCTTGTGCCACCCCTCTAGCGGTGACGCTCTGGCTGTCACAGGCGGCAATTTTAAGTGCTTCGAACTCACTTGTTTTTTGAGCATAGTTGGCACAAGAGGCATTCATCATTTCGGCCAGGTCGGCACTGACAATATTGATGACACATTCATGTGTTTCTTTAAGGTTACGCAAGGTGTCTTTATCCGATTCCGGTTGCGCATTAATTTGTGTCACCGTCAGAACCGGTGGGGTGCAGCTGGCGACACTGAAAAACGAATAAGGCGCTAAGTTATCGATGCCTTGTGAACTTTGTGTGCTGATCCAAGCGATAGGGCGTGGAATAATGCCGCCAACCAGTAAGGGGTAGAGCTGAGAAATATTAAGATTCGGAGTGTGGTAATGCATATCGGCCTTTATTGCGATGTTTGAAGTGTTGTTTCTGGAAGCCAGTCCGAAGTCTTGCCTGTCCAATAATAAACGGTCAAGCCAATCCATTCTTTCCATGCGGGTTCAAGAGATTTAAGGTGGTCAAAAAAATCAAAATCAATTTTTCGTAGTTTGTCACTGTTACCCCGGTAATCCACCGGGTAAGGAATGACGTGAATGGCTTGTTTGTTGGCAATGCCAACCGCGCGTGGCATGTGAAAGGCCGAGGTTACCAGCATGTAAGTGCCTTGTCGGGCTGGGAGCAGTTTCTTAGTATATTTAAAATTTTCATACGTGTTGCGAGAAAGTGATTCAATAATTAAGCGTTTATTGGCAATGCCCAGCGTGGTTAAGAGCTGGCGCGCAAGACTGCCTTCTCCTTTTGTATTTTGGAGTTGCATTGAACCACTTCCGCCAGTAAAGATGACTGGAGCTTTTGGGTAATGGTTAGCGAGCTCTTTGGCACCAATGTAACGGTCTCCGCCAATTCCCAGTTCCGGGCGTCCCCAGCTCAGGCTGCGTTTAAGGTCTTCTCCGCCACCCAATACAATAATGCCATCTATGTCTTTGGGCAGTGTTTCTGGTGATTTAAACCGTTGTTCCAGCGGCTGGATTAACAGATCCCCTATTGGGAAAGCGAGCACAATGAACCCCGCTAAACTGGCTGGCAACAACAATGTTTTTGCGGTTTCGGTTCTATTAAAAAGCAAAAAAATCGATCCTAAAATCAGTAGGATTAAAATAATGTTACTGGGGCTCAAAAAAGCCCAAGCAATTTTCGACACTATAAAAAATAATGAATCCATATAGGAGAACCTAAGCTGCGTTGATTAAATCATTTTATGTGAGAAAGACCCCGTTTAGAAACGAAAGCAACGTTGTTGCGTATTAAGCCGGGTGTTTAAGTGTATTAAAACGTATTTAGAGTTTGTTATTAAGTTTTTTTATTATTGTTCTATCTTAGAGGATAAATTGACGAGATTCTATTTTTTTAGTAAAAATAACTAGTTGGTTTTTAACTGTTATTTAATGTTTTATTTAATTTGTGAATGCGATTCGCTTGAAAAATCTTTTTTTATCCATATGTTCTAAGTAACGAAATATTACTTATATGTTAGTGAGTTACCTAGCATAACTTTAAGGAGTTTTTTAACAATGATGGATAAGTTTACCTCTCAGTTCCAATCTGCTTTAGGCCAGGCGCAATCGATCGCACTTGGGCTAGGTAATCAATTTATTGAACCCTTGCATATTTTATCTGCATTACTGGCAGAGCAAACCTCTTTGCTACAACTGGCGAATGTGAATGTCGCACAGTTAAAGCAAAGTGTGGATGAGAAATTGCAGACCTTGCCGAAAGTTTCTGGCGCGGGTGGCGACGTGCAGCTTTCACAAAGTGGTGGGCGTGTATTGAATTTAATGGATCAGATCGCTCAGAAGAAAGGCGATGCATACATTGCCAGCGAGCTCTTTTATTTGGCGGCGCTACAATCAAATGATCCCGTTAAAGAGCTCTTAAAGAAAGCGGGAGCAACTGAACAAACAATTGAAGCAGCCATTGAACAGGTCAGAGGGGGCGAAAGCGTGCAAGATCAAAATGCAGAAGAAAACAGACAAGCGTTGGATAAATACACATTAGATTTAACGGAACGTGCTCGAAGCGGGAAGTTGGATCCGGTCATCGGACGAGATGATGAAATTCGTCGAGCGGTGCAAGTGTTACAGCGTCGAACCAAAAATAATCCGGTTTTAATCGGGGAACCTGGGGTTGGGAAAACTGCTATTGTTGAAGGGCTGGCGCAGCGTATCGTGAATGGTGAAGTGCCAGAGGGGTTGAAAAACAAACGCCTTTTATCATTGGATTTGGCCGGACTGTTGGCCGGAGCAAAATACCGTGGTGAATTTGAAGAGCGTTTGAAAGCCTTATTAAAAGATTTAGAAAAACAAGAAGGCTCGGTCATCTTGTTTATCGATGAAATTCACACCATGGTAGGGGCCGGAAAAACCGAAGGTTCGATGGATGCTGGAAATATGCTGAAGCCGGCTTTGGCGCGTGGGGAGCTCCACTGTATTGGTGCGACGACGTTGGATGAATATCGTGAAAACATTGAAAAAGACGCGGCTTTGGAACGTCGTTTCCAAAAAGTGATTGTGGATGAACCGTCTGAAGAAGACACGATTGCGATTTTACGTGGTTTGAAAGAGCGTTATGAAGTGCATCACGGGGTTGCGATTTCCGATCCTGCCATCATCGCTGCGGCGCATTTATCACAGCGTTATATTACGGATCGTCAGTTGCCGGATAAGGCGATTGATTTAATTGATGAGGCGGCTTCCCGTATTCGTATGGAGATTGATTCCAAGCCGGAAGAAATGGACCGTTTGGATCGCCGTTTGATTCAGTTGAAAATCGAGCGTGAAGCTCTGAAGAAAGAAAAGGACGAGGCGTCGAAAAAACGTTTGGATGTGCTGCAGGAATCGATTGATGAAATGGAAAAAGAGTACGCCGATTTAGAAGAGGTGTGGAAAAAAGATAAAGCCGCACTACAAGGCGCCAAACAATATAAGGAAGAACTGGATAAAGCCCGCATTGAAATGGAAGCCGCTCACCGTGAAGGGAACTTGGGCAAAATGTCCGAACTTCAGTATGGGGTGATTCCGGATTTAGAGGCCAAGATCAAAGCGGCGGAAGAAGCCGAAGGCGAAGAAGACGGTCAAATGCATTTGTTGCGTAACAAGGTTACGGAAGAAGAAATTGCTGAAGTAGTCGCTCGCTGGACTGGGATTCCTATTTCCAGAATGCTGGAAGGCGAGCGTGATAAATTGTTACGCATGGAAGAAGCGATTGGCGCGAAAGTGATCGGTCAAAGTGAAGCCGTTTCGGCGGTTTCCGATGCGATTCGCCGCTCGCGTGCCGGTTTGTCTGATCCGAATCGTCCGAATGGATCTTTCTTGTTCCTGGGGCCAACCGGGGTGGGGAAAACCGAGTTGACCAAAGCCTTGGCGGATTTCCTGTTCGACACGCAAGATGCCATTGTGCGCTTGGATATGTCTGAATTCATGGAAAAACACTCGGTGGCCCGTTTGATTGGTGCGCCTCCAGGGTATGTCGGTTATGAACAAGGTGGTTATTTGACTGAAGCCGTTCGCCGTAAACCTTATTCGGTGATTTTGTTGGATGAGGTGGAAAAAGCGCACCCGGATGTCTTCAATATCCTGCTACAAGTGTTGGATGACGGGCGATTAACGGATGGCCAAGGGCGTACGGTCGACTTTAAAAATACGGTGATCGTGATGACGTCGAACTTGGGGTCGCAAATCATTCAGGAAAAAACCGGTCAAGCCTCTTATGAGGAAATGAAGCGTGATGTAATGGATGTGGTCGGTAGTCATTTCCGTCCAGAATTCATTAACCGAATTGACGATATTGTGGTGTTCCACCCATTGGATAAAGCTCAGATTCGTTCGATTGCAGACATTCAGTTAAATCATTTACGTCAACGTCTGGCGGACAATGAATTGAGCTTAGAGGTGTCGGATGCCGTATTGGATAAAATCGCCGAAGCTGGGTTTGACCCGGTCTATGGCGCACGTCCTTTAAAACGCTCAGTGCAACAGATGGTGGAAAACCCACTGGCACAACGTTTGTTAAAAGGAGAGTTTGTTACTGGAGATACGGTTCATGTCGGCTTGACGGATGGAGAGATTGATTTCCACTAACGTCATTAATCTTTAATAGTCGTTATTGATTAACCGCTCTGTTGATTGCAACAGCGCGGTTTTTTTGTGTCTAATTTCAGCCAGGCCTGGCTGTTTTATAGGATGAAACTTTGGCTTGTAGGCTCTTTCGACCAGCTTTTCGGTGTGCCAGCAAAGCAAAGGGGATCAGTAGGCCAAGCCCCACATGTATGAGACTACTGAGTTGTGATAAATCCGGGTCGCCAAAGTAATAGATGCCTAAACTGCTGACAATGAGAAAGGCCCAGACGCTCGTAAAAACGACGCCGCTGAGACGATTTTCATGTCGTCGCCAATGAGAGCGCATATGGATGGTCCAGATGGCACCGATGAACCACACCATTAACCAGCCGGATATGGCATGCAATGAGGTGGTTAGGTGTCTTAAGTCTCCACTGGAAAAAGGGAAGTCCATTAGCCAAGCGATATTGGATTCCATGCGGAAAAATAAAAAGGCAGGCACCAATAGAACGCCACTGATGAGCAGTATCACCAGAATGGTGAAGACCAAAAGAAAAAAGAATTTAGGGTAACCGTTCATAAAGCAGTCCTGTTGGTTAAGGGGGAAGAAGAAAGGTATGTCACATTAAAGCGCTTTGCCGTTGCATGACGATCGGATTCGGGTTGTAAGGCCAAGACTTTCGTTAAGCCGTCTGCCAGCCAAGCATCTTCTGCTATGACGCTGATGACCCCTGGTTGTGGTTGTCGACCTGTGCTATCAATGATCTGACCGGGAAAACGTGGGGTGCTATGAAGGTGTATCTCTGAAGAGGCCAATGCCTGGTTGTTGAGGTGAGTAAGTGGTTGAATATTGGTTTCATTCTGGCGTTGGCTGATAGGGAGAGTCACGTCTCCAAAAACTTTGAGGTCTCCACCGGCATTCACCCAGCCCGCCACAATGTTATGTTGTTTCATAACGTTAATGGCTTGATCGACAGCATAACCTTTTGCAATTCCGTCCAGCGAGATTAAAACGGGTGCTGTGAGTCGAGCCTGATGAGTTTGTATCTCAATATCCGATGCTTTGCCGCTCGATTGAAAAGAGTGTGCAAAATGGTTTGGCAGGACTCCTTTATCGACCAGGTAGCCTCCCAGCGTGCAATTGAAAAGATGATTGGAATCCAAGCTCAGCTGTTTGGCTTTGCGCATAACTGAGAGTGTTTCATCTGGAAGATTAACCCATTTGTTAGGAGAATTATTCAGGGTTGAAAGAGCGCTGTTGGGGTTGTGAAAACTCATTTGGTCATGAATGGTTTCTATTTTATTAAATATATGGTTTAACACGCTTTCTTCTTGATGATTGATATATGCCCCCACCTCGACAAAGGTTCCGAGTAACGGTTTCATTCTTTTCACAAGTTTTGACGTCATGGTTTAAGTGCCACTTCATACAATGCGAGTAAGCGTTTAACCCCATTTGTGACATTTCGGCAAGAGAGTGTGGCTCCACTGATATTGGGAATGTCTTCCGCCAACTCTAAAGGGCTGTTTTTATTCGTGCCAACAAAATGATTTCGCCAATCAGTCTGACGGACTTCTCCACCATAGGTTTCACGATAATCCATAATTTCAATGCCTAATACCTCTCCTTTAGGGGAGATTGCTGTCGCATAGGTTATAAACTCGTGTTTTCCGATGACCTTGTCAATAATGACCCATCCGAGAAACGCCTTGTCAGGACTGAAAGCTTGCCAGGCTTTTTGTGTTTTCCAACGTTGGCGGACATCACAGATGGCTTCGATTTTGTCTCTCTGACTTTCGTTCAGTTTGATCAGAGTAGGGGTGAACGAGGCGTGTTGTCCAAATAAAGCGACTTGAACCTGTTCTTCATTTAAATATTGCACTGCATAGGCTATTGGACTTGAGCAGAGAACAGGAAGCCCGAGTATGGGGATAATCTGTTTCATTGACGAATTCCTTGAATGATTTAAGGCGTTATTAAAGCGCCATGAATATCTTAGAAGTTGTAGCCGAGTTTCAGCTTGGTTTCATATTTGGTCTTTTCAATCAAGTGCAGTCCACTTTCTTGACCGCTATAGCGTTCTCCTCCGCCTGAGACTTGAGGTAAATATGTTAGAGTCGCCCAAAAATGTTTATGACCATAGTGAATGGAAGGGCCTGCGAAGATAGACCATCTTTCCTGTCCCACTTCTGTTTCAAATTCAGTTTCATATAAGGCTTCCGCGCCGACCGACCAGTTTGATGCAAAGCGATAAGACAGCCCGGTTTTTGCGGCCAGTTCAATTTCCATTTCAGGTTGTGTTGGCCAAGTTTCTTCATTATTGATGCCGTCAATCTTAGCTCGCTTGGCATAAGTCGATTCAAGATTGGTGTTACCCAACCAAACCAGTTGTCCATCCATGAAGTATTTTTGAAGTTGCAGACCTAAATCGACGGATAGGGTGTCTTTCTTTTGTCCGGAATGTTTGTCTACGGTGTCGAAATCCAAGCCAACGGTTGTTGATAGTCCAATGTCATTGAGAGCAGGCGTTAAAAACGCATACTTTAGTTCGGTTTCAATTCCAGAAAATGTAAAACCGGTGTTTTTTTCCTGCGGTAGATAGCCACCAATAATTAATCCTTTTGTTTCAATTTGATGACCGGTGATGGCGATTGCGCCGGAAAAACGATGGGTGAATCCGTGTTCAATTTCTGTTTTGCTGTCGAGCGCTTGGTAGGTTCCTTGGCCTTTATCGTGACGCTGTGTAAAAATTTGATAAAACTCTGAAGCGCCTTTAGGTAAGGGTTCCGCCCCTTTTGTGTAGCCAAGAAGCTGTTCGCCGGAATGGGCTGTCATGCTCCAAAGTAGCATGCTGAGTAGGGCTGCTGAAAGATGCCATTGTTTTTTCATATTGGTTATCCATGTAGTTAATGATTATGAGAATCGTTATTAATAACTTCAGGTGTGAATGTTAAAGAAAAGATTTTTTAATATCAATGTAAATAAAAATAATTATTATTTGTGTGTTTGTTTTTATTTATTAAAGGTGAGAGAATGGAAATGTATTAAAAAAACATTCGGTTTTGAACTGAAAAAGGAGGGAGAGATGGAACGGGTTTATATCGGTTTGGAGTTGGACAAATTAGTAGAATTAATGCAAAAGGGCGATATTTGTGGAGCGGATATTCATGTTTTAAGTGTTGAAGCAAAAGAATTGGTTCAGCAAGCTTGCTTGAAGAGTTGTGTCAAAAAAATGTGTTCAGGATGTGAAATGAGTGATGCATGTGGTCGCTTCCAGTGTGTTTCAGCGACGCCCATCGAGCAGATAAAAACGTCACTGGAGCGGTATTAACGACTGACCAATCGGCTTTTCAAATAAATCCCAGCACTGTTACCCGCTAAAGCGGCAATGGCCCATAGCCAACCATGCAGGCTTCCTGAACCGATGCCACTAAAGAAAGCGCCGATGTTACACCCAAAGGCAATTACCGAACCATACCCCATGATAAAGCCGCCGACTACCGCGAAAAGGTGAGGTTTAAGGGTAAACTGTGTGGCTTCCTGTTGGGTGTTTTTGGCCAGCAATGTGACGAGCAGTGCACCAAAGATCAACCCTAAAGTGGTTAAGCTCACCGTATCTTGCAAGACCGCGCTTTCCAAACGGTTTGCATGACTGATGCCATAAGACCAGAACTGCCAATCAACTGGAAAATGCAAGCCGTCACTGATTTTTAATCCCCAGTAAGGAAAGACATTTGCGATTGACCAAGGTTGACCGCTTAACAGTAATAAAAGTGCATTGAGACCAGCCAATACCAGCCCGGCTTTTAACCAAGGGTGCCAATCTGATATCTTCCAAAAAGAGCTATGAGACAACTGGCTGACTTCCGTAAAGTTATTTTTTTCTTTGATGATCGCGAACCAATACAATAGAGCGATAAACCCTAATTGAATGACCAGGCCTGAGGTAAGTCCGAACTGCTCCAGTACCGATACAGGGGCGAGAGCGGGAACAGAACGCCAAAATTCATTATGGTAAGCGGCTAACGTTCCGCCGATGAGTAGAAAAATAAAGCTGCTGAGCGAAAGCGGTTGTAGTTGCCCCAGTTTGTTGAAGGTACCTGACGTACAACCATTCGCCAACTGCATCCCGACCCCAAACATAAAGGCGCCCGCCACGACAGATAAACTAAGCGGTTGTACAAATCCCGTCATAGGTTGGCCATTGATTGAGCCGATACTGAGTAATACGAAAAAGAGTACACTGCTTAGTGCAAGCATCCAAAGAACGGCTCGAATTCCCAATGTTCGGCCTTGTGTTAACAGCTGATGAGAGCAGGTTCTAAAACCAAATTGAAAATAATTTAGGCTGGCCCCCAGCAAGGCGCCGACTAAAAAAAGAGCCATATTGGTTTGCGCCAACACAAGACTCAATGCCAGTAATGGCATGAGTAAAATCAGTGCAAATGATTTTTGAAATGGGTAAAAAAACAGTATGCGGTTCATAGGGTAAAATTCCTTGTTTGAACGGCATTATAGAGGGTTAATCTTAGATCAAAAAATCATTCTGTTTATGTTGCTATTGCCTTTTATTATGCCAATAATCGCTAATATTTTTATATGCTAATATTTGGCTTAAATTAAAAGCGGGTTGCTATAATAATGCCCTTGTATTTATTTGATCTGAAAGCCGTTGAGGATGTATTTTGAAAAACAGTATTGTTGCTAAAATTCCATTTCATTTTAAAGGTCAAGCCTTTGAGCCGAGCAGTCGAATTGATTTAGATGATTGGGCAAGAAGAGGGGATGAAGCATTACCTGATTTGGTCAAGATCATTGCCCAGGAAAATCAAATAGGCTCTTATTCTTATGAACTGGAAGTGATGGAAGTATCAGAAGTTGTTTTTGAATCACCGACAGGCAGCGCGGAAAATTTTTGGAGCCCAGAAATGGGCACGTTCGATTTTAATGGCTTTAAACAATACTGGTTGGCAGAACAAGCCTTTACACAACTCAATCAGATTTCAGAAAATATTCTTGGCGCTTCTTTGGAAGAAAACTCTAAGTTGCACCAAGCGCTCATGCAAGCTTTTCTGGCTGGAAAAGACAGTTAAGTTTTAGCTATCGGTCGCTCTTAAGACTGCTTTTTCAGCCGATTGTATGTCTTCAATGCTGACATTCAAATCTTTCAAACGGCCATCTTTAATATTGTAAATAAAACCGTGAATGGCTAGATGTTGTCCTTTTTTCCATGCGTTTCTGACCGCCGGTACGTGACAGATGTTGCGTACTTGCTCCACCACGTTGATTTCACACAAGCGATTGACTCTTTCTTCATAAGGCAGGGCATCCAGTTCCGTTTGTTTGCGTTGGTAATATTTACGGATGGGACGTACCCAGTGATCAATCAGACTGGGATTGTGCTCTTCCATTGATGCGATGACACCACCACAGCCGTAATGTCCATTAATGATGATGTGTTTGACCTTCAAAATCTCCACCGCGTATTGAATAACAGAGAGGACATTCATATCGCTTGAATTGACAAGATTAGCGATGTTTCGGTGCACGAAAATCGTTCCAGGATCCATTTTAACCAGTTCGTTTGCCGGTACTCGGCTATCAGAACATCCTATCCAGAGATATTCCGGTTTTTGTTGATGGGATAAGGTTTCAAAAAAGTCGGGACGAATGGCGTTGATTTCATCCACCCAATCACGGTTATTTTGTAACAGCTGCTCGATGGATGTATCGCAGTCACACTGATGGCACATAAGGATCCTTTTGGAGAAGTTGTTGAGGATACAAAAATGCCCTTAATTGTAAGGGCATTTACTTTAAAGCTTCTTCAAAACGGAAATTATACACGTTTTTATTGTGTGATTTTCATAAAGACTTGCGGTAATTTTTCCGGCAGCTTGTCGACATGGTCAATGACGGTATAGTGATTGTCAAAAATGGTTTCGACGTATTCGTCGGCGTTCGGGTCTAAAGTAATGCAGTAAGAATAGATCCCTTTGCTTTTCAGTTCTTCGACCGCTTTATGCGTGTCTTGAATTAACACCTGTGGGTCTTTTGTGTCAATATCCGCCGGTTCGCCATCCGTTAGAATCAGCATCAGTTTTTTCTCAGCTTGTTGGGCTTCAAGATAATGTGCTGCATGACGCATGGCGGCTCCCATTCGGGTGGAATAAGAGGCTTCCATGGCAGCAATGCGAGACTTGACCTCGTCGCCATAATGCTCTGAATAGCCTTTGATATGCTGATAGCGAACTTCATGACGCGTATCAGAGCAAAAACCGCCAATGGCAAATTTATCCCCTAGTTGTTCGATGGTCCAAGCAGTGATAGCAAGAGCTTCTTCGCTTAACTCCAGTAAGGTTTGACCCGTTTCCTGGTTGCGTTCATTCAGAGATTGTGATGTATCCACCAGTAACATGACCGCAATGTTTCGGCTGTCGGTGGTGTGGCTGTAGTTGATTCGAGGGTCAGGTGCTTGTCCGCTTTTAAAATCAATGACCGAGCGGATCGCAACATCCAAATCCAGCTCTTCGCCTTCTTCCTGAAAACGAATGCGTTTTTTATTTTGCGGTTTGAGGGCTTCAATCATTTTTTTCAAACGTTTGGCCAAGCCATCATGTTTTTCCATCAAACGGTCAATTTTGTTTGAATCTCCAGAAGGGTGTAAACGTTCATAGACCGTCGCCCAGTCAGGACGATAGCTTTCGGAGATATAATCCCATTCGTCATAGTGGCGGGGAGGTAAGCTGTTGGCATCGTCAACGACTTTTTCATCGGAGTGATATTCATTGTTATGGAAATCTTCCGCTTCGTCATTTTCTTCGTGATGGAACCAGATAAAGCGATTGTCATCTCGATAACTGACTTCGGTGTCGTCAAAGAAAACGTTTGGCAGGCTGTCGGTTTTTTTGCGTGACTTCACATAGAAGTTCGTGCCCAGTTTGGCCATGTCTTGTGTAGTGGAGGTTTCGCCTTTTTCCGTTAAAATGGCATTGAATTGAGTACGGAAATCTTCGATCAGCGGGTTTTGCGGATCAAATGTTTCATCCATCAAAGCACGGGACAAACGGGTGGAGCGGTATCTTAAACAGGCTTGTTGGGTTGGGTCGCAGGCACCTTTTTCCGGCACAGGGTGCAGTGCCAGAAACAAAGGCTTTAACCCAGGAAAACGTTGAATGGCCAGTCTTTCTACTCGGCAGTCTTCAAAAATGGAAATGAAAAGTTGCATGTGCGGGGCGAAATTATCTGCCATCAACTTGGTAGACCATTCTTTGTGCGCCATCATGTGAGCCAGCATGGCGCGATAGCGATCTAATCCACTGATGCCGTTTTCCTCTTCATACACATCCGGCACAGCAATGAGTTCTTCATCCAGATAAGGAACGGGTTTTCGAAGTTGATCAAATGCAGTGGAGAAAACCGAAAAAGGCCGGTCGCAATCCCACATACAATCTTTTAGCATATCCAAATGGCGTTCGACGTCTTTGAAGGTGGTGCCTTGACGTTCACGTTGGATGATGCTTTTGGCATCGTGCGATTCTAAGCTGAAATAGGCAATTTGCTGATCGGGTGCATCATTATAGTTGCGCGCGCCATAATCGATAAAATTACGGATTCCAGCCAGACTCAATTTGGAAATTAGTTGTGGCATGGATTCCAGCAAGGGAATCATTCCTGGGCTTTCATACAAAGAGTGGTGACCATGAATGACGGTTTGCGTTTTATCGACATATTCATCAATAATGTCTAGATAGTGCTGAAGGTCTTCCAATGTGTCGATGCGTCGGCAGACACTGCTGAGTGAGGCCAAAAAAGGAATTAAGGCTTTTTTGTTAGGGCTACGCGCCAGTTTATAACCATAGTCGGCCACCATTTTCATGGTGCCCTTTCCTATATGAGAGGCGATTTCCGGCATAATTTCGAGGTAAACCAGAACGGGTTCAACCCCCATGCCTATCTTACAAAGGAAGTTGGCACCATCAATATAGGCCGTCACCCCTTCGTCTGAAAGTTGCTGGGTCGCCTCTTCGATACACGCTGGAAAAACTTCCAGGGCTTTTGGGAAATTACAGGTGAATTTGTCTTGATACTCAGAAACGACTTCTGTTATGACGTCTGCATTCATAATCTAACTCATTTGATTGAATGATAAATCGTCACCGCTCATTTTTAGGCGGTGGTTCGGTTAAAAATGACCAGGCCTGGCCGTTTTTAGCCAAAAATCATTTCAATGGCATTATCAAGGGTCTGACGGATATCAGCATCGTCGGTAATAGGGCGAACCAAAGCCATTTTGCAGGCTTCAATCGGTGCAATGCCTTGATTAATTAAGGTTGCCGCATACACCATTAGACGCGTTGAAATGCCTTCATCCAGCCCGTGGCCTTTCAGGTTACGAGCTGTTTCGCCAATTTTAACCAGTTTCTGAGCCGTTTCAGAATCAACGTTTCCTTCTTTTTGTAGGATATGCGCTTCCACTTCAGGTAGCGCATAATCAAAGTCCAATGCGCAAAAACGTTGTTTGGTTGATTGCTTTAAATCTTTCATTAGCGATTGATAGCCAGGGTTGTATGAAATCACTAACTGGAAATCAGGGTGAGCTTTAATCAACTCTCCTTTTTTATCTAAAGACAGTTCGCGACGGTGATCCGTTAACGCATGAATGACAACCATAGTGTCTTGACGTGCTTCAACAATTTCATCTAAATAACAGATCGCACCATAACGTGCAGCAAGTGTTAAAGGACCGTCTACCCAACGGGTACCATTCGCATCCAGCAGGTATCGTCCAACCAAATCTGAGGCGGTGATATCTTCATTACACGAAACGGTGATAATCGGCTTACCTAATTTCCAGGCCATGTGTTCCACAAAGCGCGATTTACCACAGCCCGTTGGGCCTTTAACCATCACGGGTAAGCGAGCCGCATAAGCCGCTTCATAAAGTTCAACCTCATTGGATTGAGCATCATAGAATGGTTCGTTTTCAATTTTGTATTGTGTAATGTCCATATCAGTTCCCCGTAACGTTTATGGTAGGTATTTCAAAAAATAGAACGTAATTTTTTGGTTATACCGATGAATAAATTAAAGCGATATTAAAGTCATTTAGGTTTCTGTTCTGCATTGCAAATGGGAAAAGAGAAAATTAAATAACCTTGTTTTTGGCTAGGTTTTTGGTGTGGATGTTAAAAAAACCCCTGCGCGAACGCAGAGGTTTTTTCGGTGTTTAAATAAACATTCGTGAAAGAATGACTTATTTGTGTACGCCCAGTTTCTCTCTCCAACCTGGATAGATTTTGTCTGCATCTGCAGGGAAAGATTCGAATGCGCGAGCGAACTCTTTGTGATCTTTTGCGAATTCGATTGGGTCTGCACCAGACTTCCAGCACTCGTAAGATTGACGAAGTGACGTTGCACCTGCCGCTGGAGAATCGATGTGACCGTAAGAACCACCACCAGAAGTGTTGATAACGTTTCCGTGACCTAGGTTTTCGAAGAAACCAGGTAGGCGTAGTGCGTTCATACCACCAGAAATGATAGGCGTTGTTGGCTTCATACCATTCCATTTTTGGTAGAAAGCAGGTCCTTGACACTCATCACGCTCGATCATGTATGCGATGTTCTTATCAGAAGCATCACCTTCCATTTTACCGTAACCCATTGTACCCACGTGGATACCAGAAGCACCCTGTAGACGAGAGATTTTAGCCAAAACGAAAGCAGTGTAACCACGTTTCGCTGAAGGCGAAGTGATCGCACCATGACCTGCACGGTGATAATGTAAGTACTGTGAAGGATAGTTACGACGAGCCGTCGTAATCATACCAGGGCCACCAACATAACCATCAACCAGGAAAGCAACCTGAGGCGCGTCTGCACCGAAAGTTTCTAGGATGTAATCTGCACGGTAGCACATTTCATGGTGATCATCTGCAGTGATGTTTGCAGAGAATAACTTTGTTTCACCTGTTTCATCTTGTGCACGCTTCATTGCGTCAGCAACTAGAGGAATTACTTTTTTCATTGGGCAGAACGTTTGGTTACCTTGTGGCTCATCGTTTTTGATGAAATCACCACCTAGCCAGAACTGGTATGCAGCATCAGCAAATGGCTCAGGACGTAGGCCTAATTTAGGTTTGATGATTGTACCTGCGATGTAACCACCGTTGTCTTTATCACGACCAAGCATTTTCCACATGTTAGTGATGTCAACAGCAGGACCGTCGAATAGGTGAAGTTTTGTTTCTGGTACCCAGAAGTCAAACATTTGAAGGTTTTTAACGTCGCCCATACCTTGGTTGTTACCAATGGCAAGAGTCAAGAAAGAAACAATCATTGTTTTACCGTCAAGTCCGTTACGATCGAAAAGATCGAAAGGGTAGGCAACTTTCATGATTCCGTTTGCTTCGTCGATGTCATAAACAATCGCGTCAACGCCTTTAGTGAAGTCATCTGTTGTACAAACTTCAACGTTTGTTCCAGTTGAAGATTCCGCTGCGATATGTGCAGCCACTTCTAGGTAACCGTAACCAGCAGCAGGTTCCATTGTGTAAGCAACAAGAATGTGGTTCTGACCAGCAATCAGGTCTTCTTCTTTTAGGCTTAAATCAGCATAACGATTCGACTGATCCATGTTTTATACCTCTATATATTGGGACAGCAACTCAGGTAAGCGTGTCCATAATTTTTGTTAAGCGATTGCGAAAATAGCTTAACCCCGAAATTTGAAAGGTCATTATAGAGGGTGCTCAGATAACTTCAAATCAATAATTTTGATTAAATTGATAGATTATTATCTATATTGGTATAAAGGGGTTTAAATAATGCGTAATAGCTCGTAAGAAAGGGTTAGCGAAATTGGTTAAACGCCTGTTCGCTGAGTTTTTCACCTTCCATTTTCAACAGCTCGATGAGTTTTTCCGCTGCAATAGAAAGCACTTTGCCTTTTGGGTAAGCTAGATACCAATGACGGTTGATTGGAAACCCTTTCACATTGAGAATGCTGATTTTACCTTGATTGATTTCTTCCATTAAGGTGGGAACAGAAGCAACCGTGATGCCTAAGTTTTGTAGTAGTCCAAGTCGAATAGGTTCATTGCCACCCAGCACCATTTTAATATTGGGCTGAAACTCAAACTCTTCAAAGACTTTTTCAATTTGGGCACGAATACCTGAGCCCGTCTCACGCATTAAAAAAGGTTCATTGACTAAGTCTTGAATGGCAAGTTGTTTTCCGACCAGGGGGTGGTCGCTGTTGGCTAGAAAGGCCAACGGATTGACGGATAACTGAGAGGATTCAACATTTAAATCTTCCGGGGGTTGTCCGAGCAAATAAAAGTCATCTTTATTGTTGTTGATACGTTCGATCAAACTTTCTTTATTGCCAACCCGCATAATAATAGTGACATCGGGATAGGATTGCGCGAAATGTTGAATGACCTTAGGGACAAAGTATTGCGCCGTTGAGATGACGGTAAACTTGACGCTGCCTCCGGAAAATCCCTTGAGGTGGTTTATTTTCTGTTCTGCGATAGACAGTTGCTGCAAGATATTGTTGGCTGAGTCATAAAGAGCTTTGCCGGCCTCTGTTAAATGAGCTTTGCGACCGATCTGCTCAAACAATGGACTTTCCAAAATCTCAGCCAGTTTCTTAACCTGCATGGAAACCGTTGGTTGAGTGAGGTGAAGCTCCTCAGCTGCCTTGGAGAAACTGTTATGCCGGGCAATACTTTCAAATACTTGGAGTTGTCTTAACGTGGCGTTTCGAGCCAGGATAGAAATTTTTTCAGGCATAATGAATCCTTAACGCGTATCCGACATGGCCAGCAATTTGTTAATGTCGACCGATTTTAGAAATTCTAAAAATGCGACAGCTGGTGGCATGAGTACTTTATCTTGCATTTTAGCAATGTACCAGTCGCGGCTCAGAGGAAATCCTTGAACATCGAGAACGGTTAAGTGGCCGTATTTTGCTTCAATGCGAACAGCATGCCGGGCAATGACAGAAATACCCAGGCCTGCCATAACTCCTTGCTTGATTGCTTCGGTACTGCCCAATTCCATGTAAGGTTGGATGGCATAGCCTTCTTCGGCAAAGCGCTCTTCTGTGGCAATACGAATGCCTGAGCCAGCTTCGCGCATTAAAAAGTTTTCATTCACCAGGTCGCTCAATGGAATTTGCTTATGCTTTGCCAGAGGGTGGTTAGGCGGCGCAGCTACAATCAATTCGTTCTTGAAAAATGGGAAGGCTTCCATTTTTAATTCGGGTGGTACTCTTCCCATAATAGAGAGGTGATATTGGTTTTGTTTAAGCTCATCTATGATGCGTCTTCTATTAACAACTGTTATGGAAGGAATGACATCCGGGTATTTATTTAAAAATGCCTTCAAAACATAAGGAATAAAAAATTTGGCCGGGGTGACAACCGCCAATTTAAGTTCCCCTTCAATTTTATTTTGATCCGTCTTAATGTTGGTGTTAAGGGTCTTAAGCTCTTCTAGAATGGTGGTGCAGGTCTTAAACATGTGTTCACCTGCGGATGTTAAATAGAGTTTTTTTCCGATGACTTCAATCAATTTAATTTCATTATTTTCTTCCAGACGCTTAACTTGAACGGAGACGGCAGGTTGAGAAAGATTAAGTTCTTCGGCTGCTTTTGTGTAACTTAAATGCCTTGAAACAGCCTCGAAAATCCTGATCTGTTGGGCTGTTATATGTAAGTTTTGCATTTGGTTTTCCTAATTGGTAAACTCGTAACTGGTTGATATATAAAGTAAATGAAACGAATCATATACATTTGTTTATGAATTGTATAACAAATACTCAATATGTCGCCAGATTATTTTAGATAAGATACGAATCACTGAAAGCGGAAGCGTTTTTAAAACGCAATTTAAAAATCGTTTTCTCTAACTCTTTTCATGATTAAACTAAAACGAAGAGGTAAACCATGGCTAAGACTTATAACGCCGGTGTAAAAGAATACCGCGAAACGTATTGGATGCCAGAATATGAGCCTAAAGACTCAGATTTTCTAGCATGTTTTAAAGTAATCCCACAGGATGGTGTTCCACGTGAAGAAATCGCAGCAGCTGTTGCGGCAGAATCTTCAACAGGTACATGGACAACTGTTTGGACTGACTTGTTAACAGATCTTGATTATTATAAAGGTCGTGCTTATAAAATTGAAGACGTTCCTGGTGACGATGCTGCATTTTATGCTTTCATCGCATACCCAATCGATCTATTCGAAGAAGGTTCTGTCGTTTCTGTAATGACATCTTTAGTTGGTAACGTATTCGGATTTAAAGCACTACGTGCTTGTCGTCTAGAAGATATCCGTTTCCCTCTAGCATATGTTATGACTTGTGGTGGACCTCCACACGGTATTCAAGTAGAGCGTGACAAAATGGACAAGTATGGTCGTCCAATGTTGGGTTGTACTATCAAGCCTAAACTAGGTCTATCTGCTAAAAACTACGGTCGTGCTGTATATGAGTGTCTACGTGGTGGTCTAGACTTCACGAAAGATGATGAAAACGTTACTTCTCAGCCGTTCATGCGTTGGAGAGATCGTTTCCTATTCTGTCAAGATGCTATCGAAAAAGCACAAGCAGAAACAGGTGAGCGTAAAGGTCACTATCTAAACTGTACAGCTGGTACGCCAGAAGAAATGTACGAGCGTGCTGAGTTCGCTAAAGAAATCGGTACTCCGATCATCATGCACGATTACCTAACAGGTGGTTTCACTGCTAACACTGGTCTTGCGAACTACTGTCGTAAGAATGGTCTGTTATTACACATTCACCGCGCAATGCACGGTGTAATTGACCGTAACCCACACCACGGTATTCACTTCCGTGTTTTAACTAAAGCACTACGTCTATCTGGTGGTGATCACTTACACTCAGGTACTGTTGTTGGTAAGCTTGAAGGTGACCGTGAAGCAACTCTAGGTTGGATCGATCTTATGCGTGATTCATTCATTCCTGAAGATCGTTCACGTGGGATCATGTTTGATCAAGACTTTGGTGCAATGCCTGGTGTTATGCCAGTTGCTTCTGGTGGTATCCATGTATGGCATATGCCAGCACTTGTTTCTATCTTCGGTGATGACTCTGTTCTTCAGTTCGGTGGTGGTACGCTAGGTCACCCTTGGGGTAACGCTGCGGGTGCGGCTGCGAACCGTGTTGCTTTGGAAGCGTGTGTACAAGCACGTAACGAAGGTAAAGAAGTCGAGAAAGAAGGTAAAGAAATCCTTACTAACGCTGCTAAAGATAGCCCAGAACTTAAGATCGCAATGGAAACTTGGAAAGAAATCAAGTTCGAATTCGACACAGTTGACAAGCTAGATGTTAAGCATAAGTAATAGATAATTTAGGAGAATATAATTATGAGTATTCAAGATTACCCATCTCGTCTTTCAGATCCACAATCTCGTAAGGCAGAGACGTTCTCTTACCTTCCAAAAATGACGGCTGAGCAAATCAAAGCACAAGTTCAGTACATCATTGATAAAGGTTGGAACCCAGCAATCGAACATTCAGAGCCAGAGAATGCTTTCTCTTACTACTGGTATATGTGGAAGCTTCCAATGTTCGGTGAAACTGATGCTGATGCCGTATTGGCAGAAGTAGATGCATGTATCAAAGCTAATCCAAACAACCACGTTCGTTTGATTGGTTATGATAACTATGCACAGTCTCAAGGTGCGAACATGCTTGTTAAGCGTGGTGATATGTAATTTAAATATTACATAACCTTACCCCTCAGGTTTTGCCTGAGGGGCCAAATTTTTTAGGGGAGATTAAACAGTGAGTTTAACGCTTCTCTACCCTGGTTTACTTGGGCAGCTTTATACCTCCTGTCTAAGTAACGGCCAGCTAGCCCCGAAACTAGCTGGTTTTCAATCCATTTAGATTTGCTTATTTCAACAAAGTAACTAAATCTAAATATTTTGAATGCTACTTGCCAATGGAGAAAAAACATGTCGGAAATTAACGCATTAGATCCTAGTCAATACCTTATTAAAGACGAGCCGTTTTATCGTCCAGTTGCAGATGAAGTTGAACTGTTTGAATCAGGTTACGCTTCAAGAATGCCTATCATGTTAAAAGGTCCTACAGGGTGTGGTAAGTCTCGTTTTGTAGAATACATGGCTCACAAACTTGGTAAGCCATTAATTACTGTGGCGTGTAACGAAG
Source organism: Hydrogenovibrio crunogenus (assembly GCF_004786015.1). Taxonomy (NCBI): domain Bacteria; kingdom Pseudomonadati; phylum Pseudomonadota; class Gammaproteobacteria; order Thiotrichales; family Piscirickettsiaceae; genus Hydrogenovibrio; species Hydrogenovibrio crunogenus. The sequence continues at coordinate 469,004 of NZ_CP032096.1, forward strand.
ATATGACGGCTTCTGATTTGGTAGGTCGTTTCCTAATCGATATTAACGGTACGCGTTGGCAGGATGGTCCTCTAACCGTTGCTGCACGTATTGGTGCAATCTGTTATTTGGATGAGGTGGTCGAGGCCCGTCAAGATACGACGGTTGTTATTCACCCATTAACAGATCACCGTCGTGTTTTACCTTTAGACAAAAAAGGTGAGTTAGTCGAAGCGCACCCTGATTTCCAATTGGTTATTTCTTATAACCCGGGTTATCAGTCAATGATGAAAGATCTTAAGCAATCAACTAAACAGCGTTTCGGTGGGTTTAGATTTGATTATCCAGAAGAAGCTGTTGAAGCGGATATCGTTGCGAAAGAAGCAGAGATTGATAAAGAAACGGCTGAAAAATTGGTTCAAATCGCTCAGCGTTCACGTAACCTTAAAGGGCACGGTCTGGATGAAGGGATTTCAACCCGTCTATTGGTGTATGCAGCACAGCTAATCAATAAAGGTGTAGATCCTAAAAAAGCTTGTACTATGGCCTTGATTACACCGTTGACAGATGATGACGATATTCTAGATACCTTATTAACCACTGTTGATACTTTCTTCGAGTAATAAAAATCAGCTCAGTCAACCGGTTAAAATTTAGGTCGCTTTTGCGGCCTAATTTTTCACGGTGACTTGTAGATATTATTGATGATTTAAATAAGAGAAAGAGCTATGAGTTTTGATATTGAAGAAGTCAAAGCATCCTTGATTGAAAGTGTGCCGCAACTGGAAGAAATGCTTGATTCATTGATTCATGAAGCTTCGCATTATATGAATGAAGCCTCTCGTGAAACATGGTTGCAGAACGCACAGGGAATTGCTTACTTAGGAAAAGGCCAACAGGTTGTCGTTAGCTATCTTGAAGCAGTGCCGCAAGTGATTGCCAAGATTGATGATGAGATTCTGGATGATATTCTTGAAACCGTCATGAAGTTATCTTCGGTGACGTCCGGAGAAGTGGTGTCTTTGGTATTGGATTCCTTGCCTGTTGTGGCTGAAAGAACCGGAGATATCGATCTTCTAAGACAATATTTAGCGCTGGTTTATCAAATTGGTTCCAAGACTCCGCGCGGTATGCGTCCGATGTTGAACAATATTGACGAGTTGATGTCAAAACTGACGGTCTCTGGCTTAAGACGCTGGGCACAATGGGGGGCTCAAGCGCATGCTCGAAACTTCCAAGCTCAGATTGACTATTTCGGACTGGTATCTGAAGACTCTAAAGCCGTATTCCAGCAACAGCGTAAAGGGTCATTGTTCATTGATTATCATAGACCCATCAATTTTTATTTGAGAGCTTTTTGGGCGCGTGACTTTTTTATTCGCCCTGCGGCAGCAGATTATGATGACTTTAAGCCTTACTTTGAAAACATGGCGATGCATTTGCCGGATGCCTTGAATGATTTAGGTGAGATTAAAGGGGGCGAATTGTATCGTGCAATGGCAGCTCATATGGCATCGCATTTAGCGTATACCAAAGAAGCCATTTCGATGGAGCAGCTAAACCCCCAGCAGATGTTCTTTATTGAGTTGATTGAAGATGCGCGTGTGGAGTATAACGCCATTAAAAATTTCCCAGGCCTGAAAGGGCTGTGGAAAAAAGTGATCAAAGCGAGTATGGAAGCATCCGAGCTGTCTGAAAAGTCGACGGCTTATCGTTTAGAGCAACTTGCTTTGAAATTGATGGATGAGAAACATGATTTGCAAGATGAGCAAATGATGGTGGTGGCAGAACGTTTCCATAATGAAATTGAAGAAAATTTGGATAACGAAAAGTGGTCCTGGGATTTAGGGATTCTGCTTTATAACGTCTTGAACAAAGCAACCACTCAGTGGGAATCGCTTACGGACATCAGTCAACAACGTTTTGGTTATCGTGATGACAACCGTTTGGTTTGGGCATCTGATGAATGGGCTGATATGGAGGGCGGCGGTGCGCCGCACCAAGAAACGGTTCGTAAGCATGTTTCATTGATGGAGATGATTAATGAAATTGATTCAGAGTTGGTGGATGTCGATCATGAAGAAGTTTGGGTATTAGGATCTGAGCTTTATCCTTATGAAGATAATGGTCTGTCCTATAACGAAATGGAGGGGATTGAGCCGATTTCAGATCCTTTCCATTATCATGAATGGGATTATCGTGTTCAGCTGAATCGTCCAAACTGGGTGACTTTATACGAGCACCGCGCTAAAAAGGGCGACCCTCAGTTATATAACCGAATTCTAGATCAGAATAAAGGGATTGCACATCGTATTAAACAAATCGTGGATAAACTACAAGCCGTTGGCTTACAACGTATTCGCCGCATTGAAGATGGAGATGAGTTGGATTTAAATGCGTGTGTTGAAGCGATTACGTCTATTCGTATGGGGCAAGAGCCTGATCCACGCATTACGATGAAAAATGTGATTCGCAGTCGTGAAGTCTCGGTGGTTGTGTTGCTTGATTTATCGGAATCAACTAATGAAATGGTTGATGGAGGGGATAAAACTGTCCTAGAAGTGACACAAGAAGCCGCGATCCTGGTTTCCCATGCCATTAATGGTATCGGTGATCAGTTTGCAGTACATGGTTTTTCATCGGATGGACGTCATGATCTGCAATATACTCGATTCAAACAGTTTGATGAGCCTTTTGATCAAGATGTCCACTCACGTCTTGCGGGGATGCAAGGTGGTTTATCAACTCGTATGGGTGGCGCTATGCGTCATGCAGGAAGCTATCTTGAAAAACAATCCAGTAAGCAGAAATTGCTGTTGGTGATTACCGATGGTGAACCAGCGGATATTGATGAAAAAGATGGCCAATACTTAAAACAAGATGCTAAAAAAGCGGTTGAGGAACTTCAGTCTAAAGGGGTTTATTCTTATTGCTTAACAATTGACCAATATGCCGATAAGTATGTGCATAATATTTTCGGTCAAAACCGTTATGCCATTGTAGATAATGTCTTGAAGCTGCCTGAAAAATTACCGCAATTATTTGCAAACTTAACCACTTAATTTGGAAAGTAAAACAAGATGAAAGCACAACCGTTTATCGAAGCCGTCAACCAATTAAGTGACGATGACTTTCAGCTTATTCTTGAAGGGAGTGCCATTATCATTGAACATGATGTGGCATTAACGACAGGAAGAGCCGACAGTGCTTATGTTATTTATGAGCTGGGAGAAGACCCTTTTACATCTTCTGATGAGATTAAGGCTTTTTTAATACAGAATGCCGAAGCGCTTTTAAAAGAGTATTACCAGTTCAATCCCGTTAGTCGTCAATATTTCGATCGCAGTTTGAACAAGTTGTTTGAAGAATATGGACCGGATGCTTTTTCGGCAACGCCTGATGGAGAGCCAGAGCGGGTTTTGTTTGTTGAAGATGGGGAGCTGATTTCTGAAGATGCATCCAGTCCTCGTTTCAAATACGGCATGTTCATGACCATTGAGGATCACATTAAACCGCTAGCAAGAGCCAATAAAGTTAAAAACTGGGTTCAATCCGGTACGGCCTACGGTGATTACATCAGTGTGAATGTCTGTCGATTCAGCGCTATGGAATAACTCTTTAAAGAATTTCATCCTTGCTAAGGCTGCCTTGTGCAGCCTTTTTTATTGGAACGGTTAGAAGTAAAATCTCAAGCGGGCGGTCAAACTATTAGGGACAGCACCGAATTCAGACTGTATCTCTTCTGCAGAATTCATTGTAGCACCATTGGTCATTACCGCCGAAACCAGTAAATCCGATTCATTGCTGACAGAATAGGTTAAATTGAGCTGATGTAAGAAAGACATTGAATCGGTTAAAAAACTACCTAATAAGGTATACCCAGCTTGCCATAGAGGCGTTAACTCACGGGTAATGCCAACTCCTGCCATATGTCGGCTTAGCTGGGGTTGAAGCCCATAGGTTACAAGTGGGTCTGTTCGCAGGGTCGTTAATTCTTTGTATGAAGTCGCACCATGACTATTGTCATAGACTTCAAAAAGAAGGGTTGTTTTCTCGTTCAATTGGTAGTCAAAGCCTCCTACCCAAAATAAAGTGTCTTCATTTTGCTCTGTTAAGTGAGAATAAACCGCTTCAAGTCTCATTCCTATGCCTTGCCATGCAGTTTCTATCGCCCCTCCATATACTTGATTGCTAATGACTTGGCCGGCTAATAATAATACTTCCCATGAATCGCTTATTTGATTACGATAATGAATTGCAAAACTATTCTGCGTATCTATTTCTTTTTGGTCTTTGTTGGTTAAAACAAATGCGGCAGTCAGGTTTGAAAAAGCAGAGGGATACCAATCATAGGTTATGGCGTCAATACCTGGTTTAAAGTCGGTATCCAAGTCTGTCGGAGCAAAGGCTCCAAATACATTCATGGGTTGCCAAAGTCTTCCTACCCCCCAGTCAATAGGTTGGCGACCTGCTGAAACAACCGATTGCTTAAAATGATATTGATAGACAGCACGATCAACTTCATAACCCGCTTCTAAAGAGGATGTACGGGTTTGTTGTGAGATCCAATTATCCGATAACGGTTGGTAGCGAAACAAATCTGTATAGTGTAAAACGGTATCCGGAAGTCCTGTCAGTTGTTGTCGTGTCATTCGAAGATGAACTGACCACTCAGCTTGTTCGGAATGCTCGTCTAGCATGAAACGTAACGACTGTTGGTCTGCACTGAGGATATTTTGGTCTTTATTGATATACCCTATTTGTCCTTCTGAGGCCTGTGCCATATTGGCTAGCATGGAAAAACGACCAGTGAGTTCCATCGCAAAGCTTGTTGTTGAGCATAGCAGTAAACCCGTAAGCAGTGTTTCAGGGAGTAAGTTCAGCAGAAATCGAGTGTTATTCATGGGGTGTGACGTTCATTTTTTGATCATTTTCAATCGCTCCATCTTTTAATGTGATGATCCGTTCGGCTCGTTCCATGACCCGTTGATCGTGTGTAGAAAAGAGAAAAGTGGTTTTTTCTTCATGGGATAGGCGATGCATGATATCCAGTAAAGCGAAAGCATTTTCAGAATCTAAGTTAGCAGTTGGTTCATCAGCCAATACCAGGCGAGGTCCTGCTGCTAAAGCGCGAGCAACGGCAACGCGCTGCTGCTGTCCACCGCTTAAGGCAGCAGGGCGTCGGCTCATAACCTCTTTTAAGCCGACCAACTCCAAGTAATGTTCGGCTCTTTCACGACGTTCTGCTTTCGAACGTCCTTGGAGTACCATGACCAATTCTACGTTTTCAAAAGCATTTAAAACGGGTACAAGGTTATAGGCTTGAAAAATGAATCCCAACTGAAAAAGGCGAAAATCCGAAAGATCTGATTCTGATAAGGTTCTTAAATCGGTTTCTTGTATATGAATTGATCCGGTAGAGGGTGCATCTAGCCCCCCAATGATGTTGAGCAATGTCGTCTTGCCTGATCCTGATGGGCCGACAAGTGCGGCAAATTCACCTTCTCGTATCGAAAGGTTGATGTCTTTAAGTGCAGTCACTTCTAACTCACCCTGACGGTAGGATTTCCCGATATTGTTTAAATTCAGTAGCACCATTTTATGACTCCAGGCCGATTTCAATAGTTTCTAAGTTCGTAGCGCTTCTACAGGCGCTACTCTAGCCGCTTTAATGGCTGGGTAAACTCCGGTTGAAAGCGTCGTGGCAAATACAATGATTGTTAATTGAAGAACGCGGTCCCAAGAAAGTTCTGTGTAAATTACGGGGTCCATAAACGTGCCCATTGCCGAGGTGCCTTCTGCCATTAACGCGGAAAAATCGATGCCGTGATGGGCAAACCATAAGTGGGTACTCCCACCCACTAGCCATCCTATCGTGACCGATAAAAAACTTAATAAAACGGCTTCACAAAACACAAGCAATAGTAATTGTCGGCGACTAATACCCAAGGCTCGAAGTAGACCAAATTCTCTGGTACGTTCTAAAACACTCATGAGGACGGTGTTGACGATTCCAAAGATTACCATAATTAAAATGAGCACTAAAAAGACATAGTTTCCAGCATCATCTAAAATAATGAATTGCACTAATTGCGGCATCATTTCTTGCCAGTTTAAAACAACACTGTTTTGGTCTATAAGTGTCTTTTCAATTGTTACCTCTGCACGACTCAAGTCATCTGGATTGTTTAGAAAGAGGGCAAGCCTTGTCACTGGCATTAAAAGAGGGTTCGCTCCCTCACCAACAAGAAACTCTGTAGGTAGACTTAAGTTGCTAATAATAAGAAAGTCATCCATTTCATTGATATGGGCGTTAAAAATGCCCCTGACACGGGCTAATTGTGCTTGGGAATCGCCATCTTTCTTGCCTGCCATGATGACCACTTTGCTACCGACTTTTGCTTTGAGTTTTTGCGCCATACCCTGCCCGATTAATATGCCTCTATGATCGTCTTCAGTTAACCAGTGTCCTTTGATTAAAAAGGGTTTGAGCATACTGGTGCGGGTATCCAATTGGGATTGCATCCCTTCAAGCATTGCCCCTGTCGAATTACTGGCAGTACTGGCAAGAACCTGTAAAGAAATACGAGGAGCAATATTCGCATCAAGGGATAGACTTTTGAGTTGTTGATAAAGTACTTTGCCATTATGAATGTATTTATAGTTGGCTGGCGCTTCTTGATATCCTTTGGGTTGGATTGTTAAATGACCCTCTCCCAATTTAATGGCATTACGCACCATAGAGTTGTGACTTCCATCTCCAATTCCGATGAATAATACAGCCAAGCCAAATCCAATCCCAATTGTAGTCAAGGTGATCAGGGTTCTTCGTCGGTGTCGCCATAAATTACGCCAGGCAAAATTCATCAATATTGAAAAGGGGAGGTGACCATGTTGAATTGACATTTAAATGACCTCAGCTGGTTTTAAACGTACGATACGCCAGGATGGAATTAAGGCCGCTAGCATGGTTAATAGAATCATTAATAGACTGGCCTGAAAGACTTGTTCCGGTATAAGATAACCTTTCATCACAGGTTCAAAGACAACACCGGCCCAGTCATAACCATCTGGCATCATATGACTGAAGTCAATGCCTTTGTCTTCAAATTGTTTGGCAATGACACTCCCGATTATTGAACCAATAACCGCGGAGATTAAAGCTAAATAAAAAGACTCAATAACAACCATTAATAGTATCCAGCGCGCTTTCATCCCAATGGCCAATAGGGTGCCAAATTCATGTGTTCTTTCATGCACTGACATTAACATCGTATTAATCATCCCCAGTGAGGCGAGGCCAATGACGATTAATCCAACAATCAGTAACATGGTGCCACTCAACTCCAACATGTCGGCAACCGGAGGGTTCAGTTCTTTCCAGTTTCGGATAATCACCTTACCTCCCAATTCGTCTAAGGGAGTTTGCTTTTGTAAGTGAGTAATTTGTGTCTGAAGTTGTTTTTGCAAAGTATTTAATTCGTCAATATTCTGCGCCTTGATTGCCAGTTCGTGGAAGCCATCTTCTTGGTACATAAGGCTTTGATACGCTTTGATCGACATTAAAACCCCCATGCGATCGAAGTTAGGTTCAAGCGGTTTTAAAACTCCTGTGACTTCAAAAATAGCGTTTCCTATACTGCCATCAATCGCTTGTGTGACCAGAACCAATTCACTTCCAGGAGAAAGTTGTAAGTTTCTTGCAAGCTGTGCTCCAACCAAAACCGGGTAATGCGTTAATGCATTTTTTTGTTTAGGCTCAAACGAGGCTTCGCCAGATCGTAAGTGGCTAAGCAGTTTGGTGACATGGTGTTCTCGTTGTGGGTCAATTGCTTTGATCATTACCCCTGTTGAATTATCTTTTGAGCTCGCTAAAGCAGCAGCATAAAGTCTAGGAGCGATTTTCACGGGAAGTGAAGAGTCTTCAAATGCTGTTAAATATGACCATGGAAGAGTGGCGTAAATATCCTGGTTATCTATATAGGCTGAACGGTGCATTTGAAGATGTGAACTGGAGATGTCTGTCGCATAGGTCACCATTTGGCGAGACATGCCTTCTAGCAGAGCTGCGTAAAGGATAAGCATAATTAATCCACCAGCCAACGCTGAAATCGTCAGGCCACTTCTGATTGGGTTTCGCCAAATATTTCGCCAAGCTATAAACTGCAATAAGATCAGGCGGTTGAAAACCGGATTATTCATGACGTTAATGCCGCTGTTTAAGATTTCTTAATGAAAAAAAGTTTTTAGTTAAAGGGATATCGAACTGAATGTCGTTGTAGAGAATGACGGTTGATTCTGATGGCTTGTCTATTGGCTGTAATGTCATTCGCATGGGGATGATCCGCTCACCGATTTTTTGAATTTGATCAAATGTTAGGGTGCGAATCAGATGGCCATCTTCATCATAGTAGAGCCCTTTGATAGGGGCCAAAGTTGATTGTGTGATCTGCATCACAACCTTCCCCCAAACGACAGCGGCATTCGGTTTTGGAATAGAGGTTAGTTCATAAATATTTTGATTATTTCGAAGCCCTTCAAATGTGATAGTCGAATCATAATCCTGTTCAAAGGTGCTTTCCTTTACGAGATCATCATTCGTGAAATGGCTTCCCATCCAAGAGCCGGACATCATGCTTGACGGCACTTTGGTGACGCGGTTGATTTTAGGCAAATAGTTCCAGATGTTTTGTTCCACCTTTAAAGTCGAAATACCTCGATCTTTAATGGGTTTCTGAATGACAACCAATGAATAGTCATTCCCCAGAGACCAGGCTTCCATTGTCATGTTTCTTTGATAACGTTGTGTTTTGACGCTCATGGTCATGAATGCATGAGATGTCGTTCCGCGCCATAAGCTATCAATATGACGAACCAGTTCGTCTGCTTGCATCGCCTTTACCGGCAAAGAAAAAATAAGGAAAAGTAGAGTTGATAAGCTTAGGGGGCTACTTACTGTTTTAATGGAGATCAAAATCTTAGAATGCTGCATCTCTGCTCCTAAATAAGAAGTGTGATGTGAAGCAATGGAGGGGCATCTTTTTTTCAGAAAGAAGAGGCTTATAATTTAAAGCTTTAAATTAGGCCTCTTCTAGCCCATCTAATTTTTTCACTTTTTTATAGGCTTTTTTAACGGCCTTTTGAATGCGTGCTTGTATTTCCTGGTATTCTTCGGAGGACATGTAAAAAGACATGTCGATATCATGACGAATATAGCGAGGTGCAATACGGTTGAGTGCGATACAGGCCATATCTGCCAGCTGGTTTTCAGTTAATCCGACATCGAGATAGTTTTCTTGTATATGATTAAAGACAGGTCTTTCATAGTAATTATGGACGGATTGAAGTTCAGACATGAGTAAAATTCCTTAATGAATAACCATTATTTTACTATACCGAAAATATAGATATAAAAAAAGCACTCGTTGAGTGCTTTTTAAGTGAGAGGCGTTTTATCCTTAACTTAAGGATTCACGTTTAACGGCACGATGACCAATGTCAGTACGGTAATAAACCTCTTCCCAATGAATTTTTGAAACCCCTTCATAGGCACGTTTCTGAGCATCGGTAACATTTTCGCCTAGCGCGGTCACACAAAGAACGCGCCCTCCTGATGTAACCAGTTGTCCTTGATCATTCAAACGGGTACCCGCATGGAAAACTTTAATATCCGTATTGTTGGCATCTTCAATGCCTTGGATGACATCTCCTTTACGGTATTCATCAGGGTAGCCGCCAGCGGCTAAAACGACACCTAATGCAGGACGGGAATCCCATTTAGCGGTTACCGTGTCTAGTTTTTTATCCAATGCCGCTAAACACAGTTCAGATAAGTCGGATTGTAAGCGCATCATGATAGGCTGAGTTTCAGGATCACCAAAGCGGCAGTTAAATTCAAGGACTTTCGGTGTCCCATCCGGTGCAATCATAATCCCGGCATATAAAAATCCAGTATAGGGTAGGCCGTCTTTAGCCATCCCATCAATGGTTGGACGAATGATCTCCTGCATAATGCGGTCATGGATTTTACGCGTCACCACTGGCGCAGGGGTATAAGCCCCCATACCGCCTGTATTTGGCCCGGTATCACCATTGTTTCGGGCTTTATGGTCTTGAGAAGTCGCCATAGGTAAGATGTTTTGACCATCTGCCATCACGATAAAACTGGCTTCTTCGCCGACTAGAAATTCTTCAATAACAACACGTGCACCAGCGTCCCCAAATTTATTACCTGCTAGCATATCTTCTACTGCGGCAATCGCTTCGGCATTGGTTTCAGCCAGGATAACGCCTTTACCTGCGGCTAAGCCATCGGCTTTAATGACAATTGGCGCGCCCATCTCTTTAATATAAGCCACTGCAGGCGGGATCTCTGTGAACACGGAGTAGGCGGCTGTTGGAATGTTGTGTTTCGCTAAAAAATCTTTAGAGAAAGCTTTAGATCCTTCCAGTTGCGCTGCTCCCTTGCTTGGACCAAAGCATTTTAGGCCTGCCGCTTCAAAAGCGTCAACCACACCAAGCACAAGAGGCACTTCCGGGCCAACAATGGTGAGTTCAATGGCATTGTTTTGAGCAAAATCTACCAGGCCTGGTAAGTCCTCAACGGCAATATCAACATTTTCGATATTGTCTTCCAGTGCCGTTCCAGCGTTGCCAGGTGCAACAAATACTTTTGAAACCTTATCTGATTGAATGGTTTTCCACGCCAAAGCATGTTCGCGGCCACCGCTTCCAATAATGAGTACATTCATGTGTTTTTCTCTCTTGTAAATCTATCGTATTTCAATCAGTGTATTTAGTGTTTGAAGTGACGCATGCCAGTAAAGACCATCGCGATGCCGTGCTCATCCGCTGCATCAATCACTTCCTGATCTCGCATGGAGCCACCTGGATGTATTACAGCTGTGATGCCGGCTTCGGCTGCCGCATCAATGCCATCTCTGAAAGGGAAAAATGCATCGGAAGCCATCACTGAACCCGGCACTTCAAGACCTTCATCGGCTGCTTTAATGCCGGCAATTTTCGCAGAATAAACGCGGCTCATTTGCCCCGCACCTACCCCAATGGTCATGCCGTCTTTTACATAAACAATGGCATTGGACTTAACGTATTTCGCTACTTTCCAGGCAAATTGTAAATCCGCCATTTCTTTTTCACTCGGCGCACGCTTGGTTACCACCTTAAGCTCGTCTTCAGTAACCGAACCTAAGTCACGGTCTTGCACCAATAAACCGCCGGTAACCCGTTTGTAATCATAAGCCGGTTCTTGGATACCTAGATCTCCACACACCAGTAAACGGACATTTTGTTTGGCGGCAATAACATTCTTTGCATCTTCTGATACATTCGGTGCGATGATGACTTCCACAAATTGACGATCAATAATGGCTTGAGCCGTTTCTTGATCCAATGCGCGGTTGAAAGCAATGATGCCTCCAAATGCTGACGTGGGATCGGTTTTGTACGCTCGATCATAAGCTTCAAAAACGTTTTGACCAACAGATACGCCACAAGGGTTAGCATGTTTAACAATGACACAAGCCGTTTCATCAAACGTTTTGACCAGCTCTAATGCTGCATCGGTGTCAGCAATGTTATTGAATGACAGAGCCTTACCTTGTAACTGTTTGGCGGTTGAAATAGACGCTTCCGTTGGGTTTCGCTCCGTATAGAAGGCCGCCGACTGGTGTGGATTTTCTCCATAACGCATTGATTGTTTTTTCACAAACTGAGTGTTGTATGTGCGCGGGAAAGTATCGTTTTTATCTTCGCTGAACATGGTTCCGAAGTAGTTTGAGATTGCCCCGTCATAGCGAGCCGTTTGCTCAAATGTCTTGATGGCTAAATCAAAACGGGTAGCATGAGACAGTTGGCCATTATTCGATTCCATTTCTTCTAGAATGCGAGCATAGTCTTGTGGATCTGTGACAACGGCAACATCTTTATGGTTTTTGGCCGCCGAGCGAAGCATTGTCGGCCCTCCAATATCAATGTTTTCAATGGCATCTTCTAATGAACAATCCGGGTTGGCCACCGTGGCTTCGAAAGGATACAGATTAACCACCACCATATCGATAGGGTCAATACCATGTTCAGTCATAACGGCATCATCTGTACCACGGCGACCCAGTAAACCGCCGTGGATTTTTGGATGAAGTGTTTTGACTCGACCATCCATCATTTCAGGGAAACCGGTGTATTCTGAAACCTCTGTGACAGGCAGACCTGCTTCAGAAAGAACCTTATAGGTTCCTCCTGTTGATAAGATGGCAACATCCATAGCGGTTAAAGATTTGGCAAACTCTAAAATGCCATTTTTATCTGAGACGCTAATCAGGGCGCGGCGAACAGGTTTCATAAGGGATTTCTCTCCAAAATTGGTTAGTCAGTAAAAAGGGTGCCTATTAAAGGCGAATTCGTTACGCAGGCGTTATTTTATAAAGCTGCATTTTTTTTCTTAAGGTATTTCGGTTAATACCTAATATTTCAGCTGATCGACTTTGATTGAACGCAGTTTCGTTTAAAACAAATTCGATGAGCGGACGCTCTACTTGGCTTATCACCATTTGATAAACATCACTCGGCACTTCACCTTCCAGTGTTTCAAAATAGTTTTTCAGCGTCATGGTGACATGGGTGCTGAGTGCTTGACTGGCTGGGTTATTATCAGATAGTAATGTCATAAAGTATCAAAGTAATGGTTGATTAAGTTGAGTTGTGCTTGAGTACTCTCAAGCCGATTAAATCTTTTTCTTAGCTCTGTACCGTTGGGAAGGTATTGGCTGTACCAGCCCAGATGCTTTCGAGCAATTTTATGGCCTAAATATTTACCATAAAGTGTTTCGAGTTCTGAAAAGTGTCGAGTCATCACTTGCTGAAATTCAGCCAAACTAGGAGGGGGCAAAAACTCCCCGGTTTCTAGAAAGTGTGCTATCTCTCTGAAAATCCAAGGATATCCTTGGGCGGCTCGACCAATCATAATGCCATCTGAACCTGTATATTTTAATACAAATTGAGCCTCTTTTGGGCTGCAAATATCACCGTTTGCAATAACTGGGATTTCAACCGCCTGTTTAACGGCTTTAATGGTGTCGTATTCGGCTTGGCCATTAAATTTATCCACACGGGTGCGACCATGGATGGTAATGGCTTTTAAGCCGGAGTCTTGTGCCAGTTTGGCAATTTCAATGGCATTGATGTTATCCGCATCGGTTCCGGTTCGGATTTTAACCGTTACAGGAAGGTCAATTGCTTCGGTCAAACTTTTAAAAATATCGGCAACCAGTTCAGGTTGCCCCATTAAAGCAGAGCCAGCGGCCACATCACACACCTTTTTTGCTGGACACCCCATGTTGAGATCAATCATATCCGCTCCCTGGGATTGTTGCCATAATGCAGCGTCCACCAGCTCATCGGGTTGGGTGCCCAGCAATTGAACAATCCGGGGAGAAGTTTCTGTTTTATCCGCATGGCGCGTTGAAGATTTTGCCGATTCGCGTAATTGCTTTTTGGAAGCGACCATTTCTGACACCGCATAACTGGCACCAGTCTCACGGCAGATATCTCGATAAATTCGGTCGGTAATACCTGCCATAGGCGCCAGTGCAATTGTGGGGGTGTCAGAATCAAATAAGGGCATCATGTTGAAAGCAGTTAAGTCGCCGCTAGCTTTTTAAAGCTAAGTTGAGACCATTCATCCAAATCATTTTGAGCAATCAATTCAAATCCTTGTTGCTGGTAAAAGCTAATCAAATCTGCTGCCTGGTTGCTTAATAAACCTGATAACACCAGCGTGGCATTTGGCTTCATCAAACGAATAAATTCTGGTGCCAGTTCTTTGAGAGGCCCTGCAAGAATGTTAGCAATTAATAGGTCAACAGGATCGGAATGAAATTCTTTGACCAGTTTGAATTCAATATCGGCCTCATTTCTATCCGCATTTTGTTGACTGGCGATAATCGCTTGTGGGTCAATATCGGTGCCTTTTACCTGTTTTGCGCCTAACTTTTCAGAGGCGAGTGCCAATACGCCTGAACCGCAACCATAGTCAATGACAGTTAAATCAGTAGGTGGGTTTTGGTCGAGCCAAGTAAGGCATAAAGCCGTGGTTGGGTGAGTCCCTGTCCCAAATGCCATCCCTGGGTCTAGCATGAGGTTAACTGCTTCGGGTTCAGGGATGTCACACCAACTGGGTATAATCCAGAGTCGTGAACCAAACTGCATGGGTTGAAATTGATCCATCCAGGCTCGAATCCAGTCTTTGTCCTCAAGCGCTTCAATGCTATAGCACTCAGCTGGTATATCCGGTATTAAGGTTTCTAGTTGACTGATGATCGCTGGAATGTCGGTTTCGGCATCAAATAAACCGATGACTTTGGTTTGATTCCAAATAGGGGTTGTGCCAATTTCAGGTTCAAAAATGGGTTGGTCTTTTGCGTCTGCAAATGTGACGGATGCTGCATTTACTTCCATGAATGCATCTGATAGTGGTTCTGCAAGTGCTTCTGAAACCGTGGTGTTAATTTGAATCCAAGCCATAAGGGTCCTTTAAACGTAAAAACCACGCGGCCGATAAATAGTTACATTATAGGCTCAACGTGGTTGATGTTAATGAGTTTGTGATGAACTAGAGTCTAAACGAGATGTTCCAATCGGTGTTCTAAATAATGGATATTTTGTTCACCTTCACAGAACCCAAAGTCATTCATGATTTCGCGTTGCATACGAATATTGGTTTCAATGCCTTGGATAATCAACTCATCCAAAGCAGTGTCCATACGTGCCACGGCTGAAGTACGGTCAGGGCCATAACAAATCAGTTTCCCTATCATTGAATCGTAGTGCGGCGGAACTGGGTAACCCGTATAAATATGAGAATCCCAACGAACGCCAATTCCACCGGCTAAGTGTAAACGTTCAATTTTACCTGGAGAAGGAATAAAGTTGTTCGATGGGTTTTCGGCATTGATACGACATTCAATGGCATGACCTCGAATGATGATATCTTCCTGCTTGATGCTTAGCGGTTTACCCATTGCAATTTCGATCTGAGCTTTTACTAAGTCCACGCCCGTGACTTGTTCCGTTACAGGGTGTTCTACTTGTAAACGGGTATTCATTTCAATGAAATAAAACTCGCCGTTTTCATATAAAAATTCAAAGGTTCCCGCACCACGATAGCCGATTTCAATACAGGCGTTTACACAAGCTTGCCCGATACGGTTACGTTGTTCTTCTGTAATGCCCGGCGCAGGGGCTTCTTCAACCACCTTTTGATGACGACGCTGCATTGAGCAGTCACGCTCTCCTAGGTGAATGGCGTTGCCCAACCCATCGGCCAGTACTTGAATTTCAATGTGGCGCGGCGTTTCCAGAAATTTTTCCATATACACTTCTGGGTTACCAAAGAAGCTACCTGCTTCTGATTTAGTCAACTGAATTGACTTAATCAGGTTTGATTCGGTATGAACAACGCGCATACCGCGTCCACCACCACCACCGGAAGCTTTGATGATAATTGGGTAGCCAATTTCTTTAGCCAGTTGTTTATTAGCTTCTTCATCGTCGCTTAATGGGCCGCCGGAGCCGGGAACGGTAGGAACACCTGCCGCCTTCATCGCACGGATAGCGGATACTTTGTCGCCCATAATGCGGATCGTTTCAGCCTTAGGCCCCATAAAAATAAATCCGCTTTCTTCAACGCGCTCGGCAAAGTCGGCATTTTCAGATAAGAAACCATACCCTGGGTGAATCGCTTCGGCATCCGTGATTTCAGCGGCTGAAATAATGGCTGGAATATTGAGGTAACTTTCAGAAGACGGTGCAGGCCCAATACACACAGACTCATCTGCTAGCAAGACATGTTTTAGGTTAGCATCTGCTGTGGAGTGGACTGCGACCGTTTTGATGCCCATTTCTTTACAGGCTCTTAGCACGCGTAGTGCAATTTCTCCACGGTTGGCAATCAGAATTTTTTCAATCATGCAGGTATCCTATTATTCGATGATGAATAAAGCTTGACCGAACTCAACAGGTTCAGCGTTTTGAACAAGAATTTTCTTCACGGTTCCAGAAACATCTGCTTCAATTGGATTCATGATTTTCATCGCTTCAATAATACAAAGGGTGTCACCGGCTGAGACTTGGTCTCCCACGCTGACAAATGGACCCGCATCCGGAGAAGGTGAGGCATAAAAAGTCCCGACCATTGGAGATGGAACGGTATGTCCTGTTTCTGCAGGAGCCGCAGGTGATTCCGCAGGTGCGGCAGATTGTTGTGGTGCAGCCGCAGCGGGTGCAGCTTCATAAGCCATTTGTGCTGGCGCTGCAGGCGCAGACATCATGACAGGCTCTTTGCTACGAGTGATGCGAATGTTGTGCTCACCTTCTTTAATTTCAATTTCAGCAACGTCAGACTGTTCTACAATTTCAATCAATTTACGAATTGAACGAATATCCATGTTCTCTATTCCTCTTAAATAGTCGTTATTTAAATGTATTTTTATTTCAGTTTTTCAACTGCGGCAGCCAGCGCGAGCTGATAGCCTATTGGACCCAGACCGGCAATCACGCCTTCAGCCAGGTCAGAAAAATATGAATGGGTTCGAAAAGCTTCTCTTTTGTGAATGTTAGATAAATGCACTTCAATAAAAGGAATCTTGACGGTCGATAAAGCATCCCGTATTGCAACACTGGTGTGTGTGAAAGCGGCAGGGTTGATGATAATAAAATCAATATCTTCAATCGCGGTTTGGATGCGTTCCACTATTTCGTGCTCGGCATTACTCTGGAAGTTGTATAGACGTACTTCGTAATCATCAGCAAGGGTTTCGAGTTCTTCAATAATGTCGCCTAAGGTTTGGCGGCCATAATGTTCAGGCTCTCTTTTGCCTAGCATATTGAGATTGGGACCATTGATTACGAGAATGTTTGCCATGAAAGTATCCTTGATGCATTTCAGCGGAGCTAATCATTAAATTGTTGAAAATTATACCTGAAAGTTAGCTTTAACGATATAGAAAGTTATAAAAAAGTCGTGAAAATTCGTGAAATGTTGCGAAGTTTAAATTAAATGAAAAAAACAGGGTTGAGTTCTTTAAAACGGCGTTTTTGTCATCAAGATGAGATAAAAAACGTATTGAAAGGTGGTGTTATCTAGAATGAAAACGGCCAGGCCTGGCCGTTTTTCGTGACGTTTTTGATTAAAATAAATCTTATTGAAAAGCTTGATTGATATTCTGTGTAAAGTCAGCTGCTTTTTTGAAACCAACCACGCGTTGTGCTTTTTGTTCTTGTTGATGGTTAAAGAACAGAATAGCAGGGGGGCCGATGATGTTAAATGCTTTCATTAACTCTTTATCATTTGCATTATTGGCGGTCACATCGGCTTTTAAGAGGGTGACATTTGCCAATGCGCTCTGAACACCTGGATCGGAGAATGTGAATTTTTCCATTTCCTTACAACTGATGCACCAATCTGCATAGAAGTCGAGCATCACTGGATTCCCTTTGGCGACTTCTTGCTTCAGCTCCGCTAAGGTACGAATAGTCTTGAAGTTTAGATGTTCAGTCTGGCTGCTACTGCTGGTTCCGGATGACTGAAATACCGTTAACGGTTGCAAGACATTTTTGCTACCACCGGCCAAACCGATCAGTATTACCATACCGTAGATCAAAAAGATCACACCAATGGATTTTGCGAACTTATGCCAGCCGGATTTGTCGCCAACCGGTTCCAGAGCTCCGAGATAAATAGCGGAACCGATCAGTAACGCCGCCCAGGCAAATAGAATTGTCCATTCGGGAAGGATTCTTTCGGCCATCCAAATGGCAACCCCGATCATCAGAACACCGAAGATGGCCTTAACGTTATCCATCCAGGCGCCAGCGCGAGGAAGGAGTTTCCCGGCGGACGTTCCTAATAACAATAGAGGCACGCCCATCCCCATGCTCATAGCAAATAAAGCGGTGCCGCCAAGAAGCGCATCGCCGGTTTGCCCGATGTAAATCAGGGCGCCGGCAAGAGGCGGTGCCACACAAGGGCCGACAATTAGAGCCGATAAGAACCCCATGATGGCGACACCCGTTAAGGTGCCGCCCTGTTGTTTATTAGATAAATTCGTGATTTTGGATTGCAGGCCACTTGGTAGTTGTAGTTCATAGAAACCGAACATGGAGAAGGCCAAAGCAATGAAAATCAATGCAAAACTCCCAATAATCCATGGATTTTGGAAAAGGACCTGGAGGTTTTCGCCAAAAATCCCTGCTAAAACCCCGGCAGCGGTATAGGTAACCGACATCGCCAGAACATAGACTAGAGACATGATGAAAGCTTTGCGCGTGGTGAGTTGATCTCCTTGTCCAACAATGATGCTGGAGAGGATTGGAATCATTGGAAAAACGCAAGGTGTTAAAGACAGTAATAGTCCAAACAAAAAGAAGGTGCCAATGACAATCCAAACCGAACTGTTTTGTAAGGTGCTGGTGATCTGGTCGGTTTCAGATAGATTTTCAGACGTCGTTGTTTGAGTCGGTAAGTTTGTGCTTGTTTGTTTGAAGTCACTGGCATTTACCGTCATCAGTTTTTTCGCGGGTGGGTAGCATACGCCAGATTCAGATGAACAACCTTGATAGTGGATTTCTATTTCAGCAGCGCCGACAATATGATTCACTGGCAGAATGGCTTGGAAATCGCCATGATAAACTTGAACGTCACCAAACACTGGATCATTTGTTTGTATGGCTTCAGGTAATTGAAGAGAACCGAGGGTGGCATTTCCTTGTTTAAGTAGGACTTTAATTTTATCCTTGTACAGGTGGTAGCCTTCAGCGACTCTAAAATCAAGCATTAGTTGATTGTTATCGTTGGGAGTCACCTGTAGCTGAAAAGCTTCATCTGCAGGCAGTAAGTCTGCTCCGGAACTGTCGATGATTAAGCTGTTTAAATCCGCAAGGGTATTGCCGTTGGTGTCTGCGGCGGCAGGCAGTTCAACCGTGACAGATTTCGTTTGCGGAGGATAGCAAACGCCAAGTTTTTCAGCACACCCCTGGTATTTGATTGTTAAGTTTGCTTTCGTAACGCTTCCTGAATAGGGTTGTGTTACGGTTAGTTGGTGTTTAAACACATCGCTCTGGCCAAAGGCAGGATCATTTTTAGTAATGGCTTTAGGGTAATGTGGTGGACTGAGTTCTAAGTCTTCCGATTCGATTGAAATGCGTTTTTTGTATAAATAGTAATCGTCTGCAATTTTCCAGCTGATTTTGAATTGGCCATTCTCAACCTTAACCGGCTGTAAGGAAAAAGCTTGATCAACATCTAATAACTCATCCGATGCGGCTACCGAATGGAATGTTAAAAATAACAATATCGTTAATAGATATTTAAAAAACGATGTGTTTCTCATTTATGTCCACCTTGAAAAAACAATTTAAAGACTTATGTAATAAGTTAATCACGATTTTAACGTAGAATCGCGTTAGGATGTTGTGCAAACTTTGTGTAAATGCTGACAATCAATTTTAAAGCAGAAACGCTTTATTTGAATTCAGTCTTAAAAGAGACCTTTATGTTTAAAATTTTCTTCCTATTATTTTTATTTGTTCCTTTGGTGGAACTTTATGTGTTGATTGAAGTTGGCAGTGAGATTGGGGCTTTACCTACTATTTTGTTAACCATTGTCACCGCGATTATCGGAGCCGCCTTAATGCGTCATCAAGGCGTTTCTACCATGCAAAAAGCACAGCTGAATATGGCGCAAGGGCAATTGCCGGCAGTAGAAATGATGGAAGGGGTGTTTATCTTTTTAGGTGGACTGATGCTTTTAATCCCGGGACTGATTACCGACGCAATCGGATTTTTATTGTTGATTCCACCAGTCAGACGTCTGTTCTCGAAAAAATTAATCGCTCAGCGTCAAACGCAATACGCTCAATATAAAGGTCAGGTATATGAAACAGAGTGGACGGAACGTTCTTCAGATGGTCAGTCGATTCAGCATGTCAGGATTATTGAGTCGGGTGCGCCGGATAAAGAGTCGGATGTGATTGAAGGTGAGGTGCTGGACGATGATAAGAAGCCGAATCGCTGAATATAAGAATCAGTAATCTTGTATTAAAAACGACCAGGCCTGGTCGTTTTTAGCATTATTGATAGATTGTTTTTACATCGATTCAAGCAATTCTAAATACCCTTCGCGATAACTTGGGTATTTGAATGTGTAGCCGGTTGCTTTGATTTTAGCGTTCGACAAGCGTTTATTGCTTCTTAATGCACGGCTGTTTTCTGTCGGCTCAAGGTGTTCAATATTCGAAACAGATAATTGCTCAGCCAACCATTCATACACTTCACAAGTCAACGTCGGTTCATCGTCCACGCCAATATAAACCGGATCTAAATCGGGTTGCTCCATTAAGTGCTCCAACAGACCAACACAGTCTTCGGAGTGAATGCGATTGCTATACACATCTTCCATGCAATGCGCTTTACCTTGTAGGACCAAATCAATGAGGTACGTTCTTCCTGGTCCATAAATGCCACCAAATCGAATCACTGTGCCTGGAAAAGGAGCCGTTAAAGCAAGCTCTTCTCCTTCCAGTAAGCGACGACTAGAAAAGTTTTTGCCTTCTGCTGGACTTTCCTCTGTGACGCGTTCTCCCTCGGATTGAGAAAAAACCGATGAGCTTGAAATAAAGAAAAGGTGTTTGATAGGTTGATCTTTAAGCGCATCAATTAAGTGCTTTAAGCCCATAACATACGCTTTATAATAAGCGACATCATTGTAGCTTTTAGCCGAGACAATATAAAAAACATAATCAAGTTGATCCGGAAGCTCGGGTAATTGGCCAAATAAATCGGCTTCAATAGGCTGGATAGGGGAGGTGATTTTTGACGTATCTCGCCGAATACCAAAAACCTCATGCCCTTTTTTCGCTAAGTTTACACCTAGGCGACAACCAATATCGCCACATCCTGCAATCAAAACGCGCGCCATATATTTACCTTTTAGTTAGCTTGTTTTTCGCATAGTATCACAAAAAAAGAGAAAGGGAATATGACAAATGATTAAGAAGTCAAAAAGTTATTTTTAGGACAAAAAAAAGCCCCTAAAAAGGGGCTCTTAGAAGTAACTCTTAATTTAGACAATTAAAAGTTATATTTTACCTGCACTGTGTAGCCAATTTGAGAATGCTTTGTTGTGCTGGTACTTGCTGCTGCAGTTTGTGAACCTGCCATTCCTGTTGCAAATGCAGAAGAAACGCCTGTTGTATCAACAGAGTTTTTAACTTCTGGTGCATACACAACAGATCCTTCTAATGTTGTATTTTTAGTCATAGAATACCCACCACCAAAAGTGAAGTGACTTTCTGTGATTGCAGGGAAGAAGGTGTTGTTAAACATGTTCACAACGGCACCTTTATAGGTAGTACCATCTTGCTCCTTGATTGGGTTGCTGCCGTAGTTGTAACCCGCACCTAACCAGTAGTTGTTAGCAGCAAATTTTGCACCTACAGAAAATACATCTTGGTCTTCCCAACCAAAGTCTTTATAACCTTTTGCTGATCCCCAGCCTACTTTTTTATAGTCGGCATTAACAGAGAAGCTTCCCATGACGTATTCTGCACCAACTTTGATTTCAGAAGGTTGTTCAAGGTTGTCGCCAAATGCAGTTTTGAAATCTGAATTCGGGTTAACAAATGCACCTGATGCAGTTGATAGTTGGCCTTTATACTTCATATCAACAGCAGACAAGTACGAAGCTGCAACTGTTAAGTCATTAGTGATATTAAAATAACCACCAATGTTAAAGCCCATTCCAAGGTCTGAAGCCATGCCATGACCTACCGTTTTTATTGCTGGCGTTGTTGTTTGGTTTGTGGTGATGGTTCCGCTAGACTGAACGTACATCGGTGCACCATTGTTATTTGTCATTTGCGTTTTGAAATTAATGTCTAGTGAACCATATTGAAGGATTGGCGATACACCAAAACCGAAGTTTGATGAATTATAAGCCAGGGTTGGCGCAAACTTCATGATTTGCATGTTTGTTTGTGCGTTAAATAACATGTCTTCATCTTGGTAATCAACCCCCATACCTGATGTTCCAAACATCCCGATACCGAAAGTTAATTTATCATTGATACGGCTTGATAAAGAAACCGCAGGAATGACATTGGTATCTGCATCACTTGTTGCACTTCCAATCGGTGCTCCATTGGCAGCTGCTTGTGCAGACGTAATACCATTGGCTGCAGCAACGGCACTGTTTTTAATGTTGTTAGTTGTTTCAACGGATGGCATGAATAAAGTGCCGCCGAAAGTCATTTCGGTTCCTGTTGTTTTACCGATCATTGCCGGGTTAGCGATAACTGTTTCAGCGCCGTAGCTTGCCGCGACCCCAGTACCACCCATTGCGTTTGATTGTGCACCTAAGCCAATCATGTTAGTACCGTTCGTTGCTAGAACAGGCGTTGAAACCATTGCAGCTGTTGCAATTGCTAAAGCGATTCTTGTTTTTTTCATCGAGTGTCTCTCTTTTTTATCTAATGAATACAATTTAAGCATGTTGGTGCCGTTTTATCACTTCGCTGCCAGCATGCTGTTTTTCGTCAGAAGCTACTATGCCGAAGTTGCAAAGCTTTTAATAATTAAAAAAATTTTATGGTCGATTAGGGGGGTTAATCCGTATTTATAAGTACACAATTACCGGGTAGGATAATTACTTATTTTTGTCATAACTTATTGAAAATAAAGAATATTAGATTAATCTAATATAATTATTTTCTTATAGAGTGCTAAGCTTTTTGGCAAATGAAAATAATTTTATGTGAGAGCTGATTTTTTTTATCATGACTTGCTAATATTATTAAAAAATAATTTAAAGCGTTGGTATGGAGGGCGGTTAGTATGAGGTGCTCAGTTGAAAGTGGTGTCTTCGCTTTAAGGAGTGTATTTCATTTATCTAACAGAAAAGTCGATAGGAATAAAAAAGCCTGCTAAAGAGCAGGCTTTATTTAAAGGGTTTGGAACGCGTTAAGTTTTAGAACGCACCTTCTTTACCTTTTTGTAGCATTTCCCACATAGTATCACGTACTTTCATGGTTGCTTCTCTTAGTTCTGGCGGCATTTTTTTACCCATTTTGATTGCCATGTCCATGTTCATTGTATAAATGTGAAGACCATCTTCTTCTTCAATGATGTTGACACGACAAGGAAGGAACCCACCCATTGCAGGTGAGAAATCAACCATTTTACGAGCTGTTTCTGGGTTACAGAAAGACATAACGTGAATGACTTTTGATTCGATGCCACGTGCTTTCAGTTCTTCTGATAAAGGCAGTTCACCAACGTTTTTGATGTTACGGTTGATTCCGACATTGTTAATCGAGTCGATGACGTCTTGTAATTCAACGCCGTCTTCCACTTTCACTTCCCACATGGTTGCATCGGCGATGTCACCTTCTGCTTCAACCCATTTATCCCAGATTTCCATAAATGTGCCACCAGCGCCATCAGCAAGGTTGTTGATGCCATTGATTGTTCCACAACCTGTTAATGTTGTAATAGAAGCGGCGATAAAGGCAGCTTTAAAAAAGTTAGCTATTTTCATTGAGTCTTTCTCCGTTGCTTTTTTATAATCAAGAACGCACTTTATTTATAATCTAATGCATTTTTTAGGCTTGATTTGAATCAATTTTCAGCAAACAAGGTTACTCTTGTTATTTATAAAATAAAAATTAATTTTTTTGTGACCTAATAACTTTCTTTTATACACATTATCACTTACTAATATAATTCTTTTATTAACTGTTTATTTGTCATGGGCTCAAATGAGCTGAAATCCAAGAGAATACAGAAGGTTATTGAAGGTTGGGTCGGGCGTTTTAATGACCCTGTGTTGGTGCCACTCTCGATGAACAGGATAGTGTCTTCGGTAGTATTCATATTTTTTATGGGTGACTACAATGTTATTAGCTCTAATGGCTGCATCGTCGTCTTCGGGGCGGTAACACTGTTGTAATACATTATGAATGTCTTGCTGAAGATCGCCTGTCAATGAAAGTGATATTGGCGGTGGTGGTGGCGGTAAGAACTTCCGCCAGTCGTCGTCAGGGAGGATTTGCCAATGTTGGCAAAGTGCTTGATAAACCATCTCGCTTCCTGCAATCTTGGCATCTAAGGCATGACCGGCGATATGCGGCGTTGCAATGTCTGCTGTATTGTAGAGATCTGAATTGATATTCGGTTCATTTTCCCAGCAGTCGATGATATTGCTTTCAGTCTGGGTATGAATCCAGGCTTGTTCGTCAATGATACCTCCGCGAGCCGCGTTAATAAGGATTTGATGGGGTTGAATTTTTTTGAGCTTGTCAGCAGATAGGAGGTGGTAAGTCGCATCCGGACCTGTTTGTGTCAAAGGTGTATGAACGGTAATAATGTCCGCTTTAAGAGCTGTATCTAAGTCAATGAACTCGTCAGACATCTCTTGTCGAGCTCTTGGTGGGTCATTGAGTAAAACCTTCATACCCAGTGCACTGGCCTTTTGTTCTACCAGTTTGCCCACGTGGCCGACGCCAATAATGGCCAGGCTTTTTTCTGACAGTTTGAACCCTTTTTCAATCGCCAGATTGACTATATTGGTCATGACATATTCAGACACGGAATTGGCATTGCACCCTTGGGCTGAATAAAATTCGATGGCGTTTGCTTTTAAATAGGATTGGTCGACATGGTCTAAACCCACGACAGTGCTGCCAACAAAGGAAACGTTCGTGTGTTTCAATAAAGCCGAATTGACTTGGGTTCGTGAACGGACAATCAAGGCATCTGCATTTTGAAGATGCTCTGTGTTGATTTCTTTTCCTGGTAGAGAGATAACATTTCCTAGGTGAGCAAACAGCTCTTTGGCATAAGGCACGGCATCGTCTATTACTAAAGTTCGGCTTGGCGTCATGGAAACCCGTTTTAAATTAGAAAATTAAAGGATCATTTTGTCGATTAAATGATTTGAAGTCGTTAATGACTTGATTACACTATATTGTATCAAGCCTTTTAATGAATCAGTAAATAGAATAGTTGAGTAAACATGACAGATGTAACATCCCTTACACCAGACTTTATTGTCGGCCAAGCTGGCCGCCTTGAAATCAGAATGACCAGGCCTGGTGAAAATTCAACGACAAGCTTAGCTTCTGACAGCCCTCAAAAGTGGGTGGTTCTGAGTCATCCTCATCCTCAATTTGGTGGCACAATGAATAATAAAGTCGTTACTACGATGGAAAAAACATTCCAAAGTTTGGGGTACGGCACTTTAGCTTACAACTTCCGTGGTGTGGGAGAGTCTGAAGGGACTTATGATGGCGGTAGGGGTGAACAGCAAGATTTGTATGACGTCGTTCGCTGGTTAAGAGAGTCTGCCAATTTATCCGAGCTTGTTTTAGCGGGGTTTTCTTTTGGAAGTTATATTGTGTTGAAGCAAGCCGACCAAATTCAACCCACCGCTATTTGTACGGTGGCTCCTCCAGTTTCTATGTATGACTTTTCAGATATCGAACCCACAATGCCGTGGTATTTAATACAAGGGGGGCAGGATGAGGTGATTGATGCCAGAGAAGTATTGGACTGGGCGATGCAAATAAAAAAACAACCGGATGTTTTCTGGCGCGCTGAGGCAAGTCACTTTTTTCATCGACAGCTCATCTGGTTAAAAAAGATACTGATAACGACATTTGAAAAGTGAGAAAGAGAGTTTAGACGCTTTTAGTCAGTATTTTCCGGTAGGGCAGTGTTTTTTGTTGGGTAAAACATGGAATATAAGGAAAAACTTATATATAATTCGAGCCAATTATAAGTAAATGCTAATACTCTAATAAGTTTGAGTTATCGTGCGAAGGTCGGTAATGTTTGTTTTTATTGTCAAACAGGCTTATACCGTTACTTCGATTGCTTTATAAAAGCAGTGATAACGGTCGATAAAGCTATTTAGAATCACTTAGTGAAAACGTTTAATTTAATTGCTAAAAGCCTTGGGGAAACACTTTATGAAAGCAACAAGTGCACCGTGCCATTTTAAAGCTCGCGCCTCTTTTTTACCCATAGCCATGTGGGTTGCGTTTTTCTCTTCAGCGGAGGCCGCATCACTTGATTTCAAAGCCTGTGTGGAAACAGCGTTAGGTCAAAACCCTGAAATGGAAGTGAGTGAATACCGATTGAAGCAAGCAGAATACGCACTGGCCGAATCCAATGCGAATCGGATGCCTCAAGTAACCGCTTCTTTTACCGGAACCAACTCGAATAATGCTATGAATGTTTTCGGAATGAAGCTCAGTCAAAGAGATGCCGCTTTTAGCGATTTTGGTTTTAATGCAACCTCTGCGGCCGAGTTCGGCGCTGGTAATTATGAGTACAAACCTGATGACTTAAATAACCCTGGTTCATACTCTGATTTTAATTCGCGCTTAGAGGTGATGATTCCCGTCTGGAATGGTGGCAAGGTATCCAGTTATCAGAATCAAGCCAAAGCGATGATTAAAGCGGCACAACATGGTGATAAAGCCGTGCAGCAATATCTAACTTACAATGTCTATCAGGCCTATGAAGGCGTGCATACCGCAAGAGCGTTTGTCTCGGTAGCACAGCAAGCAGTTAAGGCTTCAGAGGCCTATGTCAAAACCACGCAAAATTTAGTGGACCAAGGTGTGGTGGTTCGTTCAGAGTTATTGAGTGCGAATGTACACTTATCTGAAGCAAAAACTGCTTTGGAAAAAGCAAAAACGCAAGAGTTGATTGCAAAAGACAATTTAAAAATGCTGATGGCAGTCGACCCCAACATGCCTTTGGAAATCGGTCCTCGAGTCGATGTGTCTTTGCCGGCTAATTCAATAGGCGAATTGACGACCATGGCAACGACAACCAACCCTAAGCTAGAAGCACAACGAGAAGAGGCTCGCTCAAGCCGTGCGGCAATCGATGCCAGCAAGGCTGACCAGTATCCAAGCTTTAATATTATGGCAAGAGGTGAGTTTAACGATGATACTGTTGGGTTTGATAGCTCTTCATATACAGTCGCCGGTATCGTATCCTGGAAAATCACTGACTTCGGAATTACCTCTAATCGAATTAATAAAGCACGGGCGGCCGCTCGACAAAAACAAGCGGCGTTACGTTCACAAGAAAACCAAACCCGTTTGGCGGTTCTAAAATCCTGGCGCACATTGAAAGTGGCTGAAAAACAAGTATCTTCTAACCGTTTGGCGGTTGAACAAGCTGAAGAAGCACAACGCCTTATTATGAAACGATACAAGAACGGTGTGTCGACGATGACAGAAGTCTTGGCCAGTCAAGCGCAATTGGATAAAGCCAGGGCAGATTTGGTTCAATCGATTTTTGAAAAGAACATTCATAAAGCGAAATTGCGTTTAGAAGCCGGTGTTATGAGCATTGACCAATTGTAAAGACGAAGCTCAACGCCCGAAATGAATCCATATTTAAAGAATAATATTTAATAGGTGAACGAAATGAAAACCATGTCAAAACTGATGCTAACAAGTAGTTTGATTGCAATGATTGGCTTGTCTGGTTGCAGCCAAGAGGCTTCACAGGAAACAAGCGAAACAAATGGCATTCAGCAAACCATTAAAGCGCCGGTTGAAACGGTTAATTTGGGCACGATTCCTTTGAAAGCGGTAGTGCCAGGTGCAGTGGTGCCTGACCAGAAAGCGCAGATTGCTTCACGTTTAATGGGGTATATTAAGAATTTTAACGTTAAAGTCGGGCAGGAAGTAGAAAAAGGAGACTTGCTTTTTTCTATTGACTCCAGTGACGTCAATAGCCAGATTTTAAAAGCAAAGTCCGCTTATCAACAAGCGCAGGCAGCTTTAAAAGATGCCAAACTGGACTATGATCGTTTTTCAAAACTTTATAAAGACGATTCTGTTTCCAAGCAGCAGTTCGATAAGGTCAGTTTGCAATATAAAGTAGCACAAGAGAATCTGGTGGCTGCGAAGACCAATCTGAATCAAGCTAGATCTCAGTTAAATTATGCTAACGTTAAAGCACCTTTTGATGGGGTTGTCGTAGACAAAATGGCTGTTGCGGGGGGGCTGGCTGCACCAGGTAACCCTGTACTGGTTTTAGAAAACTTAACCTCCCTAAGCGTTAAAACTCAGGTCGCGGAAGATCTGTTCGCGGTGTTGCGCCTAGGGGACGAAGCTGAAGTGATGATTGATGGTAGGCCAGAACCGATTAAAGGCACGATTTACACCTTAGTCAGTGCGGCCGATCCTAAGACGCGCACGCATACCGTTAAATTAAGTCTCCCGTCGATAGTCAACGTTAACAGTGGAACTTTTGCACGTGTTGGATTCAAACGCGGTGAAAGACAAACAATGATGGTTCCTAAAACAGCGGTATTGAATCGTTCAGGGATTGAAGGCGTTTTTGTTGTCGAAGACGGAAAAGCCTATTTTCATATGGTGCGGTTAGGTGAAGAAATCGGTAATAAAGTTGAAATTAAAGCCGGTTTGAACCTTGGGGATCATATCGTTGTTGATAACAATATGAGTTTGTTAAATGGTGACAAAGTCGAGGCGATTGATTCGGAACATTCTGAAAGTACGGTACAGAAAGGGGCTGCCTAATGTCGAGTACAGATGAAAAGCAAACTTCAGATTTAAACATTGCAGGAAAGCTTGCAAAAGCGTTTATTCATTCAAAAATTACCATGATGATTATGGTTGCGGTCACTTTGGCTGGTGCTTTGGCTTATATGGTGACGCCTCGGGAATATAACCCTCAAATCGTGGTGCCGGCAGCGAACATCATTGTGCCAAAAGGGGGTGCGACGCCAAGTGAAGTACAAAACATGGTGGTCAAACCGCTTGAAACCATTATGGGAGCTTTACCGGGGGTAAAACATACCTTTGGTTATGCCTCGAATGATTTTGGTGTGGTGACGGTTCAGTTTGACGTGGGTGAAAATCAGGTGGACAGTTTGGTGAAACTGTATAACCAGCTCATGCAGAATATGGATAAAATGCCGCCGGATACCCAGCAGCCGTTGATTAAACCCATTAATGTTGATGATGTCCCCATATTAACCCTCGCGGTCACATCTGATGAACTGTCGGGGTATGACCTGCGTGATATTTCCCTTAAGTTGGTAGAGAACCTTCGAAACACGCCTGGTGTGTCTTTTACCGAAGTGGTTGGTGGGCAGAAAAGAGCAGTCAATGTTTGGCTGGATGCTCAAAAAATTGCTTTAACGGGCATGTCTTTAGAGCAAATCAGCAAAATGTTAAAGGGCAGTAATGTTTCCTTGCCTGTCGGATCACTGGTCAGCAACAATGAAAGCCATCCTATCCGGGTCAATGGGTTTCTTGGAAATGCTGAGGAAGTGGGCGAAATCATTATTGGCATGGAACAAGGTCGACCTATCTATTTAAAAGACATCGCCCGAATTGAGGACGGTCCAAAAGAAACCGATACGGATACACGCATTGGTTATGGTGTGGCTTCGGAACAATCCGCGAGAGGTGAGAGACCAGCGGTCACGATATCGGTTGCCAAAAAACCTGGAACCAATGCGGTGACAGTGGCCGATGCGGTGCTGGATAAGCTGCATGAGCTGAAAAAGAGTACTTTGCCCGCTAATGTAGATGTATTTGTTACCCGTAATGATGGTGAGAAGGCGAATGCTGCCGTGAACTTGCTCATGGAGCACTTGGCAATAGCCGTTGCTTCCGTGATTGTGGTTATGGTGTTGTTTTTAGGCTGGCGAGAAGCGGGCATTGTAACCTTGACCGTGCCATTGATTTTATTTGTGGTACTTTTCGTGGGGTATGTTTCTGGGCAAACCATTAACCGAATTACGCTGTTTGCATTGATTTTATCGTTAGGGTTGCTGGTGGATGCCGCGATAGTGGTAATTGAAAACATACACCGGCATATCCATGACGGATTTGATCCGGAAAAGTTCGATGAAGTCTTAATTCGAGCAACCAATGAAATTGGTAATCCGACGAATGTGGCCACTTTTGCGGTTATCCTCGCCTTTATCCCCATGATGTTTGTTACAGGGATGATGGGACCGTTTATGGCACCGATTCCATTTAATGTGCCTGTGGCGATGATTGCTTCACTGGTGATTGCCTATATCTTAGTGCCCTATGCTTCTTACCGCTTCTTAGGTAAGAAAGCCTTGAAAGAGATGAAAGAGCGCGACAGCTTGGCATCTCATCATGTGACGAAGCCGGATTGGATGCAGTCATTGTATGAAAAATCAATCGTGCCAATGCTGGAGAGTCGTACCAAGCGTAATGTGTTCTTATTTGTGGTGTTGATTTCTCTGTTTGCTGCAATGATTCAGCCGGCGCTACAATTCCTGCGCGGTGACGGGATGAATAACCCGCTTCATTCAGCAGGTGTGGAAGTGAAAATGTTGCCTTATGACAACACCAGTACCTTTTTGGTTCAGGTCGATATGCCGGAAGGCACCGCTCTTGAAGCGACGGATATTGTTGTTCGCCGAGTCAATGATGTGATTGCAAATACACCGTTTGTGACGGATTATAGTGTTTATTTGGGTGACCATGCTCCGATTGATTTTGCAGCACTCGTCCGTGGTGACCTGATTAAAGAAGGGTCTAACTTTGCTCAGATTCGTGTCAATCTGGTTAATAAACATGACCGAGATTTGTCTTCGCATGAAATTGTGCAGTTGTTGGATAAAAAATTGGCATCGGTGAAGAAAGTGTTTCCTAATGCCAATATCAAACTTTATGAAACGCCACCGGGTCCCCCTGTCACGACTCAGATTATGGCGGAACTGTATGGTCCGGATTATGATAAGTTAAGAACGGCGGCCAAAGAGATTAATGCCAAAATGCATGATATCTATGGGTTGGCGAATATTGATGACAGTGTGACGGCAACCACAACCAGTTATCAAATCAATATTGACCGTACACAAGCGAACCTGCTGGGGATCGTGCCGGCAGAAGTTGCGAAAATGTTGCGAGACTATATTAACGGCTTTGAACTGGGATATATGCATTTGGATAATGTGCGCGAACCGGTCAATATTATTGTGCGTTTGCCACGTTCTGAAAGAACGGTGCCTGAGCAGTTGTTGTCGTTAAATGTACAATCGCGTTCTGGAGAATCGGTGCCAATTTCTGCTTTTGCCAAAATTGAAGAGGTGCCGCAAGCGAAGCCGATTATTGGTCGTGATCAACATCAAATGGTCATGGTGGGCGGTGAATTATTGCGCTCCAGTCCTGTGTATGCGGTCTTATCTTTAGACGGTATGCTGGATGGTGTGAAGCTACCAGAATCCAATGTGACCTTCCATACCGCCAATCTCGGGTTTGTGGAAGCTCAGCCAGAAGATGTGATGGGATACACTTTATTGTGGGGGGGCGAGATGCGACTCACATTAGATGTTTTCCGGGATATGGGGAGTGCCTTTATTGTGGCGTTGATTTTCATTTACTTGATTTTGGTAGGGTATTACCGGTCCTTTATGATGCCTGTCATCGTAATGGGTGCCATTCCGTTAACAATGATTGGGGTCTTCCCTGGGCATTGGTTAACCGGGCAGGCCTTTACCGCGACATCGATGATTGGGGTAATTGCTCTAGCGGGGATAGTGGTACGAAATTCCTTGTTGCTGATTGATTTCATCTTGGAATATCGTCAGGAAGGTAAAACCCTGAAAGACTCGGTGATTGAAGCAGGAAAAGTTCGATTCCGTCCTATCTTGTTAACTGCATTGGCCATTATGTTCGGATCAATGATTATGATTACCGATCCGGTCTTTGGTGGGTTGGCGGTCTCCTTGATCTTCGGGACCTTGTCTTCAACCGTCTTGACCTTGCTGGTCATTCCATTGCTTTACTTTATTTGGCAGTGGCATTCGGGAGTGAAATACACCGAAGGCAATCAAGTGAAACCTTAGTTTTTAGTAAGGTGAGAATAAAAAAACCGCCAGGCCTGGCGGTTTTTTTATGTCTGTCTCATACAAACGGGGTTAACCTGATGATGGTTGTATGCAGTTGCGCAATGCCTTTTCAAACGACTCATAGTCAAAGTGCGCATCTATCTCCAATAAAAGTTCTAAACGGCTGTCTTTACGATAGGCGATGAGCTCTCGCGTAAGCGTGTTGTGCACAAGTTGAAATAGCATTCTAGCGGTGCTGCCGACGCGAAAAATACCTTTGGCACGTTTTATCGATGCTGGTTGATTGTTTGCTTGATAGGAAAAATGCCCTGCCGCAAGGTTTTCAAAAAGTACCAGCAGTTTAGGCCATTCAAAACAAACATTTTCATTGAAGATCCAACCTATCGATTCGGTATTAAGCTGTAGTTGGTAATGTCTTTCTAAAAGGTTTGGCATCTCGACAGGTGTATAAGGCAGCGTTTTAGTCGCGGTAGAACTTGCTTGTCGGTTTTGTCGTGTAAAAGAATGAGTTGAGGAAGGCATAGGGA
Source organism: Hydrogenovibrio crunogenus (assembly GCF_004786015.1). NCBI lineage: Bacteria > Pseudomonadati > Pseudomonadota > Gammaproteobacteria > Thiotrichales > Piscirickettsiaceae > Hydrogenovibrio > Hydrogenovibrio crunogenus. Next base: position 501,465 of record NZ_CP032096.1, read on the forward strand.
CATAAACTGGCGTGTGGAAGTGTGGGAGATTCAGGTAATCAGGTGACATGTCAGCCTGTTCTGTCACAATGATTGCTTGTTTAGGTGGATACAAAGTTTCAATATAGTCTTTTAACGACTGGGTTTGTTCAGGTGTCGCTAAATCTGCCTTGTTGAGAACAATGACGTCTGCCATCGTTAACATGCTTTGTAAAATGGATAAGGTTTGGAGCTCCTCTAAAGGCGTATGAGCTATATCGAACACTGAAAAGAGGGAGTGGACCTCGCAAATCGTTTGCAGTTTGGCTTGTCTGAATATGTCAACTAGGCTTTCGGGTTCCCCTAGACCCGTTGGTTCAATCAGGATTCGATCTGGATGTTGCGTTTGGATGATGTCTAATACAGCCGTTTCAAGTTCCCCTTGCGCCGTGCAGCAAATACACCCACCGGGGAGTTGTCTGACTAAAATCTTACTGTTTTGACCACTTAAAATAGGTCCGTCAATTCCTACCGCACCAAACTCGTTGACCAGTAAAACCCATGTCTCATGCGCAGGTTGCTGCTTAAGTAGCTGTTTTATCAGAGTGGTTTTTCCAGCCCCCAGTTGACCAGAAATAATATTAAGTGCGGTCTTTGCTGTCATGCTAAGGTTGCTGTGTTGGCTTTATAATTCAGCTTCACCGTATACCCGGTTTCGACCATTTGACTTAGCCATGTAAAGGCATTTATCTGCCCGGGTAAAGAGTGAGTCTAATGTTTCATTAAGTTGAAACATGGCGACACCAATTGAAATGGTTAAAGTGATGGGGTTCGCATTGTTTTTGACATGCAGCGGTCGTGAGGCAATTTTTTCACGAATGGTATTGGCTAATTTCAAAGCAGAGTCATAGCTGGTACTTGGTAAAATGGCAACAAACTCTTCGCCGCCGATACGTGCAATTGAATCTTTTCCCTTGGTCTCGTTATGAAGACTTTTAGCGAGGTATCTTAAAATGCTGTCTCCAACCAAATGTCCATAGGTATCATTGACCTTTTTAAAGTAATCAATATCTAGCACTAAAAGGGCGAAACTGCTTTGTTTTTCGTTGGCTTCTTTCATGGCGTGTGCAATGATTTCATTAAAACCTCGACGATTTGGAATATTGGTCAACTCATCTGTTTTAGCAATGGCGGTTGCCTTATCGAGCTCTTTTTTCAGGCGGATAATTTCAGCGCTTGAATCTTGGATATGTTCTTGCAAGGCATGTGTTTCAGACTGGTAAGATTCTATGGCGGGCAATACATTCGATTTTAGGCGGTCAACCATTTCTTGCGCTGTGCTGAGTTGTGATACTTGTTCGACTTCGGTGCTGATTTTATCGGACTTGTTTTGAGCCGCTTTAATCCAGTTGTCGATATACAGGATTAAATTATCCACAATCTCGGAAAATTCTTCAGAGTGCAGGCTATGGGTAATGATTTCATTCCAAAGCGCATTGAACATGACTCGGGCGGAGTCATCGTTATAAGTATTAAATTTTAATGCGTGTTCGACCTGTTCGGCAATATTAGGGTTGATTGAGGTTAAAAGTTCAAAAAAAAGAGTGAAGTGGATAGGGTTGGCGCTTACCTTATGCTGTTCCAGTTTTGCCAACGTTTGTTCCGCCAGTTCGCGAGCTTCTTCTTTCGAGAAGCTGTAACGACAAGGGGCTTGAATTAATTTTGATGAATTCATTGATAGCCTAAATCTTTATTGTGTGCATTTTATTATTATAAATATAGACAATATTATAGACTTTCTTGAGAATAAATACCTAAATCCGTGATTTTGTAAGGGTAAATTTCGTTTTTGATGTGGAAAAAAAGTGCGGGTTTCATTTTTTTGTCATTTTTCATTCACATGGTTGTTATGTCGGGCTTTTAGAATAACCGAGTAATTTTTTTAAACCTGAGAGAGTTAAATCATGAAGAAACTATTCGCTGTAATGATGGCCGTTGGTGTACTGTCGGCTTGTTCAATGACCCCTGAAAATAAATCTAATCATAAAGCAACAGAAAGTGAAGCCACACAACCTGTTAATAATGATTTGTATATTGCTTTTTATGATGGCCGAATGAATATTTTTTACGACGGTGAGTTATATAAAAAGTTTTTAAAGCATGGTGAAACTTCTTACCGTCGTACATTCATTGGAGCAGGTCCAAATGGTGAGACGGTTGTTTATGGCTTAACGAAGCAAGATAAAAAGAAAACAACCAACCCAGCAGAAGAGATGATGTCTGGCAAGTTGCAGGCATCTGAAGATTTCTATGGTGAAGTTTTCAAACAAGAAGAAAACCGTTTTTATGTATTTTCTGATTGGGCGGATTTTGACAAATACGTCAAGACGGGTGCAGATAATTTACGTTTCAGTGACATCGCATCTGGTCCTAATGGAGAAACGGTTATTTACGTTTTAAATGAAGAGAATAAGAAAAAGCGTCCAGTGAAGACAATAGCAAAATTTAAAGCATTTCACGGCTTAAAATAAGCGCTAAACAAAGATGTTTTACTAAAAAAGCCAGACTTTGTCTGGCTTTTTTATGCTTGAAAGTTATTTTTTAACCTGTTCAGGGAGTGTGCAAGTTTGAATTCCAAGCAAGCTGTAAAGAGGACACCATCGAATGAGTCCAGTTGCTAAAGGGATAATTCCGATATAAGCCCAAACGCCCAAGATGTTTGTCGCAGCCAAGACAATCAGCAATGCCCCTACGATAATTCTTAACCAGCGATCTACTGTTCCAACATTCATTTCATACCCCCTAAGGTTAGTTAGTTGATGATGTTAACGTTATAATAAGTATCATTTAGTTTGATATTACAAAATCATTGTTATTCTAATTTATATAAAAATCAACTAAACATAGGTAATTTTCTTTATGTCTTCTTCTGACAAGTCCACACAGCCGAAACTTCCTGGAGAAGGGTATGCGCAAAATATTCGCGCACGTTTTTGGTTGACCGGAAAGTCCGGTGCTTATGCTGGAATCGGTCGTATTACGTTACTGGAAAAGATTCATGAGCGAGGCTCTATCAATCAGGCGGCCAAAGAGATGAAAATGTCTTATAAAAAGGCTTGGAAACTGATTGATGAAATGAATCAGATGTTTGACGAGCCTTTGGTGTTGAAAGAGCATGGTGGTAAATCAGGCGGGGGAACGCAGCTTACCTCTAAAGGGCAGTCAGTAGTGGAAGAGTTTCGACAATTGGAAAAAAAGCTGGTGGCATTTTTACAAGAAGAATCTAAAAAATTGAATTTTTAAAAGATTAACTGAGTCTTATGAATCACTTAAAGCGTCTTATGCGTGCGTTTAAAAAATGAGTCAGCTGAATGTTTTGTCTTTTATTGTATTAATATTGGGTAAACGCTTGACTTTATAGAGAAAGTCTCTAAAATTCCATCCTTTAATCCTTACCCCTCCTTATTGCCCGTTAAACAGTAAGTTGATTATTTGATTGAATCAGATAGTTGTAATGGATTAGTTATTTATTTTTAGGACAAAGTTATGAAAACATTTGTTGCAAAACCAGCTGAAGTAAAACGTGACTGGTATATTGTTGACGCTGAAGGTAAAACTTTAGGTCGTATGGCTGCAGAAATTGCAGCACGTCTACGTGGAAAGCATAAGCCAGAATATACACCGCATGTTGATTGTGGTGATTATATTGTGGTGATCAATGCTGAAAAAATTGCCGTTACAGGTAATAAGCGTAGAGATAAAATGTACCATCACGTAACAGGGTATGTTGGTAACTTAAAATCAACAAACTTTGAAACACTTGTTGGTAGCAAGCCGACTCGTCCAGTTGAGTTTGCCATTAAAGGAATGTTGCCTCGTGGTCCTCTAGGCCGTGCAATGTTGAAAAAACTGAAAGTGTATGAAGGTGCTGAGCATCCTCATACGGCACAACAACCTAAAGAACTAGACTTGTAAGAGGGATTTGATAATGGCAACAGAACAATATTACGGAACAGGTCGTCGTAAAAACTCAGTGGCTCGCGTATTCCTACGTGCAGGTTCTGGGAAAATGACAGTAAACGGTCGTGATGTCACAGAGTATTTTGCTCGTGAGACAGATTTAATGGTAATCAATCAACCATTAGAAGCGACAGAAAACGTGGACAAATTTGATGTCACTGTTACAGTGGCTGGTGGCGGAACTACTGGTCAAGCTGGTGCGGTTCGTCATGGTATTTCACGTGCTCTAGTTGTATTCAACGAAGACAATCGTTCTCCTTTACGTCAGCGTGGTCTATTGACTCGTGATGCGCGTCAAGTTGAGCGTAAGAAAGTGGGTCTACGTAAAGCACGTCGTCGTCCACAGTTCTCAAAACGTTAATTCGATTATCGTTTACGAACAAAAAAACCGCCAGGCCTGGCGGTTTTTTTATGTCTGTTGAATTTGAAATGGCAGACTTTGACGGGGTTCTATCATTTTAAATGCAGGCAATAAAAAAGGCGCTTATTAAGCGCCTTTTTTATTTGAGTATGTGTTACAGAGTTTAAAGTTTGCAAGCACCGCCTGCACAGCCGTCATCTTCATGAGCATCATCAGCCCCATCACGGGTGTTGTGATAATAAAGCGTTTTTAGCCCTGCTTTGTAGGCATACAATAAATCCTGAAGCACTAATTTGATCGGGACGCGCCCATCTTCAAATTTCGCTGGATCGTAGTTGGTGTTGGCTGAAATCGCCTGATCCACAAATTTCTGCATGATACCAACAAGTTGCAAATAGCCTTTGTTATCAGGGATTTGCCAAAGTAGTTCATATTGATCACGGTATTCTTTAAAGCCTGGAACCACTTGTTTTAAAATCCCATCCTTAGAAGCTTTAACTGAAACATAGCCCCGTGGTGGTTCAATCCCATTGGTTGAGTTGGTGATTTGTGAAGAGGTTTCACAAGGCATTAATGCGGTCATGGTTGAATTTCTTAAACCGTGTTGCTGAATTTCAGTTCGAAGTGTTTCCCAATCATAATGCAAAGGTTCGTTGCAAAATTCATCCAATTCCTTTTTATAGGTGTCGATTGGTAAAATGCCTTGAGCATATTTGGTATCTTCAAAAAAGTCGCACTTACCGTATTCTTTTGCCAAATTTAAAGAAGCTGTTAATAAGTAGTATTGAATCGCTTCAAATGCTTTATGCACGATATTATTGGCAGAGCCGTCAGAGTACTTGACGTGGTTTTTCGCTAAATAATAAGCGAGGTTTGTAACCCCAACACCTAAGGTGCGTCGTCCCATGCTGGCTTTACGTGCCGCCTCAACAGGATAATCCTGATAGTCAAGTAAGCTATCTAAGGCTCGTACGATAAGATCCGACAGCTCTTCCAGTTCGTCGAGGTTTTCCAAAGCACCTAAATTAAAAGCAGATAATGTACATAAGGCAATCTCACCATTTGGATCATCTACGGAGTCAAGCGGATGGGTCGGAAGGGTGATTTCCAAACAAAGGTTTGATTGGTGAATCGGTGCCTTTTTCGGGTCAAATGAACTGTGGGTGTTGGAGTGATCCACATTTTGAATATAAATACGACCGGTTTGTGCGCGCTCTTGTGCAACTTGTGTAAACAAATCGACGGCTTTCATGGTCTTTTTACGAATGGTATCGTCGGCTTCGTAGATTTTATATAAGCGTTCAAACTCTTCTTGGTCTTCAAAGAAAGCATCATAAAGCCCAGGTACGTCAGATGGGCTGAATAACGTAATATTACCGCCTTCTATCATGCGTTGATACATGAGTTTATTGACCTGTACCCCATAATCTAAATGGCGGGCACGGTTTTCCTCCACACCGCGGTTGTTCTTAAGAACAATTAAAGATTCCACTTCCAGGTGCCAAATAGGATAGAAAAGGGTTGCTGCGCCACCGCGTACTCCTCCTTGAGAGCAGGACTTAACCGCTGTTTGGAAGTGTTTGATAAAAGGAATCATGCCCGTGTGGTAAGCTTCACCACCACGGATTTCGCTGCCTAAGGCACGAATTTGCCCGACATTCACGCCGATACCGGCTCTTTGTGATACATACTTCACGATAGAAGAAGAGGTGGCATTGATAGAGTCTAAAGAATCTCCACATTCAATTAATACGCAAGAGCTGAATTGGCGTGTCGGTGTGCGAACCCCTGACATAATTGGGGTTGGTAGCGATAATTTAAAGTTAGACGCGGCATCATAAAAGCGTTTTACATAATCCAGTCGAGTTTTACCTGATTCCGCATCGTTTGGATAGTGTGCAAATAAGCTCATCGGAATCAGCATATAGATGAATTGCGGGCTTTCGTAAATTTTGCCGGTAACGCGGTTTTGAACTAAATACTTCCCTTCCAGTTGTTTGACGGCCGCATAACTGAAGTTCATATCACGGTCATGCTGGATATAGTTGTCCAGCTCATCAAATTCGGCTTTGGTGTAGTCGTCCAGTATTTGAGGGTCATAAAGGCGATTGCGTACCATTTTATTGACATGTTCAAATAATGTTGGCGGCGTAAAGCGATCAAATGCTTTTTTGCGTAAGTGGAAAATAGCCAAACGCGCTGCAAGATGTTGATAGTCGGGTGCGCTTTCCGAAATCAAGTCTGCCGCAGATTTGATGATTGTCTCATGGATGTCCGATGTTTTCATGCCATCATAAAACTGAATATGAGATCTTAGTTCAACTTCAGATACGGAGACATTTTCCAGACCTTCTGCGGCCCATGTAATGACGCGGTGAATTTTTTCTAAATCGAGCGGCTCTGTTTCGCCATTGCGCTTGGCAACATTCATGGTTTCTGTAGACATAATTTGCAATCTTTAATTATTTCAGTTGGTTAAATGAGTATCGTGTCGTGGGACTTGAATAAGTGCGATTAACATAGTGTGGTTGTTTTTGTGTTTATACACTATATGTAGTTAAGCAATCAGAATCCTTAACAAAATATAGTGCAAACAGACGTTTAAATCAAGCTTAAAAAAAAGCAATTTGATGAATTATTTTTAAGTATTCCATATAAAAATTTGATAGTAGAGAAGGTAACGCGGGTTAAGCCTGCCTATAATAAAGATTGAGTGTTTTTACTTAGAATTTTTGACGTTTTTTTACGCACCTTATTTAATGTGTTTTTAATAAAGTTAGGTGATGTTTTTGTGTAAGGGTTGAGGTTTTTACAAGAATGATTTTGGTTTTAATAAAAATTGATGTAAATCAATTATGATTCGGTAATACATAAAAGGCTTGTCTGCCCAATGTTTATGGGAAAAAGCAAGAAAACTCCAATAAGTAATCACTCTTATTGTGTGGTAAAAAAACAACACATGCAATTTTTGTTGTTTTTTTTTGAAAAAAGGTTGCACGTCCCAGTAAAACTCAATATAGTTGCCAACAAGTTCACATTAAGTGAGCAAGTTTCAAAACTAACTATTTGAATAGGGAACTATTACATGAAAAAGAATATTATCGCTCTAGCAGTTGCATCTGCTATCGCCGCTCCAGTTGCTATGGCTGACGCTCCGACTGTATATGGTCAAATGCAATTATCAATCGACTCTATTAGTTATAAAGATACTAATGGTGATAAAGTTCAAGCAAAATCTGGTTCACAAGTAAACAGCTATAATTCTCGTGTTGGTGTTAAAGGGTCTGCTGACCTAGGGAATGGTTTAAAAGCAATCTATAAGGCTGAGTTTAAAGTTAATCCTGATGCTAAAGAAAGCTTTGAAAACCGTAACCAATATGTTGGTTTATCGGGTGGTTTCGGGACTGTTTTTCTAGGTCGTCATGACACGCCTTATAAAATGGCTCAACCAAAAGATTTATTTAACGATGCTCGTGCTGATAACAAGCCTATGACAGGTGGTTTAGGTATCCTTGGAAACGGTGGTGAAAACCGTGTGTCTAATGTATTAGCTTATGTTTCACCTTCTTTCGGTGGTGTTAAATTAGTGGGTGCTTTGGTTCCTAAAGAAAATTCCGGTGATACAACGAAAGAATCTTCTATGACTGATTGGGTTTCTGTAGCAGCGATGTACGGTTCTAAGAAAAAAGGTCTTTACCTGACGGCAGCAATGGATTCAGCGAATAAAGCTTTGATTGGTGATGGTGCTGGCGGGTCAGCTGCAGGTGATGCTACTCAATATCGTTTAGCAGCTCAGTATGCTGTTGCAGGTTTAATTGCAAACGCAATGTACCAAGATGTTTCTGGTGATGGTGCAAAAAAAGAAGGGTCTAACATCATGTTGAACGTTGGGTATAAAATGGGTAACCTAATGCCTAAAATCAAGTATTCAATGAATGATTACAAAGATAAAGCAACTAAAGATTCTACAGGTCTTGGGTTAGGTCTTGACTATGCTTTAGCTAAGAAAACTAAAGTTTACGCTGAGTATGTTTCTTATGATAAAACAACTTATGATCGTAAGAATATTGGTGGTAAAGCATCTGATTCAGCGATTTCAGTTGGGTTGTTCCACAAGTTCTAATTTAAGGCTCGTTTAAGCGAGTGTTATCATTAGATGAAAACCCCGCTTAGGCGGGGTTTTTTAGTTTCAGTAATTATAAAAATATATAGGGTTTTCTAAACAAAATTTTATATATTTTTATATCTATTTAAAAGAATGATAAAGGATGTATTGATGTCTAAGAGAGAGTGTCAACCTTGTACCGCCTGTTGTGATGGCTGGGTGCAAATTACCGTTAAAGGCTGTGAAGCCTATCCTGGTCATCCTTGCCCGCATAGCACGGGAAAGGGGTGTGATGATTATGAAAACCGTCCCGTAAGCCCTTGTCGTGAATTTGAATGTGCTTGGGTCAGGCCTGGGAGTTTTTTGCCAGAAGACTTTCGTCCCAATGAATGCGGTGCCTTAGTGATTGATCATATTTTAAAGTGGCAAGGTTTGGTGGTGGATTTAGCGGTTCCGGTTGGGCGAGAAATTCCAGAAAAGACATTGCAATGGTTAATGCAGCATGCGGAACAGACCATGCGCCCTTTGATTTATCAAATGCAAGATCCTGAAGCTGATGTGTTGGAGAAAAATCCGTTAACCCTGGCTTATGGTCCACCGGCATTTCAAGAGTGGGTGCTTGAGCAGCAGGCTCAGGGAGTGAAGTTATGGTAATGCTTGCAAAATGATTGAGATGGTGCAAAAAAAATATTCTGGTGCAAAATATGACAAAAATATAAAGGTTCTCTGATCTATTTTTTAATTTATAGTTGGGTTTTTAGGTTAACTTGTTGTTTTTAAAGTTTAATTAAAATGTTGGTATACTCCTTTCTATAAGAGAGTTGATTTTATTAAGTCATTATTCGTTAAACCTTGGAGTATAAAAATGAAAAAAACATTTTCTGTTAAATCTTTATTAGTTTCTATGGCTATCGCTTCTTCTGCTGCCTTATCTGTTGCACCTGCAACAACACAAGCGGGTGAGATTTCTTATAACGCGGCTGTGAGTAATATGTATTTATGGCGTGGTATTAACATCAGTAACCCATCCCCAGTAGTTTTTGGTGGTGCTGATTATAGTCATGAATCTGGTCTTTATGCTGGGACATGGGCTTCATCTGAAGGTGGGTTCGATAATAGTTCTGAGTGGGATTTGTATGCTGGTTATTCTCCAACATTTGGTGACTTTGGATTCACAGTAGGATATGTCGCTTATTTGTATCCATATAATAATAAGGATATGCTTAAGCAACAATCAGATGGTGGTGGGATGCTTTCTGATTATATCCTAGGGGCTTCTTATAAAGATCTTTCTTTGACTGCTTATGTGAATACTGTGCGTAAAGATTCAGGTAATAACTACTATATTACGGCTGATTACGCAATTGGTAAATTTGGCTTGCATGCAGGGATTAACAAAAATGACGACTCAGCATCAGAATACACAGAGTTTAATGTGAGTTATGCAGCAACAGACAATTTGACGTTTACTCTAAGTAAAGCGCAGGGTGATGGAGCAAAAAATATTAAACTTAATAATGTAGCTCTTGGTGAAAAAGCTGAAAACCCACAACTACAAGTTACTTACGCGTTCCCAATCTAATTATTTCCTCCTATGAATAGTTAGTTAGTTTTAAGGAGCCGAAAGGCTCCTTTTTTTTAAGAAAAAATTATGCAAAACATTTCATTAAAAACGGGTTGGAAAGGCTTTTTATCTTTTACGTTTGTGAATCAAAAAAGCAAAACAGTCGTAAAAGATAAACAACATTTTGGTCCGCTTGTTTTACAGAGACCTTATTATCAAGAGTTGAATCGCCCGACGGTGCTGGTAATACATCCGCCGGGAGGGATTGTTGGAGGAGATCAGCTAGAAGTTATTGTGCGCTTCGGTTTAGAAGCTAAAGGGCTGGTCAGCACGCCTGCTGCGACAAAGTTTTATCGTAGTCAAGGCCAGTTGGCCAAACAGACACAAACTATTCACGTGAATGAGTTCGCCGAAGTGGAGTGGTTACCGCAAGAGACTCTATTTTTTGATCACTCCAATGTTGATAACCGTTTAATTATTTGCCTGGATTCTCCTAACAATAAATTAATAGCTTGGGATATTGTTGGCCTAGGTCGGCCCGCCAGAGGGGAGGGGTTTGCGTCTGGGGTATTGACTCAATCACTTGAGTTTTGGATAGAAAATGAGTTGGTTTTTGTCGATCGATTAAAGTTGAGCCAAGATTCAATCCTCTTAGATAGTATCAGTGGCTTAAATGCTCATGTACTGTATGCTTCAGCATTGTTTTACTGTGAAGACTCAACTGTTCAGAGTGATTTATTGGAGAAGCTTCAAGCAATGTCTTCGCCAGTTAATTTTGGCGTCACCAAAATCAAAAAATTGATTGTGTTACGCGCTTTGGCGACTGAGCTGGATGAATTGAAAACCCTTTTGTTTGAAGCATGGAAAATCGCCAGGCCTGATATTTTAAAAGTGCCGGTGGTTAAGCCCAGGATTTGGAATACATAGATCGAATGATAGTTATTAAAGCAGTGCGTCGGAGGAGGATGCATGGAATTATTACCAAGAGAAAAAGATAAATTATTGCTGTTTACAGCTGGGCTACTGGCTGAGCGTAGACTTGCAAAAGGGTTAAAGCTTAATTATCCCGAAGCAGTGGCTTTGATCAGTTGCGCCATTTTAGAGGGCGCGCGTGAAGGAAAAACTGTAGCAGAGCTTATGGACTATGGCTCAACCATTCTGTCTCAAGAGGATGTGATGAATGGTGTTCCTGAAATGATCCACAATGTTCAGGTGGAGGCAACATTTCCAGATGGAACCAAACTGGTAACGGTTCATCAACCGATTGTGTGATTAGGGTTAATGATTTAAAGGATTAAGTAAATGATTCCAGGTGAAGTGATTGTTGAAGCAGGTGAAATTGAATTAAATGCAAACCGAGATACCGTTGAGGTTGAGGTTGCAAATGTCGGAGATCGCCCGGTTCAGGTTGGTTCTCATTATCATTTTTATGAAACCAATGGTAGTCTTGAGTTTGACCGTAAAACGGCATTGGGTTTTCGACTGGATATTCCAGCTGGCACGGCGGTGCGTTTTGAACCAGGACAAAAACGAAAAGTTCAGCTCGTACGCTATGCAGGTAAGCAAATGGTATATGGTTTTAATCAAAAAATTATGGGATCACTTGAAGGATATAGAGAGTCAGGAGGTCCATTATGAGTTATGCCATCGATCGTCAAGCTTATGCCGAGATGTATGGGCCAACCGTGGGTGACAAAGTTCGTCTAGGCGATACTGAACTGCTGATTGAAGTGGAAAAAGATTTTACGACTTATGGTGAAGAGGTCAAGTTTGGCGGTGGGAAAGTCATTCGCGATGGAATGGGACAAGGGCAAGGCTGTGCCGGTACGGTAGTTGATACGATTATTACCAATGTGCTTATTTTGGATACATGGGGCATTGTAAAAGCGGATATCGGCATTAAAGAGGGCTTTATTGTCGGTATTGGTAAAGCAGGCAACTCTGATATTCAACCTGATGTTGATTTTGAAATTGGCCCCGGAACAGAAGTAATTGCAGGTGAGGGGCAAATTATAACAGCAGGGGGAATTGATTCTCATATTCATTTTATTTGTCCGCAACAAGTAGAAGAAGCTTTAATGTCGGGTGTGACGACAATGTTGGGTGGTGGAACAGGCCCGGCAGCAGGAACCAATGCAACGACTTGTACGTCAGGTGTTTGGTATATGCATCGCATGTTAGAAGCAGCAGAAGACTTGCCAATGAATATTGGGTTTTTAGGCAAGGGGAATGCTTCTTTGCCTGAGCCTTTAAAAGAACAGGTTGAAGCCGGTGCTATTGGTTTGAAATTACATGAAGATTGGGGAACTACGCCCGCCGCAATTGATAATTGCTTAGCGGTTGCGGATGAATACGATGTTCAGGTTGCGATTCACACCGATACCTTAAATGAGTCGGGTTTTGTAGAAAGTACCTTAGGTGCCTTGAAGGGACGAACCATTCATACCTATCATACTGAGGGGGCTGGCGGCGGTCATGCACCGGATATTATTAAAGCGTGCGGTTTAAGTAATGTTTTACCTTCTTCAACCAATCCAACACGCCCATTTACGGTAAATACCATTGATGAGCATTTGGATATGCTGATGGTGTGCCATCATTTAGACCCCAATATTGTTGAAGACGTGGCATTTGCCGAATCTAGGATTCGTCGTGAAACGATTGCAGCGGAAGATATTTTTCATGATTTGGGTGCGTTTTCTATGATCTCATCAGATTCGCAAGCAATGGGGCGAGTGGGGGAGGTTATCACGCGTACTTGGCAGACAGCCCATAAAATGAAAGTACAGCGAGGGCCGCTAGTGCCTGAAGGTGCGCCTCCTGTTAATAACGACAATTTTAGAGCGAAGCGCTATGTGGCGAAGTACACCATTAATCCTGCTATAACGCATGGAATAGGTCATGTGGTGGGGTCAATAGAGGTGGGAAAACTGGCCGATTTAGTGTTATGGAAGCCAGCCTTTTTTGCGACCAAACCATCGATGATTATTAAAGGTGGAATGATTGTGGCGGCTCCAATGGGGGATGCGAATGCATCAATTCCAACGCCTCAACCCGTGCATTATCGCAACATGTTTGCAGCACATGGTAAAGCCATTTTTAAAACCGCCATCACCTTTGTTTCGCAGGCCGCGTTTGAGGCTGATATTCAGTCTCAATTAGGATTGCAAAAATGGGTGATGCCAGTCAAAAACACTAGAAACATTAGCAAAGCCGATATGGTGTTGAATGATTTTCAACCAGATGTGTCGGTTGATCCGGAAACCTATGTGGTTAAAGCTAATGGTGAATTATTATCTTGTGAGCCGATGGCTGAGTTACCACTGGCGCAACGCTACTTTTTGTTTTAAAGCTGCTTGTCACATCAAAGGAAATGAAATGAGAGAGTTTACAGATATTATTGAAGTAACTGATGAGACTGTTCATTTAACGGATTCTGTTGAATCACTTACCTTAACATTTAAACAACGAGAAAAAAGTCGTTTGAAAGTGAGTTTGCTCTCCGGAGAATCCGTTGGGTTGTTTTTGCCACGGGGCAGTGTGCTTAAACAGGGTGATTTATTAACAAATGATGCAGGGGATGTCTTAGAAGTCTGTGCGGCAGAAGAAAGTGTTTCGACCATTTATACGGATGATATGCACCTGTTATTAAGGATAGCTTATCATTTAGGTAACCGCCATGTTCCGCTGCAGGTGGAATCAACTTGGCTACGTTATGCACATGATCATGTCTTGGATGATATGGTTCGTTTATTGGGTGGTCACGTTACTGTTGAACAGGCACCTTTGCAACCCGAAAGTGGTGCTTATGGAGGTGGTCATCAACATGGTCACGATCATGAGTCGTCTCACAGCCATAATCATCATGTTGCAGCTGTCTAACAACGTTGGGTATTTGTAATGAACATGGCCTTAACACGATTGTTACAGTTAACCAGTCCAACCCTTCCAGTAGGTGCGTATGCCTATTCTCAAGGGGCAGAATCGGCCGTATATAGTGGGTTGGTATCAGATGTTGATTCCGTTAAAGACTGGCTAGAAGGGTGTTTGTTGCATGGCCAAGTATACGGTGATTTAGCGTTGTTAAATTATTTTTACCAGGCCTGGCGAGAATGTGACGCCCAATCTCTTGATGTTCCCTCAGCTCTTTCTGCCCGTTCAAAATTAAAATCTTTAGCGATCTTAAGTGCCGCTATTCGAGAAACGGCTGAATTATTGCAAGAAGATCAGCATATGGCGTTGGCCTTGACGCGATTGGCTCAGCCACTGGGTGTTGAATTGCAGTTGGATTCAGATGTGCCTAAGACCTACCCTATGTTGTTTGCGCGTTTTGCAGTGAGTTGGAATATTTCAGTTGAAGAGACGATTCAAGGCTATGCATGGAGCTGGTTAGAAAATCAATTGGCAGCCATGGTTAAATTGGTGCCGCTTGGACAAACTCAAGGCCAGCAATTGATGCTGAGTTTTGATGATTTAATTCAGCAGGCTGTCAAAAAGGCACTGCTTGTTGAGGAAGACGAAATAGGCAGTAGCTTGCCAATGCTGGCAATTTTAAGCAGTCAGCATGAAACTCAATACAGTCGTTTATTTCGTTCATAATATTTTTTGAAAGTGTGTTTTGCCACACTTTATGCAGTAAAGGAAGGATATGAAGCAAGCATTACGATTGGGTATTGGAGGCCCTGTAGGGTCAGGGAAAACGGCGTTGGTTGAAATGTTGTGTAAGCGTATGCGAGATCAATTCAACATTGCCGTTGTGACCAATGATATTTATACCAAAGAGGATCAACAAATTTTGATTCGTCAGCAGGCATTAAGTGAAGACCGGATTGTTGGAGTTGAAACAGGAGGGTGCCCGCATACCGCGATTCGTGAAGATGCTTCAATGAACCTTACGGCGATTGATGAATTAAATGCTAAGTTTGATGACTTAGAAATGGTAATTATTGAATCGGGTGGCGATAATCTAAGTGCGACGTTTAGTCCTGAACTATCCGATTTAACTTTATACGTGATCGATGTCGCCGCAGGGGATAAGCTTCCTAGAAAAGGAGGACCAGGCATTACTCATTCTGATATGTTGATTATTAATAAAATTGATTTAGCCCCCTATGTTGGTGCGGACTTAGATGTCATGGATCGTGATACCAAGATTCAGCGTGGCGACAAACCTTATGTATTTACCAATCTTAAAAGCCAGCATGGATTGGATTCCATCATTGAGTTTATCGTTGATAAAGGGATGTTGTAATCTTTATGATTGAGTACGGACTGTTTTTAATATTTTGGTATGGTTTGATGCATGCTTTTGCTCCAGATCATATGACTGCGATTGTTAATTTTTCAATTGGAAAACAAAAAGCCAAAGTAATGATGATTACATTGGGGTTTGCTTTGGGGCATGGCGTTAGTTTGTACTTGTTTTCTCTTCTATTGTCAGATTTAGAGATACCTGAGCAGGTATTGGCATATGGGGATGTGTTGGCCTCTTTGGTACTTATTTTAATGGGAATGTATCTGCTGTATTTAGTGGCCGCGAACCAAATCCATATTAGAAAGCATGAGCACCATGGAATAGAGCATGCCCATATTTGGTTTGGTCATGAGCATCACCACCAGAATGCAAACCGTAAGTGGCTTTCGGGTTCTGCAATGATGGGGGTTTTAATGGGGATTGGTGGAGTAAGAGGAATGTTAGTTACCTTATCAGCTGTTTCCAATGATCAAGTTTCAGGTCTTATGATTCTAAGTTTTACATTGGGCGTGACATTAGTATTTGCTGTTTTCGGGCTGACCATTGCCGTATTCAATCAAAAGTTTCTTCAGTCTAAAAAGCCGTTAAGACGTGCCGTTTTCGGGGCAGGGTTGATTTCATGCCTGGTTGGTGGGCAAGCGTTTCTCTAACGCTTTGCTGTACATTGGCAATGCGCACAAAAATAGTGCAAAAACTCGCTGAAATGAGTTCTTAACGGCCTTATGTGTCTGTTTTAAATATCAAGTATATGTTCTAACATTATGAATTATAAGCGATTATTAAATGGTTTTATTTAATGTTTAGAATTGTCTTATAGAGTGGCGCACTTCTTGTTTTATGGTTATTACGTTTTTAATAATTTTTATGCAGTAGCGCTGTATTACAACGAAGTAATCACAGTTTTTAAACACGGTTGTTTATCTAAATAATTTAAAACCATAATAAGAGGTGTTTGAAATGAGACATGGTGATATTTCTTCAAGTAATGATACGGTTGGGGTTGCAGTTGTAAACTACAAGATGCCTCGCTTACATACCAAGCAAGAAGTACTGGATAACGCTAATAAAATAGCGGATATGCTTATTGGCATGAAACAGGGATTACCGGGAATGGATTTGGTGATTTTTCCTGAGTATTCTACGCATGGGATTATGTATGATGCCAAAGAAATGTATGACACGGCATCAACAATACCGGGGGATGAAACTCAGATTTTTTCAGCAGCATGTAAAAAAGCGAAAACTTGGGGGGTCTTTTCTTTAACAGGGGAAAGGCATGAAGATCACCCGAATAAAGCCCCTTACAACACTTTGATCTTAATTAATGATGAAGGTGAAATTGTCCAAAAATATAGAAAAATTATGCCTTGGTGTCCTGTTGAAGGTTGGTATCCAGGAGATAAGACTTATGTCACCGAAGGGCCAAAGGGAATGATGATCAGTTTGATTATCTGTGACGATGGGAATTACCCTGAAATTTGGCGAGATTGTGCAATGAAAGGGGCAGAGTTAATTGTGCGTTGTCAGGGGTATATGTATCCGGCCAAAGAGCAGCAAATTATGGTGTCTAAAGCAATGGCATGGATGAATAATACTTATGTAGCCGTTGCTAATGCCAGTGGTTTTGATGGTGTGTATTCTTACTTTGGGCATTCTGCAATTGTTGGTTTTGATGGTCATACATTGGGTGAATGCGGCGAGGAAGATTACGGTATTCAGTACGCAGAGCTTTCAGTGTCGCAGATTAGAGATTTTAGAAAAAATGCTCAATCACAAAACCATTTATTTAAATTACTTCATAGAGGGTATACAGGAAAAATAAACTCCGGTGAAGATGATGAAGGAGTGGCTGCTTGTCCTTACGAGTTCTACTCGACTTGGATTAATGATCCTCAGAAAGCGAAAGAGCAAGTTGAAAAAATTACACGCTCAACTGTTGGAACTGCTGAGTGCCCAATCGAAGGCATTCCCAATGAAGATACTGTTAAAAGTCACAGTTAAGGTCTAGCTTTTCTATGGCAATTCAATTCCAGTTGAAGTTGTTCGTTCCTCAACTGGAGCTTACTATATTGGCACTCTTTGGTAGGAAAATTCAATTACTGCCTTTGGGTGCTCCGCAAAGTCGACCGATGATTCAAGAAGGAAGTATTTCGCTTCCAAGTAGCATATCTGCAGAATCCTACCTCCAAGCTAAAGCTTATTATTTTATGTGTGTCATTCATGCAATGGGGCATATTTTGTATTCAACACCCATGGATGCTCAGGGATATAAAAATCGACAGTTAGTGATGGTCTCTCTTATTGAAGATGCAAGAGTGGAGACTTTGTTGATCAATCAATACCCAGGTCTTAAGCAGCAATTCAAATCATGTTTTGTTAAACCGAATAGTGACTCTAATGATTTTGATTCAATCGCTTATGGGGTTGCTTATGGGATTTTAAATTCGAGCTATGAGTCAAGTAACTATATTGTAAGTAAAGCATTGAATGCTTTTAGGTCACTTTCATTCAACGAGTTAAATGACGCTGGTTTGTCCTTGAGGTTGGGGCTGCAGTTAGCTAATGATATTGGTCAAATGCGTATCAGTATGAACGAACGAACGGAATTTACCATTGTTGATTACCGGGATGATAATCAATATTTGTGGCAACAAGTGGAACCTGTCCTAGCTGAGGGTACGTCAAGTGATGGTAACGAAAATATTTCAGATTATGATGCGCGATCATTTAAAGAATCTTTTGCCGAAAGGGAGGTTTCTGCATTGTCGGAAACAGCACCTAATGAAGAAGGTAATTTAGTTTTCAAAGAAGTGCCTGAACATTCTGATAATGAGTTACGGAACAAAGCATCGACGCTGGCTTCCCTTTGTTATAAAGAGTGGGATTATAAGATTGCTCGATTCAAAGAGCGTTGGTGTTCCGTAGATGTATTTAAGCCAATTGATGATCAAGCTAAGCATACTAATTTGTTGGATCATTTACACGCCCAGTTGGTTTTCAAGTTGTATAAACTGATTTCGTCCTATCAGCAAAATAGATGGAAACAAAAGGCACAAAAAGAAGGTGATGAACTCGACTTGGAAGCCGTTGTGAATACTTTAGTTGATTTGAGGTCGGGACGGATTCATTCAGATCCGAATCTTTATCTTAAAATCCAGTCAGATCATCATCAAGATATAGCATTGCTTGTATTATTAGACTTGTCTGAGTCGATGAATCAGACGTACTTAGACAGTGAAATCAGTATTTTAAAAAATACGGAGCAATCAACGTTGGTGTTATCCAGTCTTTTGGATAAATTGGATCATTCTTACGCCGTTCATGGCTTCAATTCAGATGGACGTCATCATATTAATTATTATGAGTTGAAGGGGTTTGCAGAGCAAGGTGATGTCTTATCATCCAGATTGCCTAATCTCACGGCCCAATACTCAACTAGATTGGGTGCGGGTGTTCGACATGCTTATACTGAGATTGCACAGCGCCAAGAAACACATAAATTGATTTTAGTTATAACGGACGGCAAACCTTCTGATATAGATGTATACGATGAAAATTATTTAATTGAAGATGCAAAAGTAGCGGTACGAGAAGTGGAGAATAAAGGAATTAAAACTTTTTGTCTCGCCTTGGATACCGATGGTGAAAATGATTATACGCAGCAGATTTTTAAGCCTGGACACTATGGGATATTGAAAGATCCAAATAAGTTAACGGATACGTTAGTGAATCTGTATTTAAAGATATTTAAAGCGTTTATGTAATCAATCTATCTGTACGCTAGGGGATTGGAAAGTGATATAGACCCTGAATTATCAGGGTCTTAAAAGTTTGGATGTTAGTGGCTAATCATCCAAGGTCGCATTGAAGGAAACATTTTCTTTCCATCTGCTGTCCACATGAGTTTTGATTTGCCTTTTTTATGGTATTGACAACCACAACCATGTTTTAGCTTTTCGGTATTCTCGGCACGACTGTCTACAGTCGATACCTGAGGTTCGTGCTGAGCCGCTTCATTTTTTTCAATGGCATTGCGTTTGGCTGGTGCCATATCTAAAATTTCAGGTGGAATCATGATGATTCTAGGCGACAAAGTCTGGCAATGCGGGCATTGAGCTGGTTTGTTTGACTCATCCATGGTCGCGAGTTCATAAAAGATACCATGGTCAGGACACTTATAATCATAGACTGGCATAGTTTAAAACTCCTTACTTTAAGTCAGGCGCTAATGGAACTTGAACGCTATCATCGACGTATTTTTTAGGCCCTTCGGCATTCGGGTTGACATCAAACTCAAAGATATCGGTAGGCAACCATAGCGTTGCGCATGAGTTTGGAATATCAACTACACCACTGATGTGGCCTTGAACGGGAGCCGTACCTAATAGCGAGTATGCTTGTGCACCTGAATAACCAAACTTCTTAAGGTATTCGATGGCATTCAAACAGGCCTGTCTATAAGCAACGTTGACGTCAAGATAGTGTTGTTGACCCTCTTCATCAACCGAGATACCTTCAAAGATCAAATAGTCGTCATAACGCGGCGTAATTGGGCTTGGTTTGAAGATTGGGTTTTTGATGCCGTATTTTTTCATACCATCTTTAACCAGATTCACGCGTAGGTGAATCCAGCCAGCCATCTCAATTGCACCACAGAAAGTGATTTCTCCATCACCTTGACTGAAGTGTAAATCACCAACAGAAAGGCCAGCATCTTTAACGTAAACTGGGAAGTAAACTTTTGAACCACGTGATAAGTCTTTGATGTCACAGTTACCACCGTGTTCTCTTGGCGGAACGGTACGAGCTCCTTCCGCCGCTGCCGATTTAGCTTCCTCTGGTTTCATCCGGCCCATGTGTGCAGTTTCGGCGTAAGGAAGAGCTGCTAGAGGTGGCGTGCGCTCAGGATCAGTGTCAAAAAGTTCTTTTTCTCGAGTATTCCATTCATCCAACATCTTTTTGTCTGGTAGGCAACCAATTAATCCAGGATGGATTAAACCTGCAAATTCAACGCCCGGAATGTGTCTTGATTTGGTAAACATTCCATTGAAGTCCCAAATGGTTTTTTGTGCTTCTGGGAAGTGATCCGTTAAGAAGCCCCCTCCGTTTTGTTTAGAAAAGAAGCCATTAAATCCCCATTGACTGTCGGCGAATGTTCCTATGTCTAAGATGTCGACTTCTAGTAGGTCCCCTGGTTCTGCACCTTCGATTCCGACTGGGCCTGATAAAAAATGTACTTGAGTCAAATCGACGTCACGAACATCGGCGGCATCATCATTGTTTTCGATTTGCCCCCCTGTCCAGTCCATGCATTCGATGATGAAATCATCACCAGGTTTTACCATTGAAACCATTGGGATATCAGGGTGCCAGCGGTTATGGATATTATCATGCTCGTACGCGGATTTGTTGAGGTCGATTTTAATAATAGTTTCGGCCATTTTGGTTCTCCTGTTGTATAAATTTAACTTGGTTTAGCTTAAACAGATAAAAATGACGCAACTTTATCTTCGTCGACTTCATTGCGTGGCTGATCGTGAATGATCTTGCCTTTTTCTATAACAATAATTCGATCGGCTACATCCAAAGCGAAGCTTAAAACTTGCTCGGATACGATGATTGATAACCCTCTGGAGTCGCGGATTTCCTTCAAGGTGTGAGCCATTTCTTTGATGATTGAAGGCTGAATACCTTCTGTCGGTTCGTCCAATAACAGAACGTCTGGGTCACTTGCAAGTGCACGGGCAATCGCCAGTTGTTGCTGTTGACCACCGGATAGGTTTCCGCCACGACGTTTTCTCATTTCACGTAAAACTGGAAAGATATTGTATAAATCTTCCGGTACTTCCGTTTCTTTGGTACTGGTCAGTCCTGTTTCGATGTTTTCCTGTACCGTCATGGTTGAAAAGATCATTCTTCCTTGAGGAACAAATCCTAGTCCAGCTTTTACGCGTTCATGGCTCTTCATGCCAAATAACTCTTTATTTTCAAGCTTGACGCTTCCTGATTTAGAAGGAATCATTCCAATCAATGATTTCATTAGGGTGGTTTTTCCCATTCCGTTACGCCCCAAAATAGCAATGATCTCATTCTTTTTGAGAGAGAGGTTTAAACCTTTAATAACTTCACTTTCTCCATAAGCGACATGTAAATCTTGTATCTCTAGCATCTTTTTACTCCCTTAATGTCCCAAGTAAACTTCAATAACTTTCGGGTCGTTCTGGACTTTTTCCATTGAACCTTCGGAAAGAACTTGTCCTTGGTGAAGTACGGTGACTCTGTCAGCAATTTCTTCTACGAAGTGCATGTCGTGCTCAATAACTAATACGGAACGATCTTTAGTAATTCTCTGGAGCAGTTCTGCCGTTTGTTTACGCTCTGAGACTGACATTCCTGCGACGGGCTCATCCAGCATAAGCAGTTCGGGGTCTTGAATTAGAAGCATTCCAATCTCAAGCCATTGTTTTTGGCCATGACTTAGAAGGTTGGCGGGGCTATCAAGCTTGTCTTGAAGGAAAATCATTTCCGCAATTTCAGTAACCTTATCGATGACCTCTTGGTCTCGGCTGAATGTCAGAGCACCCCAAACTTTCTTTCCCCTAGGGAAAGAGAGTTCAAGGTTTTCGAAAACAGTCAGGTCTTCATAGATAGACGGGTTTTGAAATTTTCGACCGACGCCAGCATGTACAATTTCATGTTCTTTCAGTTTGGTTAATTCTTTACCTTTAAACTTAATAGAACCTTCGGTAGCTTTGGTTCGTCCGCAAATCAAGTCGAGAACAGTGGTTTTTCCCGCGCCATTTGGTCCAATTATGACGCGTATTTCTTGTTCCTCAATGTATAAAGACACATCGTTTACAGCTTTGAACCCGTCAAACGAAACGGTAAGTCCTTCAATAGTTAAGACAAAATCTTTTTGTTGGTACATGGTTGTCTCCAATACCTTGATCATTAATTGTTAATTACTTTTCAGCTTTTTTCTTTTGTATTGCTTTTAATTTTTTATCTACCCAAGGCTGCACATGGCTTTCGTAGATTCCAGCTAACCCTTTAGGGAAGGCGAGTACCACTGCGATAAATAAAGCTCCCATAGCGAACAGCCAAAGCTCTGGATAGGACTCGGAAAGAATCGTCTTAGCCCAGTTAACAATTAAGGCTCCGTAAATCGCACCAAAGATTGAAAGATTTCCGCCTACGGCTGCAAAAATAACCATTTCTATTGAAGGTACGATTCCAATCAATGAGGGGGACATGAATCCAACTTGAAGTGTAAACATGGCGCCACCGATTGAAGAAAAAATCCCGGCAATGCAGAAGATAAATATTTTGAAGTTTGAAACATCGTATCCAGAGAAGCGGACTCGGTCTTCACTGTCGCGCATCGCAACTAAAAGTCTGCCTAGTTTACTTTTTCGAATGTATTGGGCAGCTACCAGTGTTATCAATAGCAGAACAACGTTTACGAAATAAAGTACATATTTGGCAGAGTCAGTACGAATATCCCAACCATGTAATGTTCTTAAGTCTGTAATGCCGTTAACGCCACCGGTAAATCCTTGTTGACCAATAATTAAAATAGTCAGGATGGCAGCAATGGCTTGCGTGATGATGGCGAAATAAACCCCGCCAACTCTACGTTTAAACATTGCCGCCCCGATGATGTAAGCAAACAAAGCTGGTAAAGCAAAGATTGCAAACACGGTGAAGCCAAAACTGTGGAAGGGTTCCCAAAACCAAGGCAGTTCGGTCAATTGGTTCCAGTCCATAAAATCCGGGATACCTGGCGTTGACTGAATCTGTGTATTTTCGGGGCTGGAAGCCTCAAGCTTCAAGAACATCGCCATGGCGTAACCACCTAAGCCAAAGAAAATTCCTTGACCTAGACTTAATATGCCGCCAAGCCCCCAAGAAAGCACGAGACCTAAAGCAACGAATGCGAATGTCAGATATTTTCCGATTAAATTTAACCTAAAAATATCGAATAATACGGGTAGCGCGACTAATAAAATCGCAGCTAAGATTAGAAATGATATGACATCATTTTTGGGGGCTAATGAACGTAGTTTAGTTTGTACCATCTTTTTATTCTCCTAGCGACGAACTTTAAGTGAGAAGAGTCCCTGTGGACGAAGCATTAGGATCACGATAACCGTTAATAACGTTAAGACTTTCGCCATAGAGCCACTCAAGAAAAATTCCATAATTGATTGTGCTTGTGAAATACTGAACGCAGATGCAATGGTTCCAAGAAGGCTTGCTGCGCCACCAAATACCACTACCAGGAAGGTATCCACAATATAAAGCTGTCCAGATGTTGGGCCAGTAGATCCGATCATAGTAAACGTCGCTCCAGCGATACCTGCGATTCCACAACCCAGTGCAAAGGTAAATCGGTCGACACGAGCTGTGTCGATACCTACTGCTCCAGCCATGGCTCTGTTTTGAACGACTGCGCGAGATTGTTTGCCTTTTCTTGATTTTTGCAAAAATAGGAACACTCCTACTGTGATGAACAGTGTGATAACCATTACAATCATTCCATTGACGGGAACTTCAATCATCTCGCTAACTGCAAACGATCCCATCATCCAGTCGGGTAAGGTGACTCCTACTTCACGAGGACCAAAAACAGTTCTATACAATTGTTGAAGAATTAAGCTTAACCCCCAGGTTGCCAGAAGGGTATCAAGTGGGCGTTTGTATAGGTGTCTAATCAATGACCACTCCACTAGAGCACCGAGTAAAAATGTCCCTATAAAGGCAAAAATTATCGCTATAAAGAAGTAGATTCCAAAAAGATCAGGAAGGTACGTCGAAAATAAATTTGAGGTTAAGTAAGTGATGTAGGCACCAAGAATCATAAACTCTCCGTGAGCCATATTAATGACTCCCATTTGGCCAAAAATAATTGCCAAACCTAGAGCCATCAATAGCAGTACAGAGAATAGTATTAGGCCTGAAAAGCCTTGCATCGCAAAAATTGAGCCCAGCTCAGCCCATGTGTAGTCAGCAAACATTTATTTTTCCTCCTGGCAGGTAAAATAATTCAAGTTAAAATTTTTAGAGTATTCTTGGTTGGTTAGTGCACCTAATTAAAGACTCTATACTGCTTTTAGAGCCTTTAATTAGGTGCAGCCCATATTTAAATGGACTGCAGATGGTTAACTTATTGGTAACCTTTAGGGAATGGATTTGGTTCAATCAACTCTTTAGATTCATAAACCACGTCAAACTGACCATCTTTTTTAGCGTGGCCAATGCGGGATTTAGACCATAAATGATGGTTAGGATGAACTTTTACATAACCTTCTGGTGCAGTTGTGAGTTCAATGCCCGGTAGAGTTTTACGAATCTTATCGATATCGAAAGAACCAGCCTTTTCAACTGCTGCTTTCCATAACCAAGGACCAAGATATGCTGCTTGAGTTACATCACCAATAACAATGTCGTCTCCCCAGCGTTTCTTGAATGCTTTAACAAATGCTTTATTGTTGTCATTAGGTAGGCTTTGGAAATACTTCATTGAAGCGTATAGACCTTCAACATTTTCACCGCCGATACCTAAAATTTCATCTTCTGTTACAGATAGTGTAAGGACCAGTGGTTTTTCTTTAGTTAGATCAATACCCGCTGCTTTAAGCTGCTTGTAGAATGCAACGTTAGACCCACCAACGACAGTAGTAAAGATCACATCAGGCTTTTTAAGCTTGATTTTGTTGATTACTGAGTTGAACTGAGTGTGTCCTAAAGGGTAATACTCTTCACCGACTACTTTTAAGCCAAGTTTTTCGATGTGTTTGCGAGCGATTTTGTTAGAAGTACGTGGCCAGATGTAGTCAGAACCAAGCAAGAAAAATTTCTTAGCTCCTTTTGTTTCTTTAGCCCAATCGATACCCTTAAGGATTTGCTGAGTTGCTTCTTGCCCTGTGTAGATTACATTAGGAGATTGCTCTAACCCTTCATAGAAAGTAGGGTAGAAAAGCATACCGTTATATTGTTCCATAACAGGAAGTACTGCTTTACGCGAAGCTGAAGTCCAACACCCCATGATTGCATCAACTTTGTCTTGAACAAGAAGTTTCTTAGCTTTTTCAGCAAAAGTAGGCCAATCACTTGCCCCATCTTCTTGAATGTATTTGATTTGACGTCCTAAGACACCACCTGAAGCATTGATTTGCTCAATGGCTAATTTTTCGGCTTGGATTGACCCAGTTTCACTGATAGCCATAGTTCCTGTGGCTGAGTGAAGAATACCTACAGTTACTGTATCATCCGTTACTGCCAGACCAGTGCTGTTTACTTCAGATGCTGTGGCAACGTTTGAAAAAAGCATGGTAGCAGGAAGCGCCATCATTGTTTTTAGCATCAAGCGTCTAAGCTTATTGGGTTGATGAGGATGGTTTTGCATATTGTTTAGCCTCTTATATATGTAAGATTGAATAAAATAAAGCAAGTCGGGCTAAACAAAGCACTAAACAAGCCAGTTTTTTTATTTTGTTGATTTTTAATGATTTTTGTTCGTTTTTTTGGTTTGGTTTGTTATTTTTATTAACTTTTTATGTTTGTTTGGTGCGTTTTATGTATTTGTTTGGTGCGTTTTGTTTTTTGTTTATGGCTGACCTCTTTTTGTTTTAAACTGTCTATAGTTTGATTAAAGGCAGTTCTTATGCGCGCCAGTCTCTCCTCATCTCAATCCGGATTTATTATGATGTTGCTTGTGGTTGTTATGGCCATTGGAGCAGCAGCAATCTTTAGTCTTTACCAAGACAACACCGCATTACGGTATCAATCAGATGTTTATTTAAAGCAGATGAGTCAGTTAAATGAAGTGAAGCAACAGCTATTAAAGTATGCAGTTTTTCAACCTGAGCTCTATCAGAGTGATTTAGTCTCGAATAGTCGAACTTATAAAGAAGCCGGAAAGCTTCCTGGACCTGGCTATTTACCTTGTCGAGATTTGGATGGAGATGGCTGGGTGCTGGGTGCAGAAACCAGCTGCGGCAACCCGCGTGACACGGCTGATGACACCAGTGGTTTTGTGTATGGTTTTTTACCTGTGGGGTTTAAGACGCGTAATTTTTTCTTTGGAGCGCTTGAGCCGCGTCAGTTTTATTATGTTGTGGATGAACGCTTCGTGAATGGAAATAATTTATACAATAATGGATCGACAGGGCGTTATGCACCATTAAATATTACCCTTACTCCTGCCATGGAGCCTGATGCGCCGCCACCTAATGGGTTACCGGATGCAACTTTACCTTGGTTGACGTTGAATGGCGTTGAGGGTTATGTTGCCTTGATTATTTTTCCTAATGTGCCGCAAGTCTTCCAAGATGGTTTTGCACAAGACCGAAGTCAAAGTGGAACGGCCGTTGAAAGGGTTGCCGATTATTTAGACCGGCGCTTTGATATCGACGGCCATCAGGTAGATGGTAACGCGGATGGTAACCGACATTTTTTCAGCCAAAGCAGAGAAAATATTGGTGTGAATGATTTGGTGGTGGGTATTACTTTTTCTGAGTGGCAGAATACGGTCATGAATCGAGTTTGTAGTCAGTTGGATTCGCTCACTCAAGTCGATTCAAATGCAGCCTACTGGTTTAATGATTATGATGCGGTTCAAAATCCTTCCGGCGGTAATTGGCGAAGCTTTACTGGGACGTGTGGGTTATGAGTCAATCCTCTGATAGTCAAACAGGCTTTACCTTAATAGAAATGGCATTTGCGCTGTTATTGATAGGGTTGATTGTGGGGGGAGGGTTGAGTTTTTTAGGCAGTTTTCATCAGGCGGAAAACAGCAAAATAGCAGAGAAGCAAATGCTGGATATCAAACAGGCGATGTTGACCTATTTAAAGGTGAATAAGCATCTCCCTTGCCCAGATACAGATGAGGATGGGAAAGAAAATCGTAAAGAATCCAGTGGCGTGTCAGTTTGTAAAGCACGTGAAGGAACACTGCCTTCTCGAGACTTGGGGGTTCCCAGAAAAGATGTTTGGCATAATCCATTTTATTACCGTGTGAATGCACGCTCGGAGAACAAGAAGTATATTAATGACCTTTGTCAATCCGCTAGTGTTTTTGGTCAGACGGGTGAGCGAACGTTGCCTAATGAGTCCGGTGTTTGCGCGACAAGCAATCTATTTTACTGCCATTGCTCTTCAGCAAAAGCTGATGGCGCATGTACCGGAAATTGTCGATTTTCTGAAGATCCCAGGCCTGGTGATTTTTCCCCCTATTTCGTGATGGCGACCCCGCCTAATGGCGTGGATGAAGCAGATGCTTTAAAGAATATGAAAGTCATAGACGAGCAGCAAGCGGAAGTTGATAATGGCATTGTGGCCATGGTGGTGTCGTTTGGCAAAAATGGATTACAAACCTGGGAAGATTGTTTAGGAGCGACGGCCACTGGTTCAGAAGAGCGAGAAAATTGTGATGGAGATCAATCGGGGGTGTTCCAAATTAATCGCTCAGATGTAATGGATGATTATTTGACTTGGATAAATATGTATGACGCAAAGCAGGCTTTGTTAAAGGTAAGAGGGTTCTCGGGTGAGTAGGAATCGGTTTAGTCAAGGGTTTACGTTGATTGAAATGGCTTTGGTGTTGATGATTGTTTCGTTGTTGATTGTCGGTTCCGTTGTGATTTTAAAATCACAAAATGACCAGGTTCGCTATGCGGATAGTCGTCAGTTTTTATCTCAAATAAAGCAAGCATTATTGTCATTTAATGATGTGAACAGTTATTTGCCTTGCCCTGATGTGGATAGCGATGGTTTGGAAGATCGAGTCACAAGCGGTGCTTGTACAGACTCTGAAGGCCATGTACCTTATCGAGATATAGGACTGCGATTATCAGATGTGCGAGATGGTTTTTCGAATTTGGTGCTTTATACCGTGAATGAAGGTGCAACGGTCATTACCACTATGCAAGATGCAGCGCATTCAGCCAGCTATTTTTGTAATCGAACTTGTTCTCAGGGATCGGTGTCTGCTGGAGTGCTTCCCGTTTTTCAGTTGATCACGCCTCCGGTTGCAGATGATGCTGGCCAAGGGAATTATGATGTTTGTTCGGAAGGGGTTTCGTCTTGTAGTCATTCCTCTCAAATGGCTTATGAAAATCTTTCTGTTGTGTTGGTTGCGGGTAATCAAAGAGGAGGGGTAAATTGTAATGAGCGAGGAACACCAGAAAGCGAGAACTGTGATGGTGATGCATTATTTTGGCAGGGGAGTTTTGCAGCAATGCCATCCGTTGGTGGTTTCTTTGATGACACGGTTTCAGGTTTGTCAGGCTATGAAGTTAAATCGCATTTCTTAAAAACACACCCGAATGCTCTGTTTGATAACACACCAGGAAGTGGTACACCCTCCACTGGAGAAGTCCCCGTCTTGCCGTCAGGCACTTTCGATACCACGATTTCTGATGATTTTAATGACAGTGGTGATTTCTTAGCAACCAATGGTGATGATTCATTAGAGGTGACCGGGGATTTAAATGCCAAACTAAACCTTAAGAATGGCAACAATACGGTTCAAATAGGAGGAAATCAGAATGATGCTTTGGATACAGGGACGGGAAATGACATTGTGTGGATTCTGGGGAACTCAGAAGCCGCTATTTCTTTAGGGGCCGAAGACGATAATTTAACGATTGAAGGCGATCTGAACGGCACAAAGTCGTTAAAAGCCGAAGGCGGAAATGACTTTATTTATATTAAGGGAAATGTAAATAATGCCGTTGATATGGGGGCCGGAAATGATGCTCTTAAGATTGATGGGTTGATTAATGGTGACTTGGATGGTGGGTCAGGTGACGATACGCTTTATGTTAATTTGACTGAGCAGGAATGGCTTGATAGCGGTTATGCAAGTCGTGTGACGAATTTTGAGGTGGTTCAATTTAATGATGGTTCTTTATTGAACTTATAAGGAGGTTGGATGGGCTCGGTATTATTGGTCGATGATGATCAAGGTTTGAGGGCAATGTTGTCTTTTTCCCTTAAAGGGTCTGGTTTTAGCGTGTATGAAGCAGAAACAACGATAGATGCGATTACTTTGCTAAAGGAGCAAATGATTGAGGTTGTGGTATTGGATTTAGGGATGCCGCCAAATGAGCATGCTGCGACAGAAGGTCTGAAATTACTGGATTGGGTTTCTGAAGAAATGTTGAGTACTAAGGTGATTGTGCTTACGGGACAATCGGCTGACGAAACGTCATATGCTTCGATTAAATATGGCGCGTTTGATTTTTTGACTAAACCGGTTGAGTATGGCGTATTAAAGCAATCGATTGATCGCGCATTGTTGTTTTTAAAACAGTCTTTAAAGTTAAAAGAGCAAGAGGGGGTTCAGAAGATCGAGTTGGACCTTGAAATGGCCAAGGGGGTAAAAGCCGCCCGAAATGCAGCTGAGTTAAAGTTATTAAAGCAAGTATTGAGTGATACGGAATTTAATATCCATGAGGTGGCTCGACGACTTGGATTGAAACGTGAAAATGTTTATTACTTAATCAATAAATATGGCATTGAGCGTTCTTGATGTTTTCTGAATGGATAGGCGCGTTAGCTTTTAGCACCACTTTAGTCGGATTGACGTTGATTCTGGTGGTGTGGTATCTGCAGGCCCAAAGTCGTGAATTGAAAAATGCGATTTTAAAACTGTATGAAGTGAATAAAGTGGTCAACCAGGATGCGTTGGATTTTATTGAGCAGGCCTGGCCAATTTTAAAGGCTGCTGGCTTTAAAGGCATGAAGGGCGAGATTGTCTGGTTTGGAGAGGTGAAGCGCATTGAAAAAGGGAAAGAAGCCGCAGTGTCTTATCCTGTGAGCCTTGCTGAAGGTGGAATGGATTTTCAGTTGTTGTTGGCCGCGCCTCGTTTGAGGGGTGAAAAAAAACTCTTTGCTCAATTGATTTTTCAAACGTTCAAATCCTTACTGGTATTAGATGTCAGTAATAAAAATACTCAGTTTTTCTTGTCACAAAAGCGGTTAGAAAAATATCAGTTATTCGTACAGCATGACATTAAAAATTTAGCTCAGTTTATTCAATTGTTAGCCGATCAAGTTCGTGAAGTTGAATCAGAAGATGAAAAGCATCAGCTGGTTGAGCACCTAAAAAAGGTATTGCCTGGCGTGACAGGGCGTGCTGAAAAAACCATTAAACAAATGACGCTTTCCAGTGGCGCCTTTCAAGGTGTCGAATCGATTGAATTTGCCAGTGAAATTACACGAATTGCAAAGGGGTTGGATATTCAATACCAGTTGCACGGCTCATTTAGCTGTTCCATGTCTTATACGTTGTTTGAGCAGGTCATTCAAAATGTGCTGGAAAACTTTCAACATCATGCTTATGACAAACCGATTTTGATTGATGTCATGCCTGACGGGCACGTTATTTTTTCAATGGCGCGTCAGGAGGGAGAAAAAGATATTCAAAGTGAGCGATTATTTGAGCCGTTTTGGTCTAGTTCGGAAAAAGGAATGGGGCTGGGGTTGTTTATTACACGCGAGCTATTGTCGACAGTGGGTGGCGCTATTTACTTTGAGGCGCTGGAGTATCGGAATCGGTTTGTAGTGCAGTTTTGTGCTCAGCTTAACCCCGAATAAGAATGTGGGTAAGAGAAATTTACTCTGTGAATTTATGGAAATTGGCCTAAACTGTAAGAAGATAAAGCATTATTAATTCATGTGGAGAAATAAACATGGCATCAGTTCATCAAAAAGGGTTTACGTTGGTCGAAATGGCGATTGTATTGGTGATTATCGGCTTGTTGTTAGGCGGGGTGCTGAAAGGTCAAGAGTTAATCAATGGCGCAAAGATTAAGAATGTCCATAGTGATGCACAAAGTATCCTGTCTGCAGTGTTGACCTATCAACAGCGCTATAAAGCCTTGCCGGGGGATGATAGCTCGTCTGCCATTGCGGATATTTCAACCAATAAAGGGGATGCTAACGGTCAAATAGATGATGATGAGGAAGCGGCCTTTTATGAACAGCTACGCCGAGCCAATCTTTTGACAGGGGCGCCAGATGATGCGATTCCAACCCATGCATTTGGCGGAAATATTGAAGTGAATGAAAATGCTTACACTAATGCGCAAGGAAATAATATTTGCTTTATGGACATGCCCGGAGATGCGGCAAATATTGTAGATAGCCAGTATGATGACGGCATCCCAAGTTCTGGAGCGATTCAGGGGGATGATGCGGCTACATCTTATACGATTGATGGTACTGTGACATATGACTTGTGTTACCGACTCTAGATCTGTCGCGTTTAGGAAAAAAGCCCCTTCAATAGGGGCTTTTTTGTTTTTGCTGTTTTTATATGACTTTGTGGTAGAATACGCGCCCTAAATTTAAATTTTATTAATTAGAATCAATAAGATAGCTTTGTTAAAGCCGTACAAATATTAAGTCTTTATTTTTTAAGGTCGGGTTATGTCAGAATTACAGTCACGCACGTCACCATTCTCAGGTGGTTTATTCATCAAAACTTACGGGTGTCAGATGAATGAATACGATTCAGATCGTATGGCAAAGTTGTTAGAAAAAACCTATGGACTGAGTCTGGTGGAAACACCTGAAGAAGCCGATATGTTGCTTTTGAATACGTGCTCTGTACGAGAGAAAGCACAAGAAAAAGTGTTTGATGAACTTGGACGTTGGAAAAAGTGGAAAGCGGCAAAGCCGAACCGAGTGATTGGTGTTGGTGGTTGCGTAGCCTCCCAGGAAGGGGATGTGATTCGTAAACGTGCCCCTTTAGTGGATGTCATTTTTGGTCCGCAGACCTTACATCGTTTACCGGCGATGATCGAAGAAGCCTTAGCTTTACGAACTGCTACTGAGCAAGATAAAAAATTGAAGAAGCGAGCGATTATCGACATTTCTTTCCCTGAAATTGAAAAGTTTGATAACTTAGCCGAACCCGAGTCAAATGGCGTGTCGGCCTTTGTGTCTGTCATGGAAGGGTGCTCAAAATATTGTACTTTCTGTGTCGTGCCTTACACTCGTGGTGAAGAATTCAGCCGACCTTTTTCAGATGTCATGGCTGAAATTGAATCTTTAGCTCAACAAGGTGTGCGAGAAGTCAACTTACTCGGGCAAAATGTCAATGCGTATCGCGGTGAGATGCCGGATGGCGAAGTGGCTGATTTAGCGGTTTTAATTCATGCTGTCAGAGCCGTTGAAGGCATTGATCGTATTCGTTTTACCACATCACACCCAAATGAGATGACACAAAGTTTAATTGATTGTTATGCCGAGGTGCCGGAATTGGTTTCGCATTTACATTTACCGATTCAGTCTGGCTCTGATAGAGTCTTGGCGATGATGAAACGCAATCATATGGCCATCGAATATAAAGCGACGATTCGTAAAATTCGTAAAATTCGACCTGATTTGAGTTTGTCGGGTGATTTTATTGTCGGTTTCCCAGGGGAAACGTGCGATGACTTTAAAGAAACGCTCGCCTTGGTAAAAGAAATGAACTATGACCGTTCTTTCAGTTTTATCTACAGCCCTCGTCCAGGAACGCCTGCTGCGAGTTTGCCTGATGATGTTGAATTGCATATGAAAAAACGTCGTTTACAAGCCCTGCAAGCGATGTTGAATGAGCAAACGGCTGCAATTAGTGATGGGATGGTTGGGACAACACAGCGCGTGCTTGTTGAAAGACTGTCGCGTAATTCAACTAATGAAGTGTCAGGGCGTACGGAAAATAATCGAGTCGTGAATTTTGAAGGGCAGCCAGAACTGATTGGTCAATTTGTAGATGTCTTAATTGAAGAAGCCTATACCAACTCTTTGAAAGGGAAGTTGGTGGCAACACCGGAAGCCGAGCAGTTTTCTCAACGACAGTTTTATGCGTTGTAATTCACAATTTTTTTCATTATGATGGGCTTATTATTAGGCTCGTTTCTTATATGGTTTTTGTTCATTGACAACGCTTCACACCATACAATTTCATTTAACTCCTGAAGATAATGATGCACTGGCCAACCTTTGCGGGTGGCACAGTGAACATTTGTCTCAGCTTGAGCTGCGTCTAGGTGTTGAAATAAACCATTTGGGGTTTAAGTTTAGTGTCACTGGGCTGGCAGAGCGGTTGGTGCAAACTGAACAGTTCATTCGTGACTTGTACCAAATGGCGCAGAAAGAGCCTCTGGACCCTCCGAAGGTACATCTTGCCTTGCAGTCACTGGGGTTTGATGAAGCCAAAGCCATGGATGATGATCAATTATTAATCAAAACGCGAAAGAAAACCATCAAGACGCGTAATGCTAACCAAGCCAACTATATTCAATCTGTAAAAGAGTATGATGTCAGCTTTGGTATCGGTCCGGCAGGAACGGGTAAAACCTATTTAGCGGTTGCCACTGCTGTTGAAGCATTGGAGTCGGAACAGGTTCGTCGCATTATTTTGACGCGCCCGGCTGTTGAAGCTGGTGAAAAGCTTGGTTTCTTACCGGGAGACCTCAATCAAAAGGTGGATCCTTATTTACGTCCCTTATTTGATGCTCTTTTTGAGATGCTCGGGTTTGAAACAGTTGAAAAGTTGATTGAAAAACATATTATTGAGATTGCGCCGCTTGCTTTTATGCGTGGTCGTACGTTAAATGAATCTTTTATTATTTTAGATGAAGCTCAAAACACGACAACTGAACAGATGAAAATGTTTTTGACTCGAATTGGTTTTGGGTCGAAAGCGGTCGTTACCGGTGACATTACGCAGTGTGATTTACCGAACCATCAACGGTCAGGGTTAAGACACGTGATTGAAGTGTTGGAAGGGGTTCCAGGAATTGGCTTCACCTTTTATCAATCTCAAGACGTGGTGCGCCATAACTTGGTGCAAAAGATTGTTCAAGCTTACGATCAATTTGATAGAAGGAGTGCGGCAAAATGATACACCTAGATTATCAAGTAGCAGTCGAAGAGGTTGAAGAAGCTGATTTACCGACCTATGAACAATGTTTGAAGTGGGTTGAAGCCGCATTGCTGGATGATCGTTTGGACGGTGAAACGGAGTTAACGATTCGCATTGTCGATGAAGATGAAATTCAAACGCTTAATCGTGATTTTCGAGGAAAAGATAAAACCACCAATGTACTGTCTTTTCCATTTGAAAATCCTCCGGTTTTAGTGGACCTCGGTGAGGAGTTGCCATATATCGGGGATTTGGTCATTTGTGCCGAGGTGGTGAAACAAGAAGCCAAAGCACAACACAAACCCTTGGAAGCACACTGGGCACACATGGTCGTTCATGGATGTTTGCATCTTCAAGGGATGGACCATATAGACGATGAAGAAGCCATTAAGATGGAAGCATTGGAGGCTGAAATCTTAGCGGATTTCGGTTATGACTCACCTTATGAATCGGATTGATTCAACGCACTGATTTGTGTATTTCTTTTATACTTTTTCTTGATGATCCCTTTCCTATTGAAATATCTGAAGTGGTTCGTATATAACGAATAGAAAGTATAGATTTATTTATGATAGTAAACCGGAGTGAAAAATTTCATGAGTGACAGTAGTAGCGGTTCTTCGTGGTTTGAAAAGCTTTCCAAGTTATTTTCAGATGAACCGGAGAGCCGGGAAGATTTAGATTCATTTTTGCAAGAAGCCCAAGCACAGGACTTGATTGATAAAGATGCGCTGTTAATGATTCAAGGGGTGTTGGATGTGTCGGAAGCGCGTGTCCGAGATGTTATGATTCCAAAGGTGCAAATGTCTTGTGTGGATGAAGCGGATGAATTAGATGTCATTTTAGAGACTATGCTGGATGCAGCGCATTCTCGTTATCCAGTATTGTCCGCAGATACCGATGAGGTGATTGGTATTTTACTGGCGAAAGATGTCTTGCGTGCGGTTGTCAAACATCAGCTAACCGATAAGACTCAGCTGGAAGAACTCTACCGAACGCCAGTTTTGGTATCGGAGAGTAAGCGCTTAAATGTGTTGCTTAGAGAGTTTAAAAACAGTCGAAATCACATGGCTTTGGTGGTGGACGAATATGGCGAAGTCGCAGGACTGGTCACCATTGAAGATGTCTTGGAGCAAATTGTTGGAGACATCGAAGATGAGCATGACGAAGATGATGACAATATCCAAAAACATATTTCCGGTGCTTATGCGGTAAAAGCAATAACGTCCTTGGATGAATTTAACCAGTTTTTTAATACAACCTTTGAAGATGAATTGTTGGAAACCATTGGCGGCATTGTTGCCAAACGGTTAGGAAAAATTCCAGAAGAAGATGAGGTTTTTGAAATTGAAGGGTTGAGAATCACCGTGCTAAAAGCTGATGAACGCCGAGTAGAAAACTTTTTGGTAGAAGAAAAGTCGGTGTTTGATGACGAAGAGTCTGACTCAGAAGACGAGTCACAAGAGTCAAAATCATCAGAGGTTAGCGAGACTTCTGAGCCATCATCAAATGAGTCGTCAGAAAAAAATGCAACGGATGTTTCCAGTCAGTCCTAGTCGATTTATGAAACGATTCCTTTCTTTTTTTAAACCGTCCAAACCATTATTGAGTGCTTTTGTACTTGGCGCTATGATGGTGTTTGCGCATGCACCTGTGGCCATCGCTCCTTTGGCTGTCATTGCGTTAGCTGGCCTATTCTGGCTTTGGTTTAAAGCAGGCTCTAAAAAAGAGACGACTCAAATCGGACTTTGGTTTGGCCTAGGCTTTTTTGGGGTGGGGGTGAGCTGGTTAATTTCCAGCATGTATATTTATGCGGACGTGAACCTTGTCTTGGCGATTCTAGCCACCTTTATTTTTATTTTATTCTTATCGTTGTATTTTATGCTGGCTGGCTGGTTGGTTGGCTTGCTGAAAAGTGCTGATAAGGTCGCTTTTAGTTGGGTGTTGGTCATGCCAGCTGTTTGGGTGTTTGCAGAATGGTTGAGAGCGACCTTATTTGGTGGGTTTCCTTTTTTAATGACAGGAAACACGCACCTGTTGACCTGGCTGGATGGCTATGCGCCCGTTTTTGGGGTGTTGGGGGTCAGTTGGGCAGTGGCGATGACAGCGGGTATTTTGTTGTGGTTATACCAAGTCAGGGCTTGGATTGGTGCCAG
Source organism: Hydrogenovibrio crunogenus (assembly GCF_004786015.1). Taxonomy (NCBI): domain Bacteria; kingdom Pseudomonadati; phylum Pseudomonadota; class Gammaproteobacteria; order Thiotrichales; family Piscirickettsiaceae; genus Hydrogenovibrio; species Hydrogenovibrio crunogenus. The sequence goes on from NZ_CP032096.1 coordinate 537,808, forward strand.
TTTTCTATTAGCAGTGCTTTGGTTGACAGGCGCGGCATTAAAAAATGTGCAATGGGTTGAGCCGGAAGGAAAACCGGTAAAAGTGGCCTTGTTGCAAGGGAATGTTAAACAGGATCAAAAGTGGGATCGAGCTCACTTTATACCGACCTTGAAAACGTATGTTAGTTTGACAAAACAGAATCTGGATGCCGATTTGATCGTCTGGCCTGAAACCGCTGTGCCAGCGTATTATGATACGGTTGAAAACGGAGTGTTGCGCTCTTTTATTAAGGATACTCAGTTACTGGAAACCGATGTTTTGATGGGGGTGATTACTCGCAACCGACAAACAGGCGAGTATTTTAATGCACTGGTCAATGCTAGAAATCCTGAGCAAGTCTATCATAAAAAACACCTCGTACCATTTAGTGAGTACTTCCCTTTTTCTAAAATCTTAAAAACCTTAAGTTTGATGTTTGATATCCCGTTTTCGGAATTTACGCATGGCGCACCCGATCAAGAGCCTTTAGCGTTAGGGAAACATAAAGTAGGGGTGTCGGTCTGTTATGAAATGGCCTTTGGTGAAGAGTTGGCTGATTCGGCTAAAACCTCCAGTTATTTGGTGACCGTGAGTAATGATGCCTGGTTTGCACATACGTTTGAGCCGGCTCAGCAAGTACAGGATGTGCAGATGCGCGCAATTGAGCTAGGACGAGAGATCGCGCGAACGACTAATACAGGTTATACCGTCATTGTAGGAACGGATGGACAAATCAAACAAGAAATTCCACCTTATGAAACCGGGGTGTTGAGAGGTGAAGTGCAGCCTTATACGGGCACAACGCCTTTTGTGGAATGGAAGCAACTCCCTTTGCTATTGTTGCTCAGTGTTGTGATGAGCTTTTTAGCCGCTCGAAAAATAGCGTTGCTGCCACTTGTTCAGGCAAAAAAATAGAAATGCGAAAGAGAGTAGTAGACGTTATGTATTATAAAAAACTGCCAGGCCTGGCAGTTTTTCATTTGAGATTAAAGTGATTTTTCAGGATTCATTGCGGCCGTAATGCGCAGTTTTAAAATCATTAAATCTGTTGGATCTGACAAGCTAAGCGCTTTTTCTTCCAAATATTTTTCAATAATCGGCAGGTCCATTTCAATAAAGGATTCTACCCCCTCGTTGAACTCTTCCATATATTCGGCAAGTTGAAAAATATCGGCTTTGACATCTTCTTGAACCTGCTCTAATTGCTCTCGACTCAATTCTTCTAGAACCGATTCTTTTTCTTCTACTTTGTGTACGGCTTTGCCAAGTAAATCCCAGCTTTTCATGTCCGCTTGAATGAGCGATTCTTTTGCTTTTTCCAAGATGTGACGATAGGCTGCCAACATTTTATTTTCACTCATTTTTACATCCTCTAATTTGTTATAATCTTTTTCATTTAATTTATCTTTAATCATACCAAAAAGAAAGCGATACATGACAACAGAATCCATGCCTGAATCGACAACTGATTATCAACCACAATCCATTGAAGCCGCTATCCAGCAAGTTTGGGATGAGCAGCAGGTCTTTGTAGCGAAAGAAGACGACTCGAAAGAGAAGTTTTACTGTCTTTCCATGTTTCCTTATCCAAGCGGTAAGTTACATATGGGGCATGTGCGTAACTATACCATTGGCGATGTGGTGTCACGATTCCAGCGTATGCAAGGCAAAAATGTGTTGCAACCAATGGGGTGGGATGCTTTTGGTCTGCCTGCTGAAAATGCCGCAATGGATAATCAAGTTGCACCCGCTAAATGGACCTACCAAAATATTGATTATATGCGCAACCAATTAAAACGGCTCGGCCTAGGGTATGACTGGACGAGAGAGGTGGCTACGTGTCATCCAGAGTACTATCGCTGGGAGCAATGGCTGTTTACCCGTTTGATGGAAAAAGGCTTAGTGTATCGTAAGCTATCAGTGGTGAATTGGGACCCGGTGGATCAGACTGTGCTGGCCAATGAGCAAGTGATTGATGGCAAAGGATGGCGTTCAGGCGTGCCGGTTGAGCGAAAAGAAATCGCACAGTGGTTCTTACGCATTACCGATTATGCAGATGAATTATTGAAAGATTTGGATCAGCTTGAAGGCTGGCCGGAACAAGTCAAAACCATGCAGAAAAACTGGATTGGTAAGTCGACCGGGTTGGAGATTGAATTCCCGATCGCTTCAGGCTTGGATGAATCAAATGGTAATCTGAAGGTATACACTACACGCCCTGATACCTTGATGGGGGTGACTTATGTGGCTGTGGCGGCAGATCACCCTTGGGCAAGAAAAGCATCGGTGAATAATGAACCGTTGGAACGTTTCATTGAAGCATGCTCTCATATTTCCACCGCTGAAGCGGATATGGAAACCATGGAGAAAAAAGGCGTTGATACAGGGATTCGCGTCAAACACCCGATTACCGGTGACGAAGTGCCGGTATGGGCAGCTAATTTTGTGTTGATGGGGTATGGAACCGGTGCGGTGATGTCGGTTCCAGCGCATGATCAACGTGATTATGAGTTTGCAAAGGCGTATGATTTGCCGATTAAAGCGGTGATTGCGCCGAAAGCGGGCGAAGAAGCAGATGTTTCCGAAGCAGCTTTTACCGAAAAAGGGGTGTTGGTTAATTCCGGACAATTCGATGGGTTGAAATCTAAGCAAGCTTTGCATGAAATGGCGAAAGTGTTAGGCGAATTAGGCTTAGGAGAAAAACAGACCAACTACCGATTACGTGACTGGGGGATTTCTCGTCAGCGTTATTGGGGGTGCCCGATCCCGGTCATTTATTGTCCAGCCTGTGGCGCACTTCCTGTTCCGGAAAAAGATTTACCGGTGCGTTTGCCGGAAGATGTGGTGCCAGATGGGTCGGGATCGCCTTTAGCGAAACTGGACAGTTTCAAAAAATGCGCGTGTCCGCAATGCGGCGGCCCGGCGAATCGCGAAACCGATACCTTTGATACCTTCTTTGAGTCGTCTTGGTATCATGCCCGTTATACCTCTCGCCATGAAGACAATGCGATGTTGGATAAAGCTGCGGCAGACCATTGGTTGCCAGTGGATCAATATATCGGCGGGATTGAGCATGCCATTCTTCATCTATTGTATGCACGTTTTTTCCATAAACTGATGCGCGATGAAGGGTTGGTCTCATCCGATGAACCCTTTAAAAACCTGCTCACGCAAGGCATGGTCTTGGCAGGCAGTTGGTTTACACAAGATGAAAAAGGCAAACAAACTTGGTATTCGCCTTTGGATGTCGAGCCAGTCACCGATGAAAAGGGCGCCATCGTCAAAGGCACATTAAAGTCAGACGGTACGGAAGTACAATACGGCGGTATTATTAAGATGTCTAAATCTAAGAACAACGGGATTGATCCGCAGACTTTGATTGACCAGTACGGTGCCGACACCTTGCGTTTGTATATTATGTTTGCCTCACCGCCAGAGCAAACCTTAGAGTGGTCTGATTCGGCTGTAGAAGGGGCTCATCGTTTCTTAAATCGTGTTTGGCGTCAGGTGCAAGCACACGTTTCAACAGGTGTGGTTGCGGCTTGTACGTCGAATGATGGTTTGACTAAAGAACAAAAAGCCTTACGTTTGAAGTTACACACGACATTACAGAAAGTGACCGATGATATGGGACGTCGGATGCATTTCAATACCGCCATTGCGGCGACCATGGAATTGTTGAATGATATTTCGCGCTTTAAGGACGAATCAGAAGCGGGTCGTTCGGTGATGCAAGAAGCTTTGGAAATGTTGATTTTAATGTTGTCTCCGATGACGCCGCATGCCTCTCAAGCGCTTTGGGAAGCGTTAGGACATGATGGATTGGTATTGAATGTGGCTTGGCCAGCAGTAGACGAAGCGGCCTTGGTGAAAGATGAAATTGAAATCATGGTGCAGGTCAACGGTAAATTGCGAGGCAAAATCGAAGTGGCAGCCGAAGCGGATAAAGACACCATTTTAGCCGCGGCAAAAGCGAACGAACATGCCGCCAAATTTATCGATGGCAAAGACATCGTTAAAGAAATTGTGGTGCCTGGACGTCTGGTGAATATTGTCGTGAAAGGTTGATCCAATCTATTTAAGTGAGGGATAAGATGTCTCAATATTTAATCATGACTCAAACTAGCCAGGCCTGGCTTGTCAGGCTACGTTTTGTTGCGATTTTAGGCATGGTTGCAACCTTGACAGCCTGCGGCTTTCACTTAAAAGGGGTCGGCAAGAATGCGGTGGCCACTTTCGAGTCGATTCAACTGGTTAATACCGATGGGGTTCGTGCAGATATTCTACGCTCATTGGAACAGCAGCTTAAGGCGTCTGATGTTAAAGTGGTTAATAATATGGCGGACGCGCAGATTGTGTTGTCATTTCAGCCAACCGGTTACACCGTCTCTCGAACCAGTATCAGTGGGCAGGGAGATGCGACATCTGAGTTGATTAAAATGGCTCAATCTATTCGAGTAGAAGATGTGGCGACGGAAAAAGAGTTATTAAAAACGGTGGTGCAGGTTTATCGCGATCGACGTATTGATAATGCCGCAGCACTGGCTTCAAATCGAGAGCTGCGTTCGATTCAACAGCAAATGGCGAATGATATTGCTATGCAGATCATTGATCGAATCAACCGGTCTCAGTTAAATTAATGCGGCATAGGTAATTTATTATGATTATGGCACCTGCTTTTTTAAAGCAGTTACAGAATCCTCAGTTTGAAATCAAGCCCATCACGTTGATTTATGGTGAAGAGCCTTTGTATGTTCGTCGAGCCTTAGATGGATTAAGAGGCGTGCTCAGATCACAAGAGTATTTTCAGCGGGACCGTTATGAAGTGGACGCGAACTTTAAATGGGCTGATCTGAAAATGGAAACCCAGGCAGGCACTTTGTTTGCGGATCGCCGCATTATTGAATTGGATATGCCGAAAGGTACACCGGGTAAAGATGGTGGCGCCTTTATTCAAGATTGGGCGAATGCTATGCATGATCAACCGCCTGAAATCTGTTTGGTGATTACCTGTGAAAAACTGGATGGCCGCCAACTGAAGTCGAAGTGGGTACAGGCGATTGAAGCGCATGGTTGGGTCGTTCAATCTAAACCGATTGAGGGCGCTGGGCTCATTAAGTGGTGTCAGAACCGCGCACAAGAAGCGGGTCTCAGTTTGGATGAAGAAGCCGCCGGCTTATTATCGGAAAGGGTAGAAGGAAATTTACTGGCGGCGGATCAAGAAATGGAAAAGTTGGCGTTGCTTTTTCCTGCCGGTAGTACGTTAAGCGCACAGAATATTATCGACAATGTCGCAGATCAGGCACACTATCAGTTATTTGCGTTAAGCACGGCTATGCTGTTTGGCCGAACCCAATACGCATTACAGATTTTACATCGATTACAGCAGGAAGGTCTGGAAGCACCGATTGTGCTTTGGCTGTTGTCGAAAGAGTTGCGACAGTTGATTTCGATTGCACAAAAGCAACAGATGGCATCGTTGCCACAAGTGTATAAGCAGTTACGTATTTGGTCTTCGAAGCAAGCGGAATTCAGTGCAGCATTACAGCGTCATGATTTGGCTTATTGGCAAAGTTTGTTGAACGTTGCGTTGCAAGTTGATTTGACGATTAAAGGCCTTCGCAAAGGCGACGAGTGGTTAGGTCTTTCGGAACTGGTATTTAAAATTTCGCAATGATTTTTAAACAAAGTTAGATGACAGAGAGTGGAATAAAGATGAGTGAAAAAGAAATGGATGTCAAAGCCTATATGCAGAAACTGGGGCAACAAGCCCGAGAAGCTTCCCGTCAATTAATGGTGGCGACCACTCGTCAAAAAAATACCGCATTATTAAATATTGCAACCGCACTGGAAGCGCAAGCCGAAACGCTGAAAGCCGAAAATGCGAAAGATTTAGAGCAAGGTAAAGCCAATGGTCTAGATGCCGCGATGTTGGACCGTTTGGCTTTGACTGATAAAGTGATAACTGGCATGGCGACGGGGTTGAGACAAATCGCAGCCTTGAACGATCCGATTGGCGAGATTTCGGATATGAATTATCTGCCGTCGGGCATTCAGGTCGGAAAAATGCGTGTGCCTTTAGGAGTGGTGGGGATTATTTATGAATCTCGTCCTAATGTCACGATTGATGCGGCGGCCTTATGTTTGAAATCCGGTAATGCGGCCTTGTTGAGAGGAGGTTCTGAGGCGGCTTATTCAAACCGAGCCTTGGCTAAATGTATTCAATCAGCTTTAAGTGAGTCAGGTCTTTTGCCAACCGCTGTTCAAGTGGTGGAAACTACGGATCGTGCCGCAGTCGGTGAGATGATTGCCATGCCGGACTATGTGGATGTCATTATTCCTCGAGGCGGTAAAGGATTGATTGAACGTATCAGTGAAGGCGCTAAAGTCCCTGTCATCAAACATTTAGACGGTATTTGTCATGTCTATATCGATGATGATGCAGATGCGGATAAAGCCACGCGGGTTGCTTTTAATGCTAAAACGCATCGTTATGGGGTATGTAATGCGATGGAAACACTATTGATTGCAGATTCTCGTGCTGCCGAGATTCTGCCAGGCCTGGTAGAAATGTATGAAGCCAAAGGTGTGGAGTTGCGTGGTTGTGAACAAACGCGTGCTATTTGTGATATGAAAGCGGCTACCGAAGAAGACTGGGCCACAGAATATTTAGCGCCTATTCTGTCCATAAAAGTAGTGGAAGATGTGGATGAGGCGATTGAGCATATTACACAGTACAGCTCAGGTCATACCGAATCGATTATTACCGAAAATTTAACGACCTCCCGTCAATTCTTGGCGCGTGTCGATTCCAGTTCGGTGATGGTGAACGCGTCCACTCGCTTTGCGGATGGGTTTGAGTATGGTTTAGGTGCTGAAATCGGTATCAGTACGGACAAATTCCATGCACGCGGACCAGTCGGACTGGAAGGGTTGACGTCTCAAAAATACATTGTGCTAGGGGACGGCACGATTAGAGAGTAATTGTATGACGTGGGCGGCTGTGATGTTACTTCCGAACAGCCGTCAATAATACGTCTTTTGCGTGGCAGATGGCGTGGAACGCTTCAGCCTTTCCCCCTTTGTCCGGATGATGGATTTGGGATAGCTTGCGATATTGCAGATGCACTTTTTTGGGTGTGATATCGGTTTCAATTTCCAATGTCTTTTTGGCTTCTTGAATCTCTTTTTGACTGTAAGAGAGGCTCCCTGGTTTTCCAAAACTTTTCCAAAAGCCATCAATCAAATCAATGACATCTTGTTCTTGAGTATGAATAAAGGTTTCATAATCCAAATAGTATGTTTTGACTTCATCAATTGCCGATACCTTTTGTGCTGTATTTTCTTTAGGCGTTGTATCTAAATAAATATCCAAAGTATGGATGTTTAGATTGCCTTTTTTTTCTGTATGCCACTTGTCTTGAAGTCGATACAATAAATGAAACAATAAAAAATGCGCTCTGAAAAGTTCTAAAGGTTCTAGAGAAGGGGTGAACTGATCAAACCCTAAAGCGACCAATTGTTTCATCAGGTCGTATTCTTTAATCGGCTTGCCATTCAACAGCAGTTGGTAAATCGCTTCTTCAAATAACGAAGGGATTTCGGGAATTGTCATATGAATATTTGACATAGTTGCTATAATACCAAAAAAACCTAAAGAGAATTATTTTTGCAAACTAATCGTTTAATCGGCATTAACGGCGGTACTTTCGACCCGATTCATTTTGGGCATTTACGTCCGGCCTTGGAAGTGCTTCATGCGCTTCATTTGGATGAGATGCGATTTATTCCTGCCTATCAGCCTGTTCATAGAGCGTCTCCATCTGTATCAGCACAACAGCGGTGCGAAATGGTTCGACTTGCCATTCAAAACCAACCGAGTTTTAAGTTGGATACCATTGAGTTGGACCTGGGTGGACCTTCTTATACCGCGACTACTTTGGAAGCCATTAAAAAATCTGAACCGAATGCTTCTTTGGTTTTAATGATGGGAACTGACGCGTTTGCTAAATTTAATCAATGGCACGATTGGCAAGGGATTTTAAATCTAGCCAATATTGTGGTAACCCATCGACCAGGTGAACCGGTTCCAAGAGATGGGGAAGTCGGGCAGATATTTATGAATCACTGGGTACCCAAGTTAACGGAAGCAAGTGGCCAGATTGTCGATTTGCCTGTCACACAATTGGATTTAAGTGCCACGGCGCTACGATCTTATTTAAAAAACGGAGACCCGGTTGATTATTTGATGCCGGAAAATGTCGCCCGTTATATATATGAACATCAGCTTTACCAATAGAAGAGAGTGATTGAATACATGATGGATAGCCAGCAAGTTGAAGCGTTAATTGTTAGTACTTTGGAAGATAGTAAAGCGCGAGATATTCAAGTTTTGGATGTTTCAAAGCTTTCTTCCTTTACCGATAAAATGGTCATTGCAACAGGGACATCAACCACGCATGTCCGCTCTACGGGGAATGCGGTGGCACAAGCCTTTAAAGAAGCAGGTGAACCACCAATGGGTGTGGAAGCCGGTCCAGAGCCTGATTGGGTTTTGGTGGACCTTGGTAACGCCATTGTTCATGTGATGACAGAGTCTGCACGAGCACATTACCAGCTTGAAAAATTATGGAATATCAAGCCGGGTGACGGTGCGAGTCTTGATTCAGCAAACGGCTGATATTAAAAGTTTATTAGGCTGAAACGTTTGTGAATATTCATTTTATTGTCGTCGGACAAAAGATGCCAGGCTGGGTGCAAACAGGGTATGCCGAATATGCTAAACGATTGCCAAAAGCCTGCACGTTAAAGCTTGTAGAACTCCCGATGGCAACGCGTGGGAAATCAGGATCCGTTGCACAATATAAATCTGAAGAAGCCAAGCGAATTTTGGCCGCGGTGCCGAAAGGGGCTAAGCTGGTTGTGCTAGATGAAAAAGGCCAGGAATTGACTACGGTTCAATTTTCTCAGAAACTGGATGATTGGTTAGGTTCCGGGCAAGATGTCGCGTTAATCGTTGGCGGTCCAGACGGGCTTGATGCCAGTTTGATTCAACAAGCCGAATGGAAATGGGGACTTTCTAAGCTCACCTTGCCACATCCTTTGGTGAGAGTAATGGTAGCTGAACAAATTTATCGCGCTTGGTCTGTATTGCAAAACCATCCTTATCATCGAGATTAACTCGATGTTGTCTTTTATCTAATAGATTGCTTTTAAACTAGTTTTTTTACGTATTCGAAAGTACAATGAATTTGTGTTTAAAGTCAAAGTGTTATCAAAGATGCTTTTTGACTGACGTGCATTTAAATCATAAAAGAGGTGACTTATGGATTTAGCAGGTTTGATCACATTTTTAGCGGTCGGAGCGATAGCTGGTTGGCTTGCAGGTTTACTAATGAAAGGGCAAGGGTTCGGTCTGCTGGGTAATATTGTTATTGGTGTCATTGGGGCATTTGTTGGTGGCTTTGTGTTCGGCTTATTGGGCATCGTCACAACAAGTATTTTAGGCACCATCGTGAGTGCGACCGTCGGCGCTGCGATTTTATTATTTGTGGTCGGAGTGCTTAAAAAAGCTTAATAAGACTTTGACGCTGGATATTTTAAGGTGCTTTAATAAAGAACCACCAGGCCTGGTGGTTTTTTTATGTTGAATACAGAGTAAGTTGCATGCGGTAGGATGGTCTTGAAGATTCCCTTCATTGACAGATTGGCTAAAAGGTGACATGGATGGAAAATAAAAAAACAATCTCTTTAGTGTTGGGCAGTGGCGGAGCAAGAGGTTGGGCACATATTGGTGTGATTCGCTGGCTAGAAGAAAATGGGTATGAGATTCGTTCCGTCACCGGATGTTCCATTGGTGCTCTGGTTGGGGGTGTTTATGCCGCTGGCAAGTTGGATGAGTTTGAAGAATGGGTTTGTTCTATTCGTAAGGTGGATATTGTCACATTATTGGATTTGTCCTGGCAACGCAGTGGTTTGGTAAAAGGGGATAAGATCATTAAATCTTTGGTCGACTTGGTCGGTGATCAAATGATTGAAGACTTACCTATGACTTATACCGCCGTGGCTTCAGATATTGTGCGCCAGCGAGAAATCTGGCTGCAATCAGGTCGTTTATTTGATGCGATTCGAGCCTCGATTTCTTTGCCATTATTTTTTACGCCGTTTCATTATCATGGTGTTGATCTGATTGATGGGGGGGTTTTAAATCCTGTCCCAATTGCGCCTGCGTTTAGTGATAAAACGGATATGATTCTTGCAGTGAGTTTAAGTGGTGAACCCGAAAATACTGATAAGATAGAAAAAATAGAATCTCGTTCAGATGATGAAAAGTTAGAAGCTGAATCAGAAGAGTCATCCAAACAGTCTCAGGATGAAAATAATTTTTATGAAAAAATCAGTCGGTTTATCAGTAAGTTTCGAGAACCTGATGAAGCCGCATCGACTCGGAACTGGAGTGTTTATGAAATTGCAGACCTGGCGTTTGACTCGATGCAAAGCACGATTGCGCGGCAAAAACTGGCAGCCTATCCGCCAGATAAAATTATTGAAATAGCAAATGATGTCTGTGGGTCGCTTGAGTTTGATCGGGCCTCAGAAATGATTGAACTCGGTTATCAAATCGCTGAAAAGTCAATGAAAAAGCAAGAATCACCTTTGGTTATATAAAAGCAATTAACAAGGAAAAGGGAATAGAAAAGCTGTGGATAATGATGAAAAGTTGGGTCGGCCTTTCGTAGGATTTTTTCTTATTTTTTTGAGCGGAATGGTATTTTCGCAACCAGCTGTTTCCGGACCCAATTACGATTCAGGGTGTGTTCAAAAAGCGCTTCAAGAACAAGCGCCAGATACCACGCTGGAGCAAATTAGAGAACAGTGCCTGTCTTCATCTGTTGATCTTGAGGACAAATCGGCGCTCACGTCACGACTTGAAGCTGAAAAACGCTCTAAATATAACCCGTTTTCCATTCAGCCATACCGGACGAACTATGTTTTGTTCGGATCCTATAATTTTTCCGAGACCAATGAGAAGCCTTTTAGAGAAGTTGCTTTAACAGGAGACGAATCTTTTGAACCTTATGAAGTCAAATTTCAAATTAGTTTGAAAGTGCCTGTTGCAGATCAATTATTGGGCTGGGGAGACCATTTGTTTGTCGGTTATACCAACCGTTCATTTTGGCAAGCTTACAACTCCAAAATTTCAAAACCCTTCCGGGAAACCAATCATGAACCCGAAGTTTGGATGAGCTTTGATAATAAGTGGACGATTAATGGATGGCGTAATCGACTGGTTGATCTAGGTCTCGTCCATCAGTCCAATGGTCGTTCCGGGACTTTATCACGCTCCTGGGATCGAGCTTATATTCGAATGATCTTTGAAAAGGGTAATTCAGCGTTTGCGATTAAGCCTTGGTTACGATTTCCAGAACCAGCCGGTCAAGATGATAACCCTGATATTTTGCATTATATGGGAAATGCAGAGTTTCGTTTTGTAACCAAGCAGAATCGGCACCAGTTCAGTGTATTGGTGCGGAATAATTTTGATGAACAAGATAATAAAGGCGCGCTGGAATTAGGGTACAGCTTTCCTATTCATCGGAACTTGAATGCGTATGTTCAATGGTTTTATGGTTATGGTGAAAGTTTGATTGATTATGATTATAAAAATAATACTGTGAGTATAGGTGTAAAACTGGGAAATTGGTTGTAGAATAAAACAAAAAATAACAATATAACTTGTCGGGCTATAGCAGTCTTGATCAAAGTTGCACTCTCTAACCATTTATGAAAAAGGAATTTGTGTGCCTTTTTGGTTTGAAAAACATGAAATGCGACGCTTCCGGCGCGTTGACATCCCTGTAAAAATTTATATCACACCAAATGAAGCGATTAAGGATCAGCAGATCTTTGCGTATGGTATTGATTATTTCCCACCGACTAAAATAAAAAAGATTAAAAAAGCAAAAAGAGAAATGCATCATTGGGTCGGTCTGATTCAGGAGCAGAAAGATATTTTAGCCCCTTTTTTTGATGACTTTGAAACCTATATTGAATTTTTTAAGGAGTGGGTTCAAGCATTGTCTGAAGGACAGTCCCCGAGAGCCAGTAAAAAAGATTGGTTGACGTTTCATGCCTATGCAAAAGGCGTTCAGAAGATTCAATCCTTGGCAACCTCTGCCCCTAAAACCTTTCAATACTTTGAGCGTCTCAATCAGAAACTGATAACTCATTTCGAGCATATGGCAAAGTGTGCGGAACAATCGACGTCTTCCCACTTCGTCTTGCCTAAAATGCTGCCTGAGCATTTTGCCATTGATGACATGAAAAAACGTTTTGAATCACCATCGGCTCAAAAAGTTCCTTTAATTCAGTCTTTGTATCATTTGTATTTATATATGTCGTATACCTTTGATGCGTATGGAGAGCTGTTGCAAGATATTTGTTCTGACCAATCGCCTTCTTCTTGGCCTGAGGCGGAAGTGAATTTGAGTGCCGGAGGTGTGTCCATCAAACTGGATAAGCGCTATAAACCGAATATGCGATGTAAGATAACCCTTTATTTTACCGGGAGTAAGCGACTGTTCAAATTTCAGTCAACGCTTATCCGAGCGTTTTCTGTTCCGGAGTTTGAAGCAGAATGTAATGCCTTTAATTTTGATTTTCCAAACAGTCAGGATCAGCATTTGATTCAAATGGAAATTGAACAATTTGAAATTCGAAATAGTATGAGTGTGCAGTTGTCATGATTTTGTGGCAAGGAGGGAGGGACAAGTGGCAAATAGTGTAGAACCGACATTTATGAATGGGTTGTCTTTTACTTTAAGGCCGGTGGCAACTGAACTTTTCAATATGCATTTGCTAAAAGAGTTGTTAGAGATTAGACAAGGAAAAGTTCCTTCCTCTTTAGTTCAAAAATATACGATGTCACAAGAACAATGGGTCGAGGTCAGCAATGTGGTGATTTTAACCAAGTTGTCTCAATTCACGATATCAAAAGAATTGAAATTGGATTATGTCGAGCATCTGCAGGATGTTTTGCGTGCGGTATTGGATATGGAAGGGGCAACATTCGAAGAAGTCCATCAGGCAATTCAATATTACCAAGCCAATGTCTTAGCTGATTGGTATAGAAGATTACAAAAACACCACACTTATCAACTCCGTTAGATGAGGGATGTTGATAAAAATATCTCTTTTAAGCCTGAGTTGCCAAAATAAAAAATAATTTATTTTTCTCTTATGAAGAAAGCATGATAAATGTTTGACAAGGGAAGTGATTTTGTAGATAATTCCGCAATCCTTTCAAACATTTAGATACTTTAGAAAGATTTAGCCCTTTCTTAATGAGTGTCGATTGTCGATGCGTATCGATGTAAACGATTGAAAAAAATAAATTTTTGGAGTTATAAAGAATGGCAAATTCAGTACAAGCAACGAAAAGAGCTCGTCAAGCCGAGAAGCATCGTCAACATAATGCAGGTATGCGCGCTGCAATGCGTACAACAGTCAAGAAAGTTCTTTCTGCTGTTGAAGCGGGCGATAAAGAAGCGGCAACAGCTGCATTTCGTGTTGCGCAATCAAGCTTAGACAATATGGCTCGTAAAGGTCTTATTGCTAAAAACAAAGCGGCTCGTAATAAAAGTCGTATTAACGCGCGTATTAAAGCAATGGCTTAATTACCAGCGTTTACTTAAAAAAGCCGGGTTTATCCCGGTTTTTTTGTGTCTAAAAACCAGGGAAGTGCTTTTTAGAAAGCCGAACATTAAAAAAATTCGAGTTGCTTCCGGTTCGTCGTTACAATAGTGATATCTCATAACATTAAAGACTCTAACGTTGAAACGTATTATTAAAGCCACTGCTACCGTTGGCGGTATGACTATGATCTCCCGGCTGCTCGGTTTTGTTCGAGATATGGTGATAGCACGCTATTTTGGTGCCACTGCTGGAGCCGATGCTTTTTTTGTCGCATTTAAAATCCCTAATTTCTTTCGCCGACTGTTTGCTGAAGGTGCATTCTCACAAGCGTTTGTTCCGGTTTTATCTGAGGTTAAGGAGAAGCGCGGGAAGGATGCCGTCAAGCATTTAATCAATGCCATTTCTTTTCGATTAGGCGGTATTCTATTGCTGCTAACAGCCTTCGGCGTTTTTGGATCAGGTCTTTGGATGCTCGTGTTTGCACCCGGTTTTGCGGATGATCCGGAAAAATTTCAGTTAGCGTCTGATATGCTATCCATTACCTTTCCGTATTTGCTGCTCATTTCTCTAGTCGCTTTTTCTTCAGCGATTATGAACACTTATGATCAGTTTGCTGTTCCCGCGTTTACACCTGTCTTCTTGAATCTGGTATTAATCACGTTCGCTATTTGGGTGTCTCCTTTGTTGGATGTGCCCGTCATGGCGTTGGCTTGGGGGGTTTTGGCGGCTGGGGTGGTGCAACTGCTCTTTCACCTCCCTTTTTTAAAGCGCCTTGGACTGCTGCCAGTCCCTTCTCCTAAAACGGATGAAGGGGTTTCCGAAGTGAAGCGCTTAATGTTACCGGCGCTATTTGGAGTGTCGGTGGCACAGATCAATTTATTGATTGATACTGTTTTGGCTTCTTTTTTGATTACGGGGTCGGTCTCTTGGTTGTATTATTCGGATCGTTTGATGGAATTTCCACTAGGGGTGTTTGGTGTGGCTTTAGCGACCGTGGTTTTACCCGGCCTGTCGAAAAAAGCCGCTACGGAAAATTGGGATGGTTTCCGGCAAGATATCGATACCGCGCTACGTTTGGTGCTGATTATTGGTGTTCCCGCCACGCTTGGCCTACTATTGCTGGCCCAACCCCTAATGATTACTTTATTTTACTATGGCGCCTTTACGGAAAATGATGTGACGATGTCAGGCATGAGTTTGATGGCATATTCTTTTGGTTTGCTGGGCTTTATTTTGGTTAAAATTCTGGCGCCGGCTTTTTATGCGCGTAAGGATATGAAAACACCGGTTAAAATTGCGGTGGTCGCCTTGGTGACCAATACAGTCATGAATTTAGCGTTGATTGGCCCTTTTGCACATGTGGGGTTGGCTGCCGCCACCAGTATTTCAGCGTTCGTTAATGCGGGATTGCTTTACTGGTTTTTAAGAAAGCAGCAGGCTTTTTCGCCATTACCAGGTTGGGGAAAGCTCTGGGGGCAAGTCTTGTTTGCAAATAGTGTATTGGTGATTTTGATTTTAGCAATTACCCCAGATATTTCGGATTGGCTGTCCTTTGATGCTTGGCATCGCTTGGGTTGGTTGTTAGCGATTGTGTTCGGTACAATGGCCGCTTATGGTGTCGTGTTGGTCGCAACAGGAATCAAACCGAAGCGCTTGTTGAAAAAAGAGCGTTAAAACTGGCCAGGCCTGGTGGTTTTTTTATTGGGTATTAAGTGATTTTTTAAAGATTAACAAAGTCTTATTTGTCCTAATAAGCTATAATTTATCGCTTACTAAAAAAATAATTATGAACTGATGCACTTAATTCGTGGCTTACAAAATCTGGACACTGTCAGAACAGAACTGCGGGCAGGGTGTGTGTTGACCATCGGTAATTTCGATGGCATTCATCTAGGGCATCGCGCCATTTTAGATCAAGTTATCAATCTGGCTAAGTCACAAAGATTGCCTTCTGTGGTGATGATTTTTGAACCGTTGCCGATTGAATATTTTGCTCCTCAGACAGCGCCTGTGCGATTAATGAATTTAAGGGAAAAACTCAGTGCTTTTAAAGCGACCGACATTGATTATGTGTTGGTTTGCCGATTTAATGAAGCCTTTGCCAATCTTACCCCAATGCAGTTCGTTGAATCGGTCTTAAAAGAGGGATTGAATGTTCGGCACTTGGTGGTCGGAGATGACTTTTGCTTTGGCAAACAACGTCAAGGGAACTTTGAGTTTTTAGCTGAACAAGGCCGTTGTTTAGGGTTTGAAGTCACCGATGTGGCGACCTTTGAAGTAGATTGCGCTCGAGTGAGCAGTACACGTGTGCGTCAGGCATTGTTAAAGCATGACTTAGCGATGGCAGAGCGTCTGCTGGGCGAACCCTTTCATTTTCACGGACGAGTGATTCATGGCCAGAAATTAGGACGCAAGATTGGTTTTCGAACTTTAAACTTAAACCCCAAACGCATTCAGATGCCCTTGGAAGGGGTTTATGCGGTTAAGGTTTCCGGTTTGGCCGAACAAGATTGGCCTGGCGTTGCCAATATTGGTATCCGCCCTACGGTCGATGGGTCTCGACCCTCTATCGAAGTGCATTTGTTCAATTGGGATAAAGATGTTTACGGCGCTCATATTAGCGTTAGAATAGAGCATTACATTCGCGCAGAAATGAAATTTGAAAATTTAACGCAACTAACAGAGCAAATTGAATGCGATGCTCAAGAAGCAAAACAATTTCATGGACTGACTCAAACTGGGTCCGTTCACAAAAACTAACCCCCTACTTAACCTTTTAAACGAAAAGTTATAGACATGACAAAAGATTATAAGCCGACATTAAACCTACCCGAAACAGATTTTCCAATGCGTGGGAATTTGCCGAATCGTGAACCTAAGCAAGTTCAAGCATGGGCGGACGCGTCTTTATACGAATCCGTCAGAAGCGCGATGGCTGGACGGCCGAAATTTATTTTGCATGATGGACCGCCATACGCGAACGGTAATATTCATATCGGCCACGCGGTGAATAAAGTGTTGAAAGATATGATCGTCAAGTCAAAAGGGTTAAGTGGGTTTGATGCCCCTTTTGTTCCTGGCTGGGATTGTCATGGGTTGCCGATTGAACTGAACGTTGAAAAGAAAAAAGGGAAGGTCGGGCAAAAAATTGGTGCGACTGAATTTCGTCAAGCGTGTCGAGATTATGCACAAAAGCAAGTCGATGGGCAGATGGCGGACTTTCAACGCTTAGGGGTGATGGCGGATTGGAAAAACCCGTATTTGACCAAAGACTTTAGCTTTGAAGCGAATGAGATTCGTGCTTTGGCAAAAATTGTTGAAAATGGTCATTTAGTGAAAGGTACCAAGCCGGTTTATTGGAGTGTGGGTGGTCATTCGGCATTGGCGGAGGCCGAAGTGGAATATGAAGACAAACGTTCTCATGCCATTGATGTACGTTTTAAAGTGCTGGATGAAGAGGCGTTTTTCAAACGGTGTCACCATGTAGAGGATCACACGGGAGAAGGGCCTCTGTCGGTTGTCATCTGGACCACAACGCCATGGACATTGCCAGCCAACCAAGCGGTCTCCATTAACCCTGAGCTGGAATATGCCGTGGTGCAGGTCACCGGTGAAAAGGGTCCGGAGCGCTTGTTTTTAGCCGAAGCGTTAATCAAAGATGCCATGGATAAATGGGGCTTTGAACAGTACCGTGTGATTGCTTATGGTCGTGGGGACCAGTTCGATTTGATCCGTTTACAACATCCATTTTATGACCGCATTGTGCCATTGATTTTAGGTGATCATGTCACGACAGATGCGGGAACAGGGTGTGTTCATACTGCTCCAGGTCATGGTCAAGAAGACTATGCGGTTGGCTTAAAATATGATTTGGAAGTGGATTGTCCTGTCGATGGTCGAGGGAATTATGTGGCCGGAACCCCATTATTTGAAGGTGAAAACGTCCTGAAAGCGGATGACCATGTGATTGAAGTGCTACAAGAGCACAATGCTCTGGTGCACCACGAAGCCATTGTGCATAGTTATCCGCATTGTTGGCGAACCAAAACGCCGTTGATTTTCCGTGCCACGCCACAATGGTTTATCAGCATGACCGAAGGGCATTTGCGTGACGATGCTTTGAAAGCGATTAAGAAAGTCGACTGGGTTCCAGAATGGGGGCAGGCACGAATCGAAGGCATGATTGATGGTCGTCCGGATTGGTGTATTTCTCGTCAGCGCTTCTGGGGTGTGCCGATTCCGATTTTTGTACACAAAGCGTCCGGAACGATGCATCCGAATACCATTGAGTTAATGGAAAAAGTCGCTCAATTGGTTGAAAAAAATTCTATTGACGCTTGGTATGATCTGGATCCGGCGACCTTGTTAGGAGAGGACGCAGAAGATTATGAACAAGTCACGGATATTTTGGATGTCTGGTTTGATTCCGGGATTTCTCACTTCACCGTGTTGAATCAGCGTGAAGAATTATCCACGCCAGCTGATTTGTATTTGGAAGGGTCGGATCAGCATCGTGGTTGGTTCCAATCGTCTCTATTAACGGCTTTGGCTACCAACGGGGAAGCACCGTATAAGCAGGTGCTGACACATGGCTTTACAGTCGATAAAGACGGTAAGAAAATGTCTAAGTCAAAAGGGAATGTGGTTGCACCGCAAGACATTGCCAATAAGTACGGTGCCGATATCTTGCGTCTGTGGATTGCTGCGGCCGACTATCGTTATGAAATGACGGTGTCGGATGAGATTATCAGCCGCACAGCCGATGCTTATCGCCGTATTCGAAACACCTCGCGTTTCTTATTGGCGAATATGAATGGGTTTGATCCAGTGAAAGATCAAGTGCCTTATGACAAGATGTTGCCTCTGGATCAATGGGTGGTCGGACAGGCGGCAACCATTCAAAAAGACATTATCGCGGCGTATGAAAGTTATAACTTCCATGCCATTTATCAAGCAGTCACCCACTTTTGTTCGGTTGAGTTAGGCGCTTTCTATCTGGATGTGATCAAAGATCGTCAATATACGGCTAAAGCGGATGGATTACCACGTCGTTCCGCGCAAACCGCTTTGTATCATATTGCTGAAGCATTGACGCGTTGGATTGCGCCGATTTTAAGTTTTACCGCGGAAGAGCTATGGAAAGCCCTACCAGGTGAACATTCTGCAACGGTGTTTACGGAAGAATGGTATGACGGTTTGACAGAGTTGGATGAAACGACATCGATGAACTCGGCTTATTGGGCACGTATGATGGAGGTTCGTTCAGCGGTTGCGAAACAGCTTGAGAAACTGCGTAACGACGGTGTAGTAAAAGGCTCTTTGACAGCTAAAGTTTCATTGTATGCCGCGGATGACTTATACCAACAAATCCATTTACTGGAAGATGAGTTGCGTTTTGTGCTGATTACTTCTTATGCGGAAGTGAAGTTGTTATCTGAAAAGTCAGATGCCGCTGTTGAATCTGAAATGGAAGAGCTTTGGGTTGATGCGGGCGCCGCAGAACAACCAAAATGTGGTCGTTGTTGGCACCACCGTGAAGATGTTGGATCGCATTCAGAAGATGACGCGCTATGTCAGCGTTGTATCGATAACGTTTATGGGGAAGGGGAGTCGCGTCAGTTTGCATAAAACCACCAGGCCTGGTGGTTTTTAAACAGGGTTTGATTATGAATAAGCTTTCTTCTTCTGCTGTCACAACCACTTGGCTGGCAATCCTCCTTATTGTGATTGATCAGTTGACCAAGTATTGGGCGAATACCTCCCTAACTCTGGGTGAACCGATGGCTATTTTGCCGCACTTGAATCTGACGTTGGTCTATAACTATGGCGCAGCGTTCAGTTTCTTGTCGGAAGTTGGCGGCTGGCAACGTTGGTTTTTTACCGTGTTGGCGCTTATTGTCGGTACTGCGTTAGTGATTTGGTTAGCCAAACTGCCTAAACGTTGGACGCTCGAAGTGGTGGCAATTAACTTGGTATTAAGTGGGGCAATCGGTAATGTGATTGACCGTATCCTGGCCGGACGAGTGACGGATTTTGTCGATTTTTATATTGGCAGTTGGCATTATGCCACGTTCAATGTAGCGGATATGGGCATCTCCATTGGAGCCGTATTACTCATTATTTCAGAATTTTGGTTGAAACCCCGACGTGAAAAAAAGGCACAGTCGACTGAGGAATCGGTTTGAGTTCTCTGTTGACGTCACAAACTGTTGTCGCAGAAGATTGGGTGGGGCTTTTAACCGCTTATTGTTTACAGCAAGCTGGGCATCCCGTGACTCTGCTTTGGATTCCGAACCCTAAAAAAATAGTCAAAACGATTTTGCTGGACGGGCTGGCTCCTTGGCAGGAGGCATCCGTGCCGGATACAAAAGAGGCTCGACAATTTGAATTTTTACTCTCGCAATTAGAAGACGCTGTTTCTGAAAAAAAGGGGTTATTGAATCTAGATATTGCCAGTGCCGCTGAGTTGGAATCGGCCGAACAATGGGTAATGTCTGATGTCTCACAGGAGTCAGATTTGCAGGTGATGGACGAAAAAGTGTGGGTCAATCTTGAGCCTCGCTTAATGTCTGGTGCGAAGATGGCTATTTGGCGCCCGGATGCAATCGAGTTGTCTCAGGAAGCATTCGAACAGACTATGCTGGATGTACTGTCTCAGCAAGAGGTTGAGGTTTTTTTGCTGGAGACGCTCCCTGAAGTGAGGGGAGAGAATCAGCGAGTTCATTCGTTAAAGTCTTCCTGTGGTAAAGACTGGCCAATTGACTCACTCATGTTAACCTCGGCACCGTTAGCTCAGGCCTTGTTGCCGGCTGTCTTATCTCGCCCAATGGCAAATTCTTTGGTGAGTTTTTTTAAAGTATACCCTGGGTTTTTAAAGCACCTTGTTCAGGTGAATGGACTTTTATTGATGCCACAGAAAGATGGCCATTTGTCTGTCAGAAGTAAGCAACCTTTTGAGTCGAATGTTGATTTGGCAGATGCGGAAAATCAGCTTTGGGAAGCCTTGCAAGAAGTCTATCCAGAAATGGGGATGTTTGAACCGCTAGAAAGCGTTTTTTTATCGGATGATCATTTTGCTGAAGTGTCGACGACATTTGAAAATGTTTCCATTGTGTCGGCCGATTATGCAGCCGGAATGTTGCAAGCTTTTCACCAAATCATGCAATTTTCCAAACAGCTAAGCGAGAGAGATTACTCTTTGCAGTAGTGAGGTTTATCCAACAACTCTGGTTTGATGAGTTGTTCAGAAGAGCTGGTTTTGTGAATTTTTTCTAGATGATTGGCCAGTTTGGTTAATCGGCTTTGCATTTTCCAAAACAGATAAGCCGGGTATTCACAAATATCATCTTTTGGTAGCTTGATCATGAACGTCCCTCTCTTAGAGGTGAAATGATATTAATTTAGTATTATTATAGGGTTAATTTATAAATAATACGTTGATGCTACCCGCTTGTAAAGCGCTTTTCAAAGATTAGCTTTGGTTTTCACGTAGGATTTGTAACATTCTAAAAGACGGGTACCCATCCGCTGGCAACCCTTTCTGAGTTTGATACTTGCGAATCGCAGTGCGCGTTTTATTGCCGGCAATACCATCTGCTTTTCCAACGTCTATCCCGGCCATGGAGAGACGTTCCTGCATTTCAATCATCTGCTGACGGGTCAAGGATTTATCATCATTAGGCGCTTCTTTGGTTAGAGGGGCGCGTCCTACAATTCGATCCGCTAAATGACCGACCGCTAAAGCATAGCTATCCGATCGATTCCAACGTTTAATGACCTCAAAGTTATGAAAAACTAAAAACACCGGGCCACGGTAATCATAAGGTAACAGCAACTTAGCTTGCATGTCTTCTACCGGTAGTTCACGACCATCAGCCAGGGTTAGACCCATGTCTTTCCATTCTTGAAGAGAACGCTCAGTCTTACCATCCGCCAAAGCTAAATCGAACCCTTTAGGTAAAGTCACTTCACGTCCCCAGTTTTCTTGTTTTTGCCAGCCTAGCGTATTTAAGAAGTTACCCATAGAATAAAACACATCATCTAAACTGTTCCATAAGTCTCTCTTACCGGAATTATCGGCATCCACAGCATATTTGAGATAATTACTTGGCATGAACTGGCATTGCCCCATTGCTCCTGCCCAAGAGCCTTTCATTTGTTCCGGGTTGATGTTGCCTTGTTGAATGATTTTTAAGGCGGCCATCAATTCTTTTTGAAAGAAATCAGTACGGCGCGGGTCATACGATAAGGTTGCTAAGGATTCAATAATCGGCGTGTTGCCGGTATAGCCTCCGAAGTTGGTTTCCATTCCCCAGAAAGCAATTAAGAATCGACCTGGAATACCATATTTCCGAGTCACTTCTCTTAGTTTCGGACGGTATTTTTCATATAATTCCTGACCTGTTTGAATGCGCCAATCGGTCACTGCTCGATTAAAGTATTGCCAAAACGTTCGGGTAAATTCAGGTTGGCGACGATCCAGTTCAAGCACACGTTGGTTTAGGTGAACATCTTTAAAGGCTTTTCTAAGGGTGGCTTTTGAGATGCCTTGTTGATGTGCTTTCTTTTTAAATTGCACCAGCCACGTTTGGAAGTCAGACTCTGACTGTGGCGGCGGAGTATAGGCATAAGCTTGAGGACCTGATAAAAGGATAAAGGCCATACAAACCATGAAAAAATGTCGGTAAAATTTTGGTGTCATAGTGATGTTCAAATGTGCTTATAGTTGTTGTGTTTGTTATGCAGTCTGGACCGTTTTAATTGGAAGTGCAAGTCCTAAACATTGACTAAATCATGGCCGTCAATGAATCAACCGTCCAAGTGTTTGATTTAGGTAGGCCATTTTACTAAAGTGTTGGGCCGGAATGCAGTAAAATAACGTTTTTAAAGATAGGTAATTTCAATGTGTCGTTTTTTTGCAACTGCGCCTAAAGGGTTAAATGAACTGCTTCGAGAGGAGCTGACCACTTTCGGTGCCGAGAATATCAAAACCCAGCCGACCGGGGCTACTTTTGATGGAGAGTTAGAAGTTGGTTATCGCAGTTGTTTGTGGTCTCGTTTGGCCAATCGGATATATTTGGTGCTACTGGAAACGGAATTACCGAATCAAGAGGCCTTAAGTTCGGTCGTACAGTCTATTGACTGGTCACAACATTTAGATAAAGAAGGCACTTTTGCCGTCTCATTTTCTGGGCAGGGACTGGGGATTACACACAGTCATTATGGGGCGTTAAAAATCAAAGATGGGATTGTCGATTATTACCGAGAACATTATCAAGTGCGACCTTCTATTGACACCGAAGTGCCTGATATTCGAGTGCATGGGCACTTGAATCGTAACCAATTGACGTTAAGTCTGGACTTGTCGGGTTATAGCTTGCATCAACGTGGATATCGTGAGGGGATTCAAGTTGAAGCGCCCTTGAAAGAAAATGTCGCCGCAGCGATTTTGATGCGCGCCAATTGGCCGGAGATTGCACGACAAGGGGGGGCTTTCTACGACCCCATGTGTGGGTCGGGAACCTTTTTAGTGGAAGCTGCTTTGATGGCATCCGATACCGCACCAGGGTTAGCCAAATCCGGTGAAATGTTATTGAATTACTGGCTGGGACACAATGAATTATTGTGGCAAAACTTGGTTGATGAAGCTGAACAGCGAGAACAGGCTGGTTTAAGGCATTTACCGAATATTTATGGTTCCGACATTTCTCATAAGTCATTGGATGTGGCGCGCAACAGTATTCAAGCGGCGGGTTATGATGATGTGATTGAAATCAAGCAAATGGCAGTTGAACAAGGCCGAAAGTGGGGGGATTGGCAACCCGGTTTGATTGTTTGTAACCCGCCTTACGGTGAGCGTCTTGGAGAAGAAGAGACCGTTAAACAAGTTTATTTAAAGCTTGGTGAGTATCTGAAGGCGGAATTTGTTCACTGGAAAGCCGCGGTATTGACGTGTCATACCGAGCTGGGCATGTTTTTAGGCATTAAGGCTAAACGTTCTCATGACTTTTTTAACGGCGCAATGGCGTGTCGTTTATTCCGCTTTGAGATTGAAGAAGAATGGTTTAGGCAGCCGGCGTTACAGCCCAAACAAGATTTGGCGGAACAGGTTTTGCAACTACAGCCAGATTTGGCTAACACCGACAATGCGAAGATGGTCTCGAACCGTATTCGCAAGAATATGAAAGGCTTAAAATCCTGGGTGAAGCAAAATGATATTTCAGCCTACCGCGTGTACGATGCGGATATCCCTGAATATGCTTTAGCCATTGACTTATACGACACTTTGGAATCGGGGCTTTGGGTGGTAGTTGCTGAGTATGCGCCGCCGAAAACTGTCAACCCAACCAAAGCCAAGCGCCGTTTGTATGAAGCCATGTCGGTATTACCCTCGGTCTTTAATGTCTCGCCTGAAAGAATCGTCTTTAAGGTGCGTAGTCAACAAAAAGGTCAGGATCAATATGAGCGTTTGGACGAGCAAAAAGCGTTCTTCACCATTGTCGAAAACCAAACGCGTTTACGAGTGAATTTTACTGACTATTTAGACACGGGGATTTTTTTGGACCATCGTCAGGTGCGCCAAGAAGTGGCCAAATTAGCAGCGGGTAAACGGCTGCTGAATTTGTTTTGCTATACCGCAACCGCCACGGCGGAAGCGGTGAAAGCCGGCTGTAAAAGCAGTTTGAGTTTGGATATGTCAAAAACCTATTTGTATTGGGCAAAACACAATTTTATGTGTAATGACATTAACGAAAAACAGCATGTTTTACAGCAGGAGAATGTACTGGAATGGTTGGAGACAGCGACTCAAAACCCGAAAGATTTATTTGATGTGATTTTTTTGGATCCGCCTTCGTTTTCAACGTCGAAACGCATGGAAGGTACCTTGGATATTCAACGTGACCATGTTGATTTAATTCAAAAAACACTGAAGTTGTTGTCAAAAGATGGCAAACTTATCTTCTCAACCAACTTAAGAAAATTTAAATTAGATAAGGCAATCTTTGAGCCAGACTATCAAATCGAAAATATCACTCAAAGAACCATGCCAAAAGACTATGCTCGAAATATGAAAATTCACCAGGCCTGGCTGTTTTCTCGTCAGTAGCCAGTAAAAGGAATTGTCCTTTGTTGCACAAGGACTCTGAACTCAAAAGATAGGTGGCGACGTATGATTCATATCAGTACGATAAAAGAAATGGTCAGAATCAGCCCTCTCGATAAACTGGAAGTCGAGAAGCATTATTCTTACTTACTGGAACAAGAACCTCAATTTGAGCAAAGTGTGGCTCAATGGATTGAGGCTTATCAGTTACATGCCTTAACGCCAGAATTGCTTCTGGCAAATGATTATTATCAAAAACTGATTCATGGTGTGTATCAGAACAGTTTTTATAATGTTCAGTATCATCAAGCGCTTTATTGGTTAAAAAGCGGGCTGACACAAAATCAAATCTTGTTGTTGTTCGCGCATATGCGAATGCAATTTATCATGTATGCCGAAGGCCTGGAAAGTGATGCGTTGGCCAGCAGTTTATGTCATGTTCTGGATGTCGGGCAATCCATTGTCGCAACGATTTTTACTGTGGCAGAATCAATTGAGCGAATGAAAGCTCGATCCAGTCAAGAAATTCGTCGACTTAAAAATTCTTATCGCTTGGTGGCATTTGATTTACCAAAAGATGTCTTACAAGCTTATATTGACCACCAAACTTGGAAAATTTCAGCATTTGAACTTTCGTTGGGATATGAAACAAATATTCATGGGTTTGAAACAAGCCACCTAAAATGTTGTTTAGCCAAATGGTTGGACAATGGTGGACTGGAGTTGATTCCGAAATCCAAGCGCCGTAAGTTTTTAAATGCCCATGAACAAGTTCACCGTTTAGGCACGATGGCAATTGAAGAATCAAACCATAACCGGCCTGAAAATATTGTTGAACTGTTATTCGAGATGGAAGTGGCTTCTGAAGATGTGATGGAAGTGTTGCTGAACTTGATCGAACAGGAGTTTGTGGCAGCAGCTAATGCCGATTCGCTCACCGGCTTTCCCAACCGTCGAGCATTTGATTTGGAATTTGATAAAGCACTGGCTTTTGCGAAACGCCATGACTTTTGGTTGGATTTGGTAATTGTGGATGTTGATTTCTTTAAGGCGGTTAATGACGAACATGGCCATGTGGTGGGCGATGCTGTTCTAAAACGAGTGGCTGAGATTTTAGATCACGTAGCGCGAACAGAAGATATGCTGTTTCGCTGGGGGGGTGAGGAATTTGTGATCATTACCTTAGATAAGGACTCTGAAGGCTCGGAAATGTTGGCTGAAAGAATTCGTAAGGCGGTAGAAGAGGAAGTATTTTTTGCTGGCACCGAACAGGAAATGCATTTAACGGTCAGTTGTGGCGCTCTGAGTTACTGGGCTGGATTAAGCTTGTCGGAAGAAGAGGTTTTTGAGCTGGCAGACAAACAGCTTTATTTGGCGAAAGAAAATGGTCGGAACCAAGTTTGCCATCAAGTCTATGACGTGATTCCAATCCAAAAACCATAAAGCGCATTGCTAATAGACACGAAAGATTGATTTATATTAAGTCTGTTGACGGTCTTTCGTTGGTTCTCTTTTTTTTTGATAGAATTCTTTGGCTTTGAAAATGAAGGCAGATTATCGTAAACCTGGAAATAGCTGCCTATTTAAATGATAAAAGAGATGCTCTATGGAACAATCTATTCGATTTGATGAAGATCTAATTAAGCGCTATAACCAATCAGGTCCAAGGTATACGTCTTATCCAACAGCAGTACAGTTTGATGAAACGTTTGGCGTGGCGGACTATCAAGCAGCTGCAGAACGCAGCAATGCATCAGATCGAAATCTCTCATTATATTTTCATATTCCTTTCTGCGATACGGTGTGCTTTTTCTGCGCCTGTAATAAAGTCTGGACACGCGATCGTAGCAAAACCACGCCTTATTTAGCGCGTTTGTATCAAGAGATCGAAATGCAGGCTAAATTATTTGATTCAAACCGAAAAGTAGACCAGCTGCATTGGGGAGGCGGTACGCCAACTTTTATCAACATGGATGAAATGCGAGAATTGATGGCCGTTACCCGTCAGCATTTTAATTTACATGATGATGATTCAGGCGAGTACTCGATTGAAATTGATCCGAGAGAAGCCAATAAAGAGTCGGTTAAACTATTGCGAGAGCTTGGGTTTAATCGTATGAGCTTAGGGGTTCAAGATTTTGATCCTAAGGTTCAAAAAGCGGTGAATCGTATTCAAACGGAAGCGCAAACGTTTGAAGTCTTGGAGGGCGCTCGTGAAGCCGGGTTTATGTCGGTGAACGTGGATTTGATTTACGGGTTGCCGCATCAAACCGAAGCGGGCTTTATGGCAACGTTAGACAAGGTTTTGGAAGTTGCACCAGATCGTTTTTCGATTTTTAACTATGCCCATATGCCGAGCATGTTTCCAACACAGAAAAAAATGAACGAAGCGGACATGCCTTCACCGGATGAGAAACTGGCCATTTTGCATGCCACAACCAACCGCCTGCTGGAAGCGGGGTATGTTTATATTGGCATGGATCATTTTGCTAAACCCGACGATGAACTTGCCATTGCTCAACGAAATGAAACCCTTTATCGTAACTTTCAGGGGTATTCTACCCATGCAGAATGCGATTTGATTGGCATGGGCGCTACCTCGATTTCGTTGATTAATAATACCTATGCGCAGAATTATAAAAGTCTGAATGACTATTATCAGGCGATTGATGCCGGGCACCTTGCTGTCTTCAGAGGGGTGGAGCTGACTGAAGATGATGAGCTGCGCCGTGATGTGATTACGCGTTTAATCAGTCATTTTCATCTGAATTTCAACAGTATTGAAGCTCAGTGGGGTATTGTGTTTAAAGAATATTTTGAGCAAGAAATGAACGCATTGGCTCCAATGATTGAAGATGGCTTGGTTGAATTGTCTGATTCGGATCTCTATGTCACTGCGGCAGGACGACTCTTAATTCGAAATATTTGTATGGCATTTGATGCTTATTTAAAACAAGGCACACAAAATCGTTTTTCAAAAGTGATTTAAACCGATGGTAAACTTAAAAATGACCAGGCCTGGTCATTTTTGGGTTCATTCTGTTGGCGGAAGTAGTTGACCAATTTCATGCATTAATTTCGGTAAAGCCCCGGATTGTTTTTCAAAGCAAGCATAGGCTTCTTCGGCTTTTTGATTGCGCCATTCAGGAGAGTCGGCCAATTGAATCAACTGTTGAGCCAGTTCGTTTTCATCTTGAGAAATCAAGATGGCTTCGTCTTGTTTGAACGAATCATAGAGCGCTTGCAGGTTTTGATGATACTGTCCAGACAAAACCGGCTTTTTCAGCGCGGCCGGCTCCAAGATATTATGTCCGCCAAAAGGTACCAGACTGCCACCTATAAATGCAGCGTCACAAGCTGCAAACCAATTCATCAGTTCTCCAATGGTATCGGCCAAATAAACTTGCGTGTCTGATTGAATCAGTTCATCTTTAGAACGGCTTGCAAACGGGATGTGTTTGTCAGACAGTAAGTCAGCCACTTCCAAAAATCGATCTGTGTGGCGAGGAACCAGTATCAACAGTGCATTAGGGTGTTGCTGTCTGAGCTGTTGATGCGCTTCTAGCATCAGCGTTTCTTCTTCCGCATGTGTGCTGGCAGCGACCCAAATGAATTTATTCTCAAGTCCATATTCCTGACGCCATTGTTGCATGTCTGTCATTAAATCTTTTGGGATATGAATATCAAATTTTAAGTTGCCCAACTGTTTGATGCGAGCTGGGTGAGCGCCTAGAGCGATTAAATGGTCAGTATCCAGTGCAAACTGGCTGGCAATTAAGCGGGTTTGGTTCAGTGCATTGGCAATCAGTTTTCCGCCCCATTTTTGATAGGCATAAAATGATTTTTCTTTTACTCGGGCATTGGCCAAAATTAAAGGGATTTGCTGATCCCAGCACGCCTGATATAAATTAGGCCAGATTTCTGTTTCCACCATAATCACGAGGCGTGGTTGTAGTTTTTTCAAGAATCGTTTGACAGCCCCCGGATAATCATAGGGAATCATCTGATGTTGTATGGGGATAGGTGCAAAACGTAAAGCTTGCTGGGCGCCTTGCGTTGAGCCGTTTGTAACAGTGATAGGTAAGTCTGGATAGGTTTTTTTAAGTGCTGTCAGTAATGGAAAGATGGAGCGCGTTTCACCCACGGAAACAGCATGCACCCATATACCACCTTGTTGAAACGGTTGACGACTCCATCCAAAGCGCGCAGCAAAGCAGTGAGGAATGGGGGCATAATCGGAATCTTTTTCAGCCTGCTTTTTCGCTCGATGACAACGTTTCCAACCAGAATAAGCAATCAGTGGTGATGCAAGAATCAGTAAGAAACGGTAAAGCCATAAAGACATGAAGACAACCCGTAATTAATTATTTAAATCGTAAATTTGAATGACACCCACAATCTGATTCTGATCAGAGACGAGTAAAGAGGTGATTTTTTTCTGAGTCATCATTTCTTCTGCATCGGATAATCGGGCTTCTGAATCGATCATTTTAGGATGGATTCCCATGATGTCACCAGCAGTTTTTTGCATGAAGTTCGCTGGGTCTTCTTCCATCTGACGACGTAAATCACCATCGGTAATGATGCCTTCTCCTTGGTTGACAATGCACAGCCCGAGTCGTCCGTCTGTCATGGTATGAATGACGTCTTTCATGGAAGCTGATTTTTCAACAAAAGGCAGGTTTTCCGATTTCATTTCATGTTTGACACGCGTCAGAAGTTTACGTCCTAAACTGCCGCCAGGATGGAAGCGAGCAAAATCCTGTGGTTGGAAATCACGCTTTTCCATTAATGCCACTGCCAGAGCATCCCCCATGACGAGTGTTGCTGTCGTAGAGGAGGTTGGAGCCAATTGGTGCGGGCAAGCTTCTTGCGGCACGGCGATATTCAAATGGAAATTTGAGTTTTTTGCTAAGGTGGAGTCAGGTCGACCAGTCATGGAAATGATTGTGTTGCCATTGTCCTTTAAAAAAGGAATTAATTTGATGACTTCTTCCGTTTCCCCTGAATTAGAGAGCGCAATAAAGACATCTTTGGGTGAAACCATTCCTAAGTCACCATGGAATGCTTCGCCAGGGTGCATAAAAAAACAAGGTGTGCCAGTGCTGGCCAGTGTGGCCATGATTTTTTTGCCAATGAGGCCCGATTTCCCCATGCCACATATGACGACACGACCTTCGGTCGCTAAAATGGCATCAACACTTTGAGAAAAGTTCTGATCAAGCAATGATTTGAGGTGGTTAACGGCTTCCGCTTCAATGTCGAAAACGCGTTTGGCAATCGTTAGAGTATCCATAATGTGTTTGTAATTTTCTCGTTGTTGTCGTTTGAATGTCGGCCTTAAAATTTAAGACCTAAATGTAAATTGTGGAAATCGGTTCCTGGGTTTGGTAATTCAATATTGGCATTTGAAATATGCAGATAGCGATAACCAATTTCAAAACGGTTTGTTTGAATACCCAGTCCTAGAATGCTTCCAAATTGAAATTGAGTTGACTTAAATTCATTTTCAATGGTTACGTCGGATAAATATTGCGGTCCGCCGCCCAGCTCTAAAAATGGTTTTACACTACCTGTCTTCCAAGTGTAATTGAATACGGGTGTCAGGCCAACAATGTAGCCACTTTTATTTACAGGATGCTTCTTTGAAGAGTGCCAGCGGTTGATATTGACTTCCCAGCGACCGTTTATCTCAAAGTGTTTGTTTTCAAATAGGGCTTCATGCCAGTCCGCACCCAGTGCAATACGTTCATTATGGGTGCTGTTATCGGCTCCCACATCTAAACTTAAGGTTAAGCGATCTGTGTTCAAAGGGTCAAGTGAACATGGGCCTTTTCCTTCATAGCAGGCATATCCTAACGAGCCAATAGCTCCCAGAATTGTCAGATTCATCATCATGTCATTTGAAGTGTCTGCTGCGCGTGAATTTGAAGTAGATAGCATGAAGAGTGTGCAGATGAAAAGAAATGACGGTCTGAACCTTTTAAAAATGAACATTAAATACGAATCCTGTTAGACTTATAACTTAGTTTTTATCATAATAAAATTTATCAATATTTTAATCTAATCAACTCATGAATATGCACGATTTTTCCAAAACCAAAATTTTAGTTGTTGGTGACGTTATGCTGGATCAATATTGGTCCGGAAGAGCGGGCCGAATTTCTCCAGAAGCGCCTGTCCCTGTAGTGAAAGTGGCAGATGAAAACGTCCGAGCTGGGGGCGCTGCCAATGTGGCGCTTAATATTGCCGATCTAGGAGCGGACGTCAACTTAATGGGGGTGATTGGTCAAGACAGCTTTGGTCAGCAGTTAAATCAAGTGCTGGAGCATGCCGGTGTTGCTTCTGACTGGGTGTATTCTGAGTCGGGTACGATATGTAAGCTACGTGTTCTGAGTCATCATCAACAATTGATTCGGATGGATTTTGAAAATGCCGTTCCTGAACTTTCGGCGAAAAATCTAGCCAAGTTAGTGGCTGAAAAAGTAGCGGAATATGATGTTTTAGTCATTTCGGATTATGCCAAAGGCGCATTGCAGTTTGTTGAAGAAATGATTCAAGCCGCTAATACTCATCAGATTCCGGTTTTAATCGATCCGAAAGGGAATGATTTTTCACGTTACGCCGGCGCGACTTTGGTCAAACCGAATCAAGGGGAGTTTGAGCTGATTGTCGGTGCTTGTGCTGATCAAGAAGATTTGATTGAGAAAGCTCAGCAGTTAATTCAAGAGATTGATATTGATGCTTTGTTGGTGACTCGCAGTGAACATGGCATGGCATTGATTGAAAAGGATGCTGGTGCAACCATTTTAAAATCTCGTGCACAGGAAGTGTTTGATGTTACTGGTGCCGGCGATACGGTTATTGCGACTTTGGCGACCGCTTTTGGAAGTGGGTTGAGTCTGCCTAAATCGGTTAAGCTGGCGAATGAAGCTGCCAGTATTGTGGTGCGTAAAGTGGGTACTTCAACGGTTTCAAAAGTAGAATTAGAAGAGCAGTTAAATGCCTCTATGCGCCATCAGGGGTATGCCTCAATGAGCGAGGATGAGGTTCATTCCTTGATTCAGATTGCCCAGTCTAAAGGTGAAAAAGTGGTGTTTACCAATGGGTGTTTTGATTTATTGCACAGTGGGCATGTCCGCTATTTAAATGAAGCTGCTCGTCAAGGCGATCGTTTGGTGGTTGCAGTGAATTCAGATGAATCGGTTAAGGCCTTAAAGGGCGACAGTCGTCCAATAGTGGAATTAGCTGGACGGATGGAGTTGTTGTCTGCATTGAGTTGTGTTGATTGGGTCGTTCCTTTTAGTGAGGAAACCCCAGAACGTTTAATTTGTAAACTCGCGCCGGATGTTTTGGTTAAAGGTGGCGATTATAAGCCTGACGAAATTGCCGGTGCACAATGTGTGTGGGATAAAGGTGGTGAAGTCGCCGTCCTTTCCTTTTGGGAAGGGTATTCCACTACGCGCATGGTCGATAAGATTCAAGATGCTGAAATAAAAGAAGGTGTGGCACAGTGAACTTAGACCATGCATTACAAGAGCATAATCGCGCGATTCTGTCTGTCATGGAATCTTCACAAAAGCTGTCAGAACTGGTTGCTAGAATGGTGGAAAGCCTAAATGCAGGTGGCAAAGTACTTTGGATGGGGAACGGAGGAAGTGCAGCGGATGCACAACATATGGCGGCAGAATTGATGGTGCGTTATGTGAAAAACCGAAAGCCCTTGGCTTCCATTGCTTTGACAACAGACAGCTCAATTTTAACGGCGCACAGTAACGATTATGAGTTTGAAACGGTTTTTGCTCGGCAAGTTGAGGGGTTAGCTCAATCAGGTGACATTGTCATTGGGTTGTCGACTTCCGGTACAAGCGCCAACGTCGTTAAAGCAATGGAACAGGCTAAAAAACAGGGGTGTATTACGGTGTCAATGACGGGAAAATCCGATTCAGTCCTGTCTGAAATCAGTGATTTTTGTTTTCAAGTCAATTCCTTGGAAACGGCACGAATTCAAGAAGCGCATAGTTTTATTAGCCACCTTCTCTGTGAAGGGTTAGACGACTTTTTTGGGTAGGAAGCTCTAATCACATAATATGGGGCTTCCTTTAGTAAGCAATGCTTAAGGATGCTCAATGTCTTTTATTTTAGCAGGCGATGTCGGTGCCACCAAAGTACTCTTACAAGCCTACCATCAAGGTGAGCAACGGCTCCTGGCTGAAAAACGCTATCTGAGCGCTGATTTTTTTTCACTGACCCTTCTTGTTCAGCATTTTCAAAATGAATTTGACCTTCCTTATTTTTCGGCAGCCTGTTTTGGTGTGCCTGGCCCTGTTGTTGGTCGACAAGTACAGTTAACCAACCTACCTTGGGTGATTCGGGCTGATGAATTGACTCATGCTTGTCAGATTGAACACGTTGAAATCATCAATGATTTTTATGCTGCGGCACTGGGTATCGATGAACTCACCGAATCAGATTTGATTTGTTTGCAAGATGGGCAGTACGAAACTTCTGGAAATCGTCTTGTGGTTGGTGCCGGATCTGGTTTAGGGGTCGCACCCGTCAAAAATTGTCAAGGCACTTTTTTACCTCAAGCGTCTGAAGGTGGGCATATGGATTTTGCACCACTGAATGGACATCAAATCAATATTTTAACGTGGTTACAGCAAAAATGGCCGCATGTGTCTTACGAACGACTCTTGTCCGGCGAAGGGCTAGAAACGTTGTATTTTTTCTACAATATTCAATCACATGGGCATGGTAAAAAAAGTGTGACGGCGGCACAAATATATCAAGAAGCCATCAACGGCGAAAAAATCGCCTGTCAAACACTGGATACTTTTGTACAGATTTATGGCGCCTTTACAGGCAATGCAGCGCTTATTTGGGAGGCGCAAGCCGGCATTTTTATTGCCGGAGGGATTGCACCCAAAATTAAGGATTGGCTGTTAAAGCCTTTGTTTATGGAAGCTTTTTTAAGTAAAGGTCGAATGCGTAAGGTGGTTGAAACATTTCCTGTGTATTTAGTAATGAATGAAAAAGTTGGTCTGTTTGGCGCAATGCGGCGAGCTCAAGCAATCAATGGAGAACAATAATCGATAAAGTTTAAAACAGTGCGCTCAGGTGCGTGCTTGAGTCTTTAAATTCCCCTTTATGAAGTAGGAGGACGGGATGAAGTATTATTGCGAAACCAAGTCGGCGACAGATTTGACCCGAAAGACATTGGCATTAGTGCTGGCAGGAGGAGAAGGGAGTCGTTTAAAGGATTTAACCAAATGGCGTGCGAAACCTGCCGTGCCCTTTGGCGGGAAATATCGGATTATTGATTTTGTCCTATCTAACTGCGTGAATTCCGGAATTCGAAAAATAGGTGTGTTGACTCAGTATAAATCGCACTCCCTGATTCGTCATGTTCAACGCGCGTGGTCTTTTATGCGCTATGAAGTCGGTGAGTTTGTTGAATTGTTGCCGGCACAGCAACGTGTTGATAAAGGATGGTATCAAGGAACCGCCGATGCCCTTTATCAAAATCTCGATATCATGCGCCGCCACACCCCGGATTATGTTCTGGTATTAGGAGGGGATCATATTTATTCGATGGATTACAGCAAAATGCTCTACGAGCATGCGGAATCTGGAGCCGATGTCACCATTGGTTGTATTGAGGTACCTAGGATGGAAGCCACCGGCTTTGGTGTCATGTCTGTGGATGAATGTTTCAAAATAACCAAATTTACCGAGAAACCCGCTGATCCGGATGCCATGCCACATAAACCTGATAAGGCGCTTGCTTCAATGGGGATTTATGTTTTTTCAACAGAGTTTCTCTTTCAAAAGTTGATTGAAGATGCTGATAATCCTAATTCCTCGCGCGATTTTGGTAAAGACATCATTCCTTCTATTATTGAAGATTGGAAAGTTCGGGCTTTTCCGTTTGAAGATGAAATGAGGGTTCCGGTCTATTGGCGAGATGTCGGAACTATTGAGTCGTATTGGAAAGCCAGTCTGGATTTGTGTTCGATTACCCCTGATTTGAACTTGTATGATGAAGATTGGCCAATATGGACTTATCAGGCTCAAATGCCGCCCGCAAAATTTATTTTTGATGATGAAGGGCGCCGAGGAGAGGCGATTGATTCTTTAGTGGCGGGTGGTTGCATTATTTCAGGCGCAAGAATCAAACGTTCAGTGATTTCCAGTGGAAGTCATGTGCATAGTTTTTGTCTGATCAAAGATTCAGTGCTCTTGCCCAGAGTGAAAGTTGAACGCAATTGCCGGATTCAAAATGCGGTCATTGATAAGGGATGTGTGATTCCAGAAGGGACCGTTATTGGGGAAGATCTGGAAGCCGACAGAAAGCGGTTCTATGTTGAAGAGGCTTCGGGCATCGTTTTAGTGACGCCAGATATGTTGGGTCAACGATTACACATAACCCGTTAGTCTTTTGGTATGGGTAATTTGTTTCAAATTAAAGGGTTAAGAGTAACTTATGGAACAGAAGAAAATTAAATTGGTTTTATGTTGGCATATGCATCAGCCGCATTATCGTGATGGCTTGAATGGTGAATATCGTTTACCTTGGGTGTATTTGCATGCGATTAAAGACTATACCGATATGGCGGCTCACTTAGAAAATCATGCCAGTGCAAAGGTGGTGGTCAACTTCGCTCCGGTCTTGCTTGAACAACTCCAAGATTACGCCAAACAAATTCGATCCTGGTTGCAGTCAGGATCGCATATTCAAGATGCCTTGTTGAATTTATTATCCGGGGAAACTCCTATTTCGTCAGATGTAGCAACACGACTTGAAATTATTCAAGCCTGCCAAAAAGCGTTTGCTCCAACAATGATTGATACGCTTCCGCCTTTTAAGAAACTGTTGAGTATGACTCGTTGTGATGAGTTGACAACACTGGAAGAAGCAACTTGCCTAACATACTTTAATGAACAATTTTTTATCGACCTGTTGATGTGGTATCACCTCGCTTGGATGGGAGAAAGTTTAAGGCAGCAAGATATCCGGGTGCAAAAATTATTGGAAATTGGTTGCAGTGCGATTCATTTCACGAATGAAGATCGCCGACTGATGCTGGAAGTGATTGCTGATGCGATTGAAAGCATTATTCCACGTTATCGATCATTAATGGAAAAAGGGCAGATTGAGCTGTCGATGACGCCTTATGGGCATCCAATCGTGCCTTTATTGATTGATTTTAACAGTATGAAAGATGCACAGCCACATGATCCAATGCCTGCATCCGACTGCTATCCAGAGGGGTATGAACGTGCAAAATGGCACATAGAACACGGCATGACCGTTTTTGAAGGTCATTTTGGGATCAAGCCAAAGGGGATCTGGTTATCTGAAGGTGCGATTAGCAGTGCCGCGATAGGCTTGCTCGATCATTATGAAATCAAATGGACAGCCTCAGGTGAAGGCGTGTGGCGCCATTCTTGTGAAGCATCTCACTTAGATCATCATGATATTGCTTCAAAACGGGCTTTGTACCAACCTTTGCAACATGCCTCGCAAGAGTGCGCGATTTTCTTCAGAGATGATGGTTTATCCGATTTAATTGGGTTTCAGTATAAAGATTGGGATCCACAAGATGCTGCAAATAACTTCGCTCATCATTTGAGCAATATTGCCAATTCTTTAGGAGACCAAGTTGAAGATTATGTCGTTTCGGTGATATTGGATGGTGAAAATGCCTGGGAATATTATTCGGATAATGGGTATGACTTTTTATCGACGCTTTACCATACGTTGATTCAGCACCCACAGATTGAAATGTCGACCTTTTCTGAGGTTTTAGAAGGAGGGGGTCGACCTAGACATCTGCCGATTTTAAAAGCGGGCAGCTGGGTTTACGGCTCTTTTTCAACGTGGATTGGAGAGCCGGATAAAAATGCGGGGTGGGACTTGTTGGTGGATGCCAAGCTTACTTATGACAAAGTGATTGCCTCTGGTAAATTGTCTGCTGAACAAGAAGCCTTGGCGACTGAACAGTTAGCGATTTGTGAAGGGTCTGACTGGTTTTGGTGGTTTGGGGATTATAACCCTTCAGGCAGTGTTAAGGATTTTGATCAACTTTATCGGCGCCATCTTGAAAAACTCTTTTTATTATTAGGAGAAAAGCCTCCCGAACAACTTTCGATTCCGCTGTCATATGGGGGAGGGGAAATGGAAAATGCAGGCACAATGAGACGCAATTAAGTTAAAGATTTTAATCATACGGTTAAAAAGGAAGAGTTATGTCGCACAAAAAAGCAGGTGTTTTACTCCATCCCACATCATTGCCTTCAGGTAGGTTGGATGAGCAGGCCTGGCGGTTTCTAGACTGGATGGCGCAAGCACATCTGTCCGTTTGGCAAATGCTGCCGTTAACCCATCCTGTGCAAGGATTGTCGCCTTATCAAAGTGTTTCTGCCTTTGCGATGAATCCCGCTTTACTGCCGGTCAACTGGTTAGAGATGATTGATGAAGAAACGTTTCAGTCGT
The DNA here is from genome assembly GCF_004786015.1 of Hydrogenovibrio crunogenus. Taxonomy (NCBI): domain Bacteria; kingdom Pseudomonadati; phylum Pseudomonadota; class Gammaproteobacteria; order Thiotrichales; family Piscirickettsiaceae; genus Hydrogenovibrio; species Hydrogenovibrio crunogenus. Next base: position 575,125 of record NZ_CP032096.1, read on the forward strand.
TTGAACAGGAACCACCACACTGGTTAAATGATTATGCTTTATTTATGGCTTTGCGGCAGCATTTTAAGATGACTTCTTGGGCAGAATGGCCAGATGCATATCGCTACCGTGATTTTGAGGCTTTGACGTTATTTGCAGAAACGCATGCGTATGAAATTCGATTTTTAAAAAAGCAGCAATTCGTGCTACGTCAAATATGGCAGAATCTGAAAGACACTGCGCATGAAAAAGGGATTACCCTGTTTGGAGATATGCCTATTTTTGTCGCCTATGACAGTGTTGATGTTTGGGCAAACCCACATTTATTTAAACTGGATGACGACCTCAATCCAACAGTTGTGACCGGCGTCCCCCCTGATTATTTTTCTGAAACAGGACAACGTTGGGGAAATCCGCATTATGATTGGCAAGAGATGCAAAAAGATGGGTTTAAATGGTGGCATCATCGCATTCAATCTGACTTGTCGTTGTTCGATTTGATTCGAATTGATCACTTCAGGGGACTGGAAGCGAGCTGGGAAATTGCAGTGGATGAAGAAACAGCGGTGAATGGGCATTGGGTGAAAGTGCCCGGGCAATTGTTTTTAGATTCTTTACAACAGGCCTTTCCTAAACTCCCCTTGGTCGCAGAAGACTTAGGTATTATCACGCCTGAAGTGATGGCATTGAAAGAGCGATATCATTTACCCGGTATGTCAGTGCTTCAATTTGGTTTTAATGGATTGCCTGATAATCCTCATGCCTTGGCAGAACAGGTTGAAAATTCCGTGGTATATACCGGAACACATGATAATGACACCAGTTTGGGATGGTGGAATTCGTTAGAGGATAATGACTATAAACAGTGGGTGTCATCACAATTGCCTGCTTCTGAAGACCCGATGCCTTGGCCCCTGATTGAAGCCGCTTTTCAATCGGTTGCTTATTTGGCGATGATACCGATGCAGGATTTTTTGAGTTTGGGAGCCGAGGATCGAATGAACACACCAGGTACGGTTGAAAATAATTGGACTTGGCAGTTCAGATGGGATCAAGTTTCGTCAGAAATAACTGAAAAAATCGCAGGCCTGGTCAATGCTTCAGATCGAGATGCGACACGAGAGGGTGCTGTTTTATGATGAATCAAACCATGACGGAAGAAGCCGTTCAAAGGCTTGTTGAAGGATCGCACCATGACCCTTTTCAAATTTTAGGGTGTCATGCCGCTGGTAAAAGATGGGAAATCCGTGTGTGGCTCCCCACGGCTGAAACCGCTTCTGTGGAAGGGTTGCATGCTTTGTCGCGTGTGGAAGGTACCAGTTTATTCGTTGCTAGCTTGACAGAGAAACAGAAAAAAGAACTTCCGTTACACTTTAAAGTGAGTTGGGTTGAAGCAAACGGCTCTGAACATACTGTGGTGTCTCCCTATACCTTTTTACCTCAGTTGGGCGATTTGGATTTACATCTATATGCTGAAGGGCGTCACTGGCATATATATGATGTGTTGGGAGCACAAGTAACGGAAATAGACCGCATTTCAGGCGTTCAATTTTCGGTTTGGGCGCCTGCGGCCAGCCGTGTCTCTGTTGTTGGAGATTTTAATGGTTGGAATGGTTTGCGTCATCCCATGCGCACGAATGGACAGTCAGGTGTTTGGGAACTTTTTATTCCTGGGCTGGTTTCAGGGGATATATATAAATTTGAAATTCGAAACCATCAAACCGGTCAACTTTTGGTCAAAACGGATCCGTATGCGAAAGCGATGGAATTTAGGCCTCAAACCGGATCAATTGTGTATGATTCCAAATTCAAGTGGCAAGATCATGATTGGCTAACTTCTCGCGTTGATTTTGATTGGCAAAACTCTCCCATTAATATTTATGAAGTTCATTTGGGGTCTTGGCAACGAGATCATGACGGTTCTTTCCTGAGCTATAAAGAAATTGCGCATCGACTTGTCGATTATGTGAAGTGGATGGGATATACCCATATTGAGTTGCTACCAATTTCAGAACACCCTTTAGACGAGTCGTGGGGATACCAGGCGACAGGCTATTTTTCTCCTACGAGCCGTTTTGGTTCGCCAGATGATTTTCGATATTTTGTGAATTACTGTCATGAAAATAATATCGGCGTCTTTTTGGATTGGGTTCCAGCACATTTTCCAAAAGATGAGTTTGCTTTGGCTCGCTTTGACGGTACAGCACTGTATGAACATGAAGACCCTAGAAGAGGAGAGCATCAGGACTGGGGAACCTACATTTTTAATTATGGTCGAAATGAAGTGCGAAACTTTCTAATTGCCAATGCGCTCTATTGGTTGAAAGAATTGCATATTGATGGATTGCGTGTTGATGCTGTGGCGTCCATGCTCTATCTGGATTATTCGCGTAAAGATGGAGATTGGTTGCCGAACCAGTATGGTGGGCGAGAAAATATTGAAGCGATTGAATTTTTAAAAACCCTCAATGCCGAGGTGCATGCACAGTGTCCTGGCACTTTGATGATGGCAGAAGAATCAACTTCATGGCCGATGGTTTCACGTCCTACTTGGATGGGAGGGCTTGGGTTTTCAATGAAGTGGAATATGGGGTGGATGAATGACACGCTCGATTTTTTCCAGCAAGACCCTATTTATCGACCGTACCATCATAATCAGCTGACATTTAGTCAGATGTACGCCTATTCGGAAAATTTTGTTTTGCCTTTATCTCATGATGAAGTCGTGCATATGAAGCATTCATTGATCAGTAAAATGCCAGGAGATACATGGCAAAAAATGGCGAATATGAGGCTGCTCATGGGGTACCAAGCGTTAAACCCCGGGAAAAAACTGCTCTTTATGGGCGGCGAATTCGCGCAATGGCAAGAATGGAGCGAAAGCCGTGGATTAGATTGGTATCTTTGTGATCAACCGGCCAATCGAGGGGTGCAGATGCTGGTGCGGGATTTGAATTTGTTGTATCACGTTTCTCCCGCATTATATCTTCATGATTTTGATCAAGAAGGGTTTGAGTGGATCGATTGTCATGATTATGAGCAATCGGTTTTGAGTTTTTTAAGGGTTTCAGAAAAGGAATCTTTAATCTGCATTTTTAATTTTACGCCGGTGCCACGTTATGATTATCGTATCGGATTGCCGGAAACGGGTATTTATGAGGAAGTGCTTAATTCCGATTCCGAACTCTATGGTGGCAGTAATGTAGGTAATGCAGGGCAATTAATAACAGAAGACCTGCACTGGATGAATCGACCTTGTTCAACGACGTTAGTGCTACCGCCGCTTGCGGTGATTGTGTTAAGAAAAAAATCCTAAGAACAGAGAATTAAAATGAAAATATTGTTTGCCACTTCTGAGGCACATCCTTTAATTAAAACAGGCGGCTTGGCAGATGTTTCTGGCAGTTTGCCTGATGCATACCACCATTTAAAACAAAAGGTTAGAATGATCATACCTGCCTATGGTGATATTTGGGAGAAGGTCTTTGATGTAAAGCAACTTTCGGAGTTGAGTATTACCGCTTGTGGGAGGCATCTACACGTCAGAATTCACGTGGCTTCGGCGGAAGGCATCGATGTGCCAATCTGGTTGGTTGATGTTCCTGAGCTTTTCCACCGCCCCGGTAATCCTTATTTGGCTTTAGATGGTAAAGATTGGTGGGATAATGGGGAGCGTTTTGGCGTTTTCTCCAAGGTGGTGACAGAGGTTGCCATGAACCGTGCAGGGCTAAAGTGGCAACCGGATTTGGTTCAAACTAATGATTGGCAAACCGGGTTGGTCCCGGCGTTGTTAACACTGGAGCGAGAGAGACCTAAAACGGTCTTTACCATTCATAATATGGCTTATGCTGGATTATTTCCTAAATCATTGTTTGAAGGCTTAGGGCTTCCGTGGAAGTGGTGGGAAGCTTATAACGGCATTGAGTTTTATGGCAATATGTCCATGTTAAAAGCCGGGATTCAAATGGCGGACTGGGTCACGACGGTCAGTCCAACTTATGCGAAAGAAATTACCTTCCCCGAGTATGCTTATGGGCTTGAAGGATTATTGATTAAGCGATTGGAGCAAAGACGCTTGCTGGGGATATTGAATGGCATTGACGAGGATGTATGGAACCCGAAAACAGACCCGTTTATCCGCTATCATTATTCAGTTGAAAAAGGGCGGGTGGTATCTAAAAAGCGTAATAAAAAAGACATGCTGGATTTCTGGGATTTACCTACATCTGTACTGGATGCGGATGATCCTGTAATTGGCTTAGTAGGGCGTTTGGTACCGCAAAAAGGCATCGACCTAGTGCTGGATGTTTTACCTGAGTTAATCGAGCAAACGAATGCTCGGTTTGTTATTGTCGGCACGGGCGATAGCCTGTTTGAATATCAATTAACGGAATTAGCGCATCAGTATCCGGATAGGCTCATGGTTTATATTGGATATTCTGAATCCTTAGCGCATAAGGTCGAAGCGGGTGCGGATTTATTTTTAATGCCTTCTCGATTTGAGCCGTGTGGTCTCAATCAGTTGTACAGCCTTGTTTATGGCACACCGCCGATTGTTCATTCAACGGGGGGGCTGTCAGATACGGTGGTGAATGCCACCAAAGAAAACCTGGCGACTGGACAAGCGACCGGGTTTGTTTTTTATGATCCAAGTCGTCAAGCACTCAAGTCAACTATCTTGCATGCACTGCATCTTTTTAGTAAAAAAGGAACATGGCAGAAGTTACAAAAAAACGGGATGCGACAAGATTTTAGTTGGACGCGTAGCGCAAAACAGTATTTGGTTTTGTTTAAAGCGATGGTTTAAGTTAGAAGTTGGTTTTTATTTTGGCAATGACGCCTGAATCTTTTTATTCAAAAATTTGAAGTGTGAGGTCATTATGGCGCAGAACAAAAAATCCGTACCAAGTACAAAGCAAGAAAAACACATTGCAGAATTACTCAAAAAAATGGGTATGAGTGTGACCGATATCGAACAAGACTTTGTGAACTATCTTTACAATATGCTTGGACGTGATATTCACTCTGATCCTTATGATCAATTTAAAGCAATGTCTTATACCATTCGTGACCGGCTGATGACATACTGGAAAGAAACTTGGAATGCCTATAACAAAGATAAAACGAAAAAAGCTTATTATCTTTCGATGGAATTTCTTATTGGTCGCTCTTTGTCGAATAATCTACTCAACTTAGGAATTGAAACGGAAACAGAAAAGGCCATGTATCGTTTAGGTGCTTCCTTGGAGGCAATAGAGGAGGCTGAACGAGATGCCGGGCTCGGTAATGGCGGGCTTGGACGATTAGCGGCTTGCTTTATGGATTCATGCGCAACCCTACAACTTCCCGTTATTGGGTATGGATTGCGCTATGAATATGGCATGTTCAAACAATTGATTCAGAATGGCTTTCAAATTGAAGAGCCAGACCATTGGTTAGGGTTTGGTTACTACCCATGGGAAATTCAACGCTCGGAATATACGCGTACCGTTTATTTCGGGGGGCGCAGTCGCCATTACAAAGATCCTCACACCGGCGAGTTGACGGTGCATTGGGAAGACGCTGAAGAAGTATTAGCCGTACCGTTTGATGTTCCGATTCCCGGGTTTGAAAATAAAACTGTGAATACATTGCGCTTATGGTCAGCGGAGGCCGCAGAAGGCTTTAATTTGTCAGAGTTTAACCAAGGCTCCTACTTTGAAGCGGTGGCAAGCAAAAGCGAAGCAGAAAATATTACCATGGTTCTTTACCCTAACGACAGTAGTGAGAACGGTAAAGAGTTACGGTTGCGTCAGCAATATTTTCTTGTGTCGGCCTCCTTGCAAGATGTGGTCAGCCAATGGTCAGAAAAATATGGCAATGATTTCTCCGATTTTGCTGAATATAATGTTTTCCAATTAAATGATACACACCCCAGTTTAGCCGTTGCTGAACTGATGCGAATTTTAATTGACGACAAAAAACTTTCCTGGGAAGCCGCCTGGACTATTGTCAGTCAGTCAATGGCTTATACCAATCATACTTTATTGCCTGAAGCGTTAGAGCGCTGGCCGGTTTCATTATTTAATAAACTCCTTCCGAGAGTGTTAGAAATTATTTATGAAATCAATGCTCGGTTTTTAAAACTGGTTGCTATGAAATGGCCGGGTGATCAAGCGAGACAGGCACGCATGTCGATTATAGATCCCGATGATAATGTCTGTATGGCGTATTTAGCGATTGTTGGCAGTTTTTCGATTAACGGGGTGGCTGCGCTTCACTCCCAGCTTCTCAAAGAAGGGTTGTTTCATGAGTTTTATGAACTATGGCCTGAGCGGTTTAATAATAAAACCAATGGCGTTACGCAAAGACGCTGGATGGCGAGCAGTAATCCAGGATTAAAAGCGCTCTTGAATGAAAAAATCGGTCGTCACTGGATAACCGATTTAACGCAACTCAGTAAAATCGAATCTTTTGTAAATGACAAATCTTTCCGACAAGAATGGATGCGAGTCAAGCGAGAGAATAAACAACGCCTGGCGGATATGGTAGAAAAAGACACTGGTGTGAAGTTTGATGTTACGGCTTTATTTGATGTACAAGTCAAACGTATCCATGAATATAAACGACAACTGTTGAATGTTCTGCATGTCATTCACCTGTATGCCCGAATTAAACGAGGGGATACAGATAACTGGACCAATCGTTGTGTGATTATTGGCGGAAAGGCGGCACCTGGATATGTCATGGCCAAAAAAATCATTAAATTGATTAATAATGTTGCCGAGGTCGTTAACAACGATCCGGATGTTGGGGACAAGCTTAAGTTGGTTTTTATACCCAATTACCGAGTGTCGGCCATGGAAATCATTTCCCCTGGTGCGGACTTGTCTGAACAGATTTCCACCGCCGGAAAAGAAGCTTCTGGAACGGGAAATATGAAATTCATGATGAATGGTGCCATTACCATCGGCACATTGGATGGGGCCAATGTTGAGATTTTAGAAGCCGTAGGAGAGGAGAACTTTTTCTTATTTGGTTTGAAAACACCTGAAGTAGCCAAGCTTCGTGGCCATTATTACCCTGAAAACTTCATTGAAGAAGACAGTGATTTGCAAGCAGTGTTCAGTTTACTGGAATCGGGCCACTTTAACCAATTTGAACCGGGCTTATTTGACGATATTATCAATTCTATGAAAAGTTCGAAGGATCCTTGGATGACGCTGGCTGATTTTAGAAGTTATGTGAACGCTCAGCATGAAGTTGCATTGGCCTTTCAAAATCATAGTCGTTGGAATACGATGAGCATTATTAATTCGGCGCGAAGTGGTATTTTCTCAACAGATCGTACCATGCAAGAATATAACGACGATATTTGGAAATTGACTCCTATTAAATGAACGGTGAATGTTGTCAATGCTGCTTGAAACCAGCCAGGCCTGGTTGTTTTTATATAAAAAGCCTTTGGAAGCACTCGCAGTGAGTGTTTTTTCGGTGGTTTTTTGTGTAATTTACATTAAAATGTCTTCAGAGTTTAGTCAGTAATCTTACGATGATTTTCGATAAGATAAAAATGAAAGACATGAAAGGATGATGTAATGGAGTATGTGATTGACGCAGTTTCGACAGTATCGGGTTGGATGAGACCTTATTTATCTGAGATTGGGCTTTCCATGGCCGCAACCTTACTCGTGATTTTCGGAGACGACATTGTCAATTTTCTTAAAAAGCAGATTGGGTCGCTAAAGTTCTTTTTAAAACTGACGCTGTTTATTCTGTTCTGTGCGTTTGGGTTTGCTTTTTTAACTTCTTTTGTGACTCCATTACTCATTAAACAACTCGCCAGTGTGCCAAATCTTTGGCTGGCACCCATGATTATTTTAATTTTTTACGGAATCGGATTGCTGGCACAAAAAAAGAATATGTTGTAAGTGCTGATTGTTGAATGAACTACATCACACAAGAAGGGTTTTATCGTTTAACGGAAGAATTGAGTTTTTTATGGAAAACCAAGCGACCTGAAATTGTCCGGGCGATATCAACTGCAGCGGCAGAAGGGGATCGGTCGGAGAATGCGGAGTATATCTACCGTAAAAAAGAATTGCGTGAAACGGATCGTAAAATTCGTTATTTAGAGCGACATTTGAAAGATATCAATGTGGTGCGAGATAAGCCGCGCCAGCAAGACAAGGTGTTTTTTGGCGCTTATGTATTGTTGGAGGATGAAAACGGTCAACAAAAACAATACCGTATTGTCGGGGGGATTGAAGCACGGGGTGAAGAAAATGAAATCTCAGTTAAGTCCCCCGTTGCTCAAGCTTTAATTGGTAAACTGTTGGACGAAGAAGTTGAAGTGTTATTGCCGGATAAGCGTAAAATTTGCTATACCATTTTAGACATTAAGTACTAGAATTAAAAAATGCCCTGTTTCAAATTCAGCTGAATAGCACGTTGTGAATATTATAATAAAAGGATCTTAACGTATGAAGAATCGCTCTCTCATTGCTTTACTGGTATCAGCAGGTGTTTTAAGTGCTTGTAGTTCAACTGAGGTTAAAGAGGAAAAGACCCCTAATTACTCAGGCGTGAGTTGTGTCTTCCCAAACTCCAAGGAAGCGGCACCTGGCTGGGTTTGTGATGAACCTGTTCCTGGCTTGGTGTTGAGTGCCGTTGGGATCGCAGAACCTTCGCAAGCCGGTATCAGTTATATGAAAGATATGGCAGCAGCAGATGGGAGAGGCCGATTGGCAGAGCAGATGCAAGTGCAAGTGCAGAAAATGGTTAAGCAATACTTGGGCACAACCGGTAAAGGTGACTGGGAAACCGTTGATGCCGCCGCCAGTACTACCTTGAAAACCATTACCAATGAAGCTCTCGTTGGTTCAAAGGTGCATGGTATGCGTTTTGGACCTAATGGAAAACTGTATGCACTTGTGGGCATTGATGAAGCTGCAAAGAGTAATATTGTCAAAACGGCTGTATCAACCTCCATGCGCAATAATGAAGCCTTATGGCAACAGTTTAAGTCTAAACAGAGTTTTGATGAAATGTCAGAAGCGATTGCCAAACAACCCATTCAGTGAACTGAAAAAAGCGTGTTTGGCGAATATTTTGCTTTGATAGATACAATCATAAAACGGACTTAAGGAGTAAGAAATGGGTTGGGTAATTAAAGATCACTATGAAGATGAATATGATTTTGAAATGGATCGTATGAATCTTGAGTCCATGGATATTACCGCCTTTTCTTGCCCAAAGCTACGAATTATCGAAGTCCCTGTGGATGAAGATGATCTGGAAAAAATGGAGCAGATATATGAACTTCTTTTTCCAGGGTTGTTTGAAGATATGGAAGAAATGATGGCTTCAGAAGACAAAGACCCATATAAAGTACGCTACTATTATAAGGTTCGAAAGTCAGATTCCGAGTCATTATAAAAGAATGTCTCTTTAAAAATTTATGTTTCAATTCAATAGGTTGTATTGGTTTTGCTTTGCGTTTTTCTAAGTAAAATTTGCCAATGCATTCGGGTTTTGTTACAATGATGTCAATTTCATAACCCGATAGGTTAAGTTATCTCTATTTCAGCTGTATTTAATACACTGTCATTTGCGTTTAGACGCTTTTCATTTTTAAGCCCGCTTGGGTCGAGTCTAATCCAAAGGATCAGTCCTGAGGAATCAATCGTCTGGCATTATTTTGCGCTAGTATTACCCTTTCACGGGATTCATGCGTCCAAAAAGATTGCTATCTGTTCTCCTGTTTTGGCGAGCAACGCCCCTACCTCTTTGCGATTGGTTGAATTGTTAACATTTCAATACAATAAGAAGAATCATGAAAACACATAATGAACAAAATTTAATTTTTAGAAAACCCACGTTAGATGATGGACATGCCATTTATCACTTGATTAAGAGTTCCCCACCATTAGACGTGAACTCGAGTTATCTCTATTTTTTACAAGCCTCCCATTTTGCAGATACGTGTATTGTGGTTGAGAGCGATCAAAAAATTGTTGGGTTTGTTTCAGCTTATTATCGCCCCGATCAGCCAGGCTCCTTGTTTGTTTGGCAGGTTGCGGTTGCCGAGACGATGCGTGGCGTAGGGTTAGCGAAAAGAATGTTGCTGGCTTTGGTTGAAAATCAAAAAGGTGATGCCGACTTAAAAGAGTTGTGCTGCACTATCAGTCCATCTAACAAAGCATCGCAAGGACTGTTTAAATCCTTTGCTAAAAATTATGGGTTGACGTTAACGGTTACCCCTTTTATTACGGAAGCGCACTTTGGTGACGAAGGGCACGAAGCAGAAGAGCTATACGTATTAAAATCAGATACACAAGAAAATTTAACTAAATTAATTTTTTAAGGAAATAAAAATGACATTAGAAATATTTAATAAATATGAATCCGAAGTTCGTGGTTATATCCGATCTTTTCCAGTAATTTTTGAAAGAGCCAAAATGGCTGAAATCTGGGATGAAACCGGTAAGCGTTATGTTGACTTTTTCGCCGGTGCAGGGGCTTTGAACTACGGACACAACAACCCAGATATTAACGCGGCATTGATTGATTATCTTCAACACGACGGTATCGGTCATGCATTGGATATGGGGACGGTCGCGAAGAAAGATTTTATTGAAAGCTTTGTTCATAACATCCTTGAACCTAGAGGCTTGGAATACAAACTTCAGTTTGTTGGGCCTACGGGGACCAATGCGATTGAAACGGCATTGAAGATCGCACGTAAGGTAAAAGGGCGTAAACAAGTCATGTCTTTCACTAACGGTTTCCACGGGATGTCAATGGGGTCATTGAGTATCACAGGGAACAGTTATTACCATGATGAAAGTTATGGTGTTCCAGGATACACCACTCAGGTGCCTTTCCATAAATACTTAGGGGATAAAGTCGATACCATCGCTTACCTGCGTAAGATTCTGGAAGATGCCTCAAGTGGTACAGAGTTACCGGCAGCGATTGTATTAGAAACGATCCAAGCAGAAGGTGGGATTAACGTTTCTGGAGAGCAATGGTTAAGAGATCTTCGTCAGATCTGTGATGATTTCGACATCTTGATGGTTGCGGATGAAATTCAAGTGGGTAATGGACGTTCTTCTGATTTCTTCAGTTTTGAAAGAGCGGGTATCAAGCCAGATATCGTGACATTGTCAAAATCAATCGGTGCAGGTCAACCAATGGCAATGGTGTTGTTGAAGCCTGAGCTAGACCAATGGAGTCCAGGGGAGCATTCAGGAACTTTCCGTGGAAATAACTTGGCCTTCGTTTCTTCAAGTGTCGCTTTGAAAAAATATTGGTCAGACGACAGCTTCTCAAAAGAAGTGAAGAAGAAGTCTAAGCTGGTACAAGAAAGAATGGAAAAAATGGCATTGCGTTTCCCTGAGTATATTCGTGAAATTCGCGGTCACGGTATGATTTGGGGGGCGGAATTTAAAAACCCTGAAATGACGGGTGACGTATGTTCTCAAGCATTTGAAGATGGATTAGTGATTGAAACAGCCGGTGCTGGAGATGAAGTCATTAAGTTCTTAGGGCCATTGGTGATTACAGAAGACCTGATCAATGAAGGGTTCGATATCCTGGAAGGCGCTGTTGAAAAGGTTGGCAAAAAACAATAAAGAATAGGAGACGATAAATGATTGTTAAAAATTTATATGATGATGTCATTGGTACAGAAGCAGATGTTGATTCGAAACAATGGACAAGTCGTCGTCTTCTATTAGCGAAAGACGGAATGGGTTTTTCTTTGCATGATACTTTGATTAAAGAAGGTGAAGAGCTTCACCTTTGGTATAAAAACCATTTAGAAGCCGTTTACTGTATTGAAGGTGAAGGTGAAATCGAAGAAAAGAAAAATGGGAAAGTCCATGCCATTCGAGAAGGAACGGTTTATGCCTTAAATGAGCATGATCAGCATATTCTAAAAGCCAATAAAGGCTCTCAAATGCGTATGGTCTGCGTGTTTAACCCGCCTGTTACCGGGCGAGAAACACATGATAAAGACGGGTCATATGTGTTGGTAGAAGAATAACCATCTCCGCTGTCTTTAAGTGATGAAAAATGACCAGTCCTGGTCATTTTTCGTCTCAATATCAATTAAAAATGAGGGTGTTTTTTACAACAGAGTAACCATGTCAAATACTCAAAAAACAACATTAAGTGTCGAAAAAATCGGTGGCACTTCAATGAGTGATTACCAAGCCGTTCGGGATAACATTATTCTTTATCCTGAAAATTTCTATAATCGAATTTTTGTTGTCTCAGCTTATGGTGGGATTACAGATGACTTGTTAGAACACAAGAAAACAGATCAGCCAGGAGTGTATGGTTTGTTTGCGAATGACGATGTAGATGATGATTGGCGTATTGCATTGGATCAGTTGAGCTTGAAGCTGAATAAGATCAATGCCAATTTGTTTGCTGATGATGAGCTGCGTCTCAAAGCCAATGACTTTATTGATGAGCGCATTGCAGAAACCAAACAGCTGCTGAATCATTTACAAGACTTGTGTCGTCATGGACATTTTTCGTTAGAAAGCCACTTATTAACGGTAAGAGAGTTACTGGCGAGTTTAGGGGAAGCGCATAGTGCGTGGAACTTAGCGCATCTGTTACAAACAGAAGGCGTGAACGCCCGTTTTGTTGATTTAACCGGTTGGCAGGCAGATGAAGCATTGCCTTTGGATGCGATGATTGAAACGCATTTAGGGGAAATCGACTTTACGAAAGAGTTGCCGATTGTTACAGGGTATACGCATTGTCGTGAAAACTTGATGTATACGTTTGACCGTGGCTATAGTGAAATGACTTTCAGTCGCATCGCGGTGTTATGCCAAGCTTCGGAAGCCGTGATTCATAAAGAATATCACTTGAGCAGTGCCGATCCTCGCTTGGTGGGTGAAGAAAATGTTGTGCCGATTGGTAAAACCAATTATGACATTGCCGATCAATTAGCGAACTTAGGTATGGAAGCCGTTCATCCAAGAGCTGCTCAAGGGTTAAGGCAAGCACAGATTCCATTGAGAATTAAAAATACGTTTGATCCTGGACATCACGGAACAATTTTTACTGAAGATTATGTCAGTGAGTACCCACAGGTTGAGATTATCGCCGGGATGCAACACCTGATTGCTTTAGAGGTCTTTGACCAAGAAATGATGGGGCAGCAAGGGACTTATGAAAAAGTCATCATCGATGCGACCAATCGATTGAAGTGTCAAGTGATTACCAAAGACTTTAATGCGAATACCATCACAATTTACTTGAAAGCCTCCCTGAAAAAAGTAAAACGTTTGGCAGAACAGTTGAAGCAAGGGTTGCCAACCGCAACGATTAATACCAGTAAAGTGGCGTTAGCGTCTGCGATGGGAAGTGATATGCGTATTAAAGGTTTATTGGCAAAAGCGGTTCAAACGTTGTTTGACCAAGGCATCAATGTGGAAGCAATTCATCAGAATACACGTCAGGTTGAAATGCAATTCTTTGTCAATGAAACCGACTATGAAAAAGCAGTCAAAGCGCTTCATTCGAATCTGATTGAAGTTCATAATCATGGGAAAGCTATATGCGAGCATTGATTGTCATTGCTTTATTGAGTGTTTTTATCGCACCGGTTTCGGCTGCTGAAAGACACACGAAGGAAACGCAGGATGTAAATCAGTTGAAAGAACCGATGTACAACCCTTTTATTGAGCGTTATGTCATGGATGAGTTAAAGCAATTGCGTGTTGATATGAATGACTTGGAAGTGACCTTGACTAAAGAGGTTGTTAACCGTGAGTTATCGGCGACGTCTCGAGCGGTCGGTTATGCAACTGATACGGTGACTTACTTTTTCTATTTAATTGCCGGGATCTCCTCCGTTCTGTTATTAGTAGGGTGGAACTCTATCCGTGAAATTAAAGATAAGGTGCTGAATCTGGCTGATACCAAAGTCAGTAAAGTGATTAAAGAGTATGAAGCGCGTCTTGAAAAACTGGAAGACGAGTTGAATCGAAAATCACGTGGTATTACCAGTGCGCAAAAACGATTGTCGCAACATCAAGATATTCACAGCTTGTGGTTAAAAGCAGGTCAAGAACAAATTCTGAGCAATCGTATGGCGATTTATGATCAGATTTTGGAGTTGGACCCTGATAATACAGAAGCGATGACCTATAAAGCTGATATTGCAATTGAAATGGATGAACCTCAATGGGCGATTAACTTATGTAATCAAGCCTTGAGAATTGATCCTGAAAATAAACATGCCTTTTATCAATTGGCCGGAGCTTATGCCATGATGGAGAAGCACGGTGAAGCCATTGAATATCTGCAAAAAGCATTGCAAGATTCTGAAGGCTATAAAGAACAGGTTCAAAATGACCCTGTCTTTAGAACCATGAGAGAAGACGCTGAGTTTAAAAAACTGATTGAGGAAGGGGATACCGCTACCTCTTCAACTTAAATTCTGCGTTTTAATGTATTGTGGGGTGCAATGTTTCTCCCTGCGATACATTTTTTTACTTCCTGTTAACCCTTCCTTAAACTTCCATTTTTAATACACATTATTTCCTTTCTTTGTCTGTATAAATATTCGTTATTAGACAAAGCTAAATTCAGCATGCTATGCTTTCGAAAATTTTACGGATGTGCCGAAAGCACTGTTACGTAGAGCTTATTGTGATTTTCAACTTTAATAAAAAGATACTTCTCTAATGAAAAAATGGGCATTGATTTTAGGTTTATTGGGTTCACTGTTTTTTAGTGTAAATACAATGGCCGCAGACTTTTTTGATGAAACTTTTGGTAATCTTCAAGAAGAATTAGAAACGGCAAGGGACGAAGGGAAACAAGGTATTTTTATTTTCTTTCATATGGAAGAATGCCCTTTCTGTGACCGTATGAAAAAAACCATTTTGAACCAGCCCGAAGTGATCGCATTCTACAAAAAACATTTTTTAACCTATCAAATTGACATTGAAGGAGCCAATCAAATGGTTGACTTCGATGGTACCGAGGCGACAGCACAAACGATTTCAGAAAAGAAATACCGTGTGCGTGCCACACCCGTGATGATGATTTTTGATTTGAATGGTCAACCGATTGTGCGCTATACCGGTCCAACTCGCACGCAAAAGGAATTCATGTTGTTAGGGCAGTTTGTTTTGGATGGCAGCTATAAAACAACCTCCTTCACTCGCTATAAAAGAGCTCATAAATAGGCGTTATTGATGTTTCAACCTACGGTTTATAAAGTCACGCTCCTGAGCTTAATTACCATTACCCTGTCGCCACTGACAAGCATTGCTTCCGATTCAACTGGCGAGGTGCAAGCCAACAAGCAAATTACCCAACCCATGATGGCGAGGCCTGAAAAACAAGCTCCAGTTTATGACTTGCCAGAACCTCTTACGCTAAAAAGTGTTTTAGCGCTACCAGAATCGGTCAGTCCACAAGTTGTTGCTTCCCAAGCAAGGCAAGCACAAGCTCAAGCAGAATATGACCTGCAGGATGCAACGGATGCGGTGGAGTTAAATGCTTTAGGTCGTATCGGGTGGAGAGAATATGCTGATCACATTGAAGACAATCATTTATTGGCGCTTCATGTTGGTAAGAAATTATATGATTTTGGTCAAACACAGGCGTTGATTGATGCTCAAGAGAAAGTATCAGCAGCTCAAACCGAGCTGTATGAAGATCAAGTCCTTCAATTTAAAATTCAATTGATGCAGTCATTTTTTAATGTGATTTTAGCCGACTTTCAATACCGTATTGAAAATGAGGCGATGGCCGTGGCTTATGTTGCATTGGATAAAGCCAAAGATCGTTATGAGTTGAACCGAATCTCAGATGTGGATTATTTAAAGTTACAGGCGGATTATGAAAAGATTTTGGTTAAACGGTCCCGTGCGGAGTATGAGCAGCGCCGAACGCGCGCCGCTTTAGCCAATTTGATCGGGCAGCCGCACCGACTTCCCGATAAGTTGTTATTCCCACGTTTAGAATCCGTTGAAAAGCGAACATTACAAGAGTTGGAAGCGTACCAAGAACAAGCCTTGGCCAGCAACTATGAATTGAAAAGCTTATTATTGAAGCAACAGGCTGCGCAGTATCGTTTGGAAGGCGAATCCGCTACAGATAAACCGACTTTCAGGGTCGATGCTTGGGGTGGCAAGCTGTCAACATATGAATACCAAAGAGAGGGGCGTTGGCGTTTTGATTTATCAATGGATTATCCACTGTATGACGGTGGTGTTCGGTCAGCCAAAATGAGTCGGGCAAGAGCTGGCGTTCAAGAAATTGAAGCTCAAATCACCGCTTTAGAGCAACGCTTACGCGACCAAGTGGCAGATTTATATTTCAAATTAAAGCTCTCCGATGCAGAAAAGAAGCAGAATAAAGTATTTGGCGACTACGCCGACTTGTATTTGGATTATAGTCGCGCACTTTATGAAAATGAATCGACTACCGATTTAGGAGATTCAATGGTGCGGCTATCAGAAGCGAACTTCCAAGTGATTTCACAACAATTTAAACAAGCCCTGTATTGGGCGCAACTGGATTATTTGACGGGAACGTCCATCCAGTTATCAGCCACCCCTTAACTGGATGAAGGAGTAGAAACAGATGAAAAAAGCGATATGGTCATTGAGCGGAACGATTGTCTTGATGGCAATGATGACACCCGTTTTTGCTAAAACCATTCAAATTGGTGCTTTGGTGGCCGGTCAGGTTGAAAAGGTTTATGTTCAAGCCGGTCAACAGGTTAAACCGGGACAGTTGTTAGTTAAAATTGACGATACTCGTTATCAGGCAAAGATGAAAGTCTTGCAAGCCAGTGTTGAAATGACGCGTTTAAAATTGGCAGATGCGAAAATTGAATTGGATCAAGCGTTAGATTTATATGATAGAACGGTTTCGGCCAAGCGAGAGTTGGATGCGGCTCAGCTTGCTTATGATGTCGCGCAACAATTGCACTTAAAAGCCCAAGCAGAACTTGAAATGAGCCAGGCCTGGTCAAAATATTATGTGATAAAAGCCCCGGTGGCAGGCAAAATTAAAACGATTGATGCGCCAAAAGGGGCGACCGTTTATAAAGAAAATACCCCAGTCATTCAGATTGAAGCACCTTAAAGGAAGAGGTTTTTAAATTTGTTCGTTTCCAAATCCAAAAAAACTTCCTTCAATCGCTTTTTGCTTTTCTAGTGCACTTAATCCTTTTATTGAGCGCACAACCAACCAAACAATCCACCATAAAATAATAAATCCGCCAATGACAATAGGCATTAACAGCAAACCCGCTACAAAGTAAGCCAGCCCATACCAAAAGGTTTGAATTTGATAGTGGTAATGCGCTGTTAACCATGCCGGCGCATCTTTATCAGGGCGCTTGGTATAGGCGATAACAACTCCTATAATTGCCGTAACACCCGCCACTAAACTGCACAAATACAGTATATAAGTGACTTTTGCCATCGTTGTGTCAGGTGTTATGGTTTGTGACATGAGACCCCCTTATAAAGTCATCAGTTTCTTGCGCAAAAGATTTAGTTTGATGGTGATCCATCCATAAATGGATAATCAGTATAACCTTCTGTGCTGCCGCCGTAAAAAGTATCAGGGTTGGGTGTATTCAGTTCTGCTCCCTGTTTAAAGCGCGCCACTAAGTCAGGGTTGGCAATAAATGCGCGCCCGAATGCGATGGCATCGGCCAAGCCCTTGGCGAGTGTCTGTTCTGCTTTTTCTGCATCATAGTTACCGCAGAAAATTAACGCCCCTTTAAACTGATCTCGCAATGCAGAACGAAACGCATCTGTTAACGGTGCGCCGCCCGCCCAGTCGGGTTCAGCAATATGTAGATACGCAATTCCGCGTTTGGTAAACTCTTTGGCTAAATATAATGTCATTTCTTCTGACGTTTCATCATTCATATCATGTGCTACGAAGTTAGGGGATAAACGCACGCCGACTTTCTCCTTCCCTACCTCTTTGATTACCGCATCCAATACCTCCAAAACCAAACGGGCGCGGTTTTGAATACTGCCGCCATATTCATCGGTTCGATGGTTAGTGTTGGTCGCCAAAAATTGATGCAGTAAATAGCCATTAGCTGAATGAACCTCAAAAAAATCAAACCCGGCTTTTGCACCACGAATTGTTGCTTGACGATATTGTTCAACAATACCCGGTAACTCATCCGTATCTAATGCTCTAGGCATGGCACAAGGCATCATTTTTAAAGAGCCGCCTTCTACAGGGGCACTACATTGACTGTTTTCTGCCTGGATGGCAGAGGGAGCGACTGGCGCTCTTCCACCATCTTGAAGTTCGGTATTTGAAATCCGCCCAACATGCCATAGTTGCAATGACATATGACCCCCTTTAGCGTGAACACTATCCACAACTTTTTTCCAGCCTGCTTCTTGGGCATCGGTATAGATACCAGGGGTATACGCATAGCCTTGTCCTTGTTGAGAAACTGGCGTGGCTTCGGTGACAATTAGCCCAGCAGTTGCACGCTGTGTGTAATATTTTACATTCAAGTCACCGGGTACGTTACCTGGCTGTTGAGCGCGACTTCTGGTTAAAGGCGCCATGAAGATACGATTAGGTAACTCTGTGTGTCCTATTGTGAGAGGGGATAGCAGATGTTTCATGGTGCACTCCGGAGTGTTATTAAAAAGTTAATCTCATTATGAGGAACAAAGTGAGTCAATACAACCTAAACAAAATGACGGCATAATGAATGAATCGCATGGTAGGGTTGCTATTCATTACAGGCTATATTTTTGTTTTTTCTAAAATTATTTCAAGACAATTAAAAGAACTGAAGCCTAATCGAGAAATGAAGTCACCTTGCCTCATGAATAGAGCCGCCTCTAAAGGAAGGAAAGTTACAATTTTTTTGAAAAAAGGGTTGTCAGAGCGAAAAAATTCTCTATAATACGCCTCATCAAGTTAACGCTTGAACGAAAATTCCCGATTAGTTCAGTTGGTAGAACACCGGACTGTTAATCCGTATGTCGCTGGTTCGAGTCCAGCATCGGGAGCCACATTATAAAGCCAGATATTTCAACCACTTAGGTGAGCTTGAAGTCTGGCTTTTTTCGTTTCTAGAATAGCGGAGTGTATTAAATCTGTTCTAGAGATTTTTAATATGATTCAGTTAATATTTTATTCCAATAATAATTGCCTTTAATTAGACTTCTTACTCGTCATTTTCTTGCATGATAGCAATCTGATTACGCCCGTTGTTCTTAGCTTGATAGAGTGCTTTATCAGCAAGGTGCCAAAATTCCTCTAGAGTTCCTATTGCTGGAGCGATTCCTATGCTAGCAGTAATTGAAAATTGAACATCGGTATTGGGTACTTGAATCGTTAAGTTTTGAATATTTTTGAGGATTGTATTTGCAATTTTGTTAGCTTCTTCTAAGTTCGTGTCTACTAGAAGTATGCCGAACTCTTCGCCACCAAGTCTCGCGACGATATCATGTTTACGTCTGTTTTTTGAAATGGTTTTGGCAAAACTGATTAAAGTGACATCGCCAGCGGGGTGTCCATAGGTGTCGTTAATGTGTTTGAAGTTATCGATATCAAGCATTAAAAAAATACAGGGTGAGTTGTGTCTCTTAGCTTGGCTCAGAACAATAGACGCTTCTTCAAACAAGCCGTGTCGGTTTTTTATTTGAGTCAGTTGGTCAATGATGGCAAGCTCCTCGAGCATTTGGTTGCTTTTCTTTAGATCGAGAGAAAGTTTTCTAAACTTAAAAATAATAAGGCATGCAATAAGGAGTAAGATGGCACTGGCAACAGAAATTGCAGCAACCAAAGTGTAATCTGTTTTTTTATTGTCTTTAAAGAGAAATCCATCTAGATTTCCGTCAGCCGTTGTCATGTTTAAATCACGATAGCTTTTAGCAATAAATTTCCAACGGCCTGGGTTCATATGTCCAATTTGTACCAGTTCAGGCATAATCAATTTTTTTAAAGTTTGCGCTTCAAACCGAAGATGGTTAAGTGTTTTATTCGGTGCATATTTTTGATGGATTAGTTGGACGGTTTCTTCTATATGCTTCAGTGCATATTCCCAGCCCTGTAATGTGGCTTCCTTAAAGTTTTTGACTAAAGTGGGGTTCTTTTTAACCATTTTTTCACTTGTAATTAGAACGTCACTATAGAAGTTGATACCATAATCTTTTGGATTGATTATGTTGTATTCAATTCCTCGTTGTTTAAGAAAATAGGGTTCATTGGAGATATAGCCATCATAAGCATCCGCCTTGCCGTCAATAAGGTCTTCAATTCGGTAACTGGTATCTTGGATGTTAAGTCGGTTTTTAGGTATGCCTTCATACGCCAACATCGTCAGTAATTCGGCACTTTCTGGTGGAGGCATAATAAGTAATTTACGGTCGGCCATATCTTGTGGCGTTCTGATTTGTGATGATTTCAAAGTAATCCAGACGATGGGTGATGTTTGCATGATAGCAGCCAGCGCAACGACTGGCTTGCCTTCCATTCTATCAATGATGACTCCTGAGCCGGTGATGGCGAAATCCACTTTTTCATTTAAGACGTCATCAATGGGTTTTAAGGCATCAGGGCCACCAGGAATCAACTCGACATTCAACCCTTTTTCCTTGTAATAGCCTTTTTCTAAGGCAATATAGTAGCCAGCAAATTGAAATTGATGTAACCAGCGCAGTTGGACTTTTACGGTTTCTGAAGCAGAAATAGACGGACTTATTGTTATAAAAGCGAGAACAAGTAAGAAGGGGATTAATAAACGAGGATGTATAAGACTGGTTTTCATATTTATAGTTTTTTATATAACTTCTTCAAATATTAGCATAATTACTAGGGATTGAAAAAATAATATACATGGCTTGGAATTGGGTGTTATAGAGAGGGAAGAGTCTTTTTTTGAACTCTAATAAGAGTTGCTAGTTTGCTTGATACATACGAAGGCATAAAAAAACCTGCCGAAGCAGGTTAAAAAGGGGAACTATCATTTAATTAACCCACCTGTTGCATCAAGTGAGTTAATTTGGCTAGGTTAGTAGCCTAGGGGTTTATTCCATTGGAGAATTCACGATTTCGTAGAATTCTTCTTCT
This sequence comes from Hydrogenovibrio crunogenus, assembly GCF_004786015.1. Lineage (NCBI taxonomy): Bacteria > Pseudomonadati > Pseudomonadota > Gammaproteobacteria > Thiotrichales > Piscirickettsiaceae > Hydrogenovibrio > Hydrogenovibrio crunogenus. The sequence continues at coordinate 596,197 of NZ_CP032096.1, forward strand.
GAAATATATTGTGGTTCATAAACCAAATTATTTTCTTCAAATAAACGCCAGAATGAACGCAAATGGTTTCGTGAGCCTTTCATTAGGTTTTCGTAAACCTCGACAATGTCAGGGTTATTTTCTACTTTGCTGATTTTTTCAGCAATATCACGAATGTCTAGTTCTTCAATCTGAATTCCCACTCGAAGCGCTTCTTCATAGCTTTCTGATCCCGCGTCTGTTAGGGCGACATAAAGCTCTGTAAAGTGGTAATCCGTAAAGATCCCAATTGAATCATCTAATACTGGATCTGGCAGTGCGTATTTATCCAGTAACGATTTAATCGTTTCTGTATGCGTTTGCTCAGACTTGGCAATATTTTCGAAAATATTCACTTCCCAGCGATCATAAAGGGTTAGATAAACATCTCGAGCCAGCTTTTCTTCTTCTCTCATGTAAAGCAAGCCTGCTTCTTCATCACTTGATATTTGCCCAATGTATGTATCTGTGGCATGCGATTGAGTTGTTAAAGCGGTTAAAAAACTGGTTAGTAATAAACTTAAAAGTGCATTTTTCATAACTTGTTACCTCGTTTTTTGCTCTTTCGGGTGTCATCATATCAAGGTTTTCAAATAAATGTAAATATTTTACATATAAAGTTTTCTATCGCTAAGTATAAAATTTTGTGATGTACTGATAAAGTACGATTATATAGGGTTGCTCATAGGGTGCGCTTTTAATTACAGTCAGAAAAAAGTTGGATGTCAGTTGTAGTGGTCGCTAAAAGGGGGTGTTTTTTTGGATTTTTTCAAGGGATTGGCTTTAAATTTTGAAGAATTCGTGTATCATTCAACGCGGTAACTTGTTCGTCCCCTCGCGACGATAGGTTGGGAACCCCGCCAGGTCCGGAAGGAAGCAACGGTACCTTCTGATTCGTGCGCCGAGGTAAGGCGGGCAGGTTACCTCTATTTTCTCCTCTGAAATTTATCTTTTTCGTTAAATATTTATTTGTATTTTCTTTCCAATTATTTAGTTGTTCTGGGTTTTATAACGCCTTACTTCGTGTATGATTGATACGGGTGGCTCTGTTCGTCCCCTCGCGACGATAGGTTGGGAACCCCGCCAGGTCCGGAAGGAAGCAACGGTACCTTCTGATTCGTGCGCCGAGATCAGGCGGGCAGGGTCACCTCTTCTATTTACCCGTGCAAAACGGTTCAAAATTCTTTATCTAATTAAACTCGCATTCCTTCTTTTTCACGTTAAAATAGACTTATTTCAAATCTTAAGAACTTAACTTGTGACTGATACTGTTTTAGCCCGTAAGTGGCGACCGAAAAACTTTTCTGAATTAGTCGGACAAACTCACGTGATGCAGGCGCTTTCTAATGCGCTGGATCAGCAAAGATTGCATCATGCCTATTTGTTCACTGGTACACGAGGGGTTGGAAAGACGACGATTGCTCGTATTTTTTCTAAAGCGTTGAATTGTGAGCAAGGCATTACATCCAAACCTTGTGGTGTTTGTTCCACGTGCCGGTCTATCGATGAAGGGCGTTTTGTTGATTTGATTGAAGTGGACGCGGCCTCTAAAACCAAAGTCGAGGATACACGCGAGTTATTGGAAAATGTCCAGTATGCTCCTGTTCAAGGGCGTTACAAAGTTTACCTGATCGATGAAGTTCACATGTTATCCAAGAGCAGTTTCAATGCTTTGTTGAAAACGCTGGAAGAGCCACCGGAACATGTCAAGTTCTTGTTGGCGACAACGGATCCTCACAAATTACCCATCACCGTTCTTTCTCGTTGCTTGCAGTTCAACTTAATGCGATTAACACTGCCGCAGATTCAGCAGCACTTAGCTTATATTTTGCAACAAGAACAAGTCCCTTTTGAAGAAACAGCATTGGCCATGATTGCCAAAAGCGCTGATGGGTCTGCCAGGGATTCTTTAAGTATTTTGGATCAAGCGATTGCTTACGGTGGTGGAAAGGTTCAATACGATGCTGTTCAAGCTATGTTGGGGCTGGTAGATCAACAATTTACCTTAAATATTCTATCTGCATTAGCTAATGAGTCGGCAGATGAGTTAAAAGAAGTGATCCAACAATTAGCCTTGATGGGGGTGGATTACACAGCATTGAATGCACAATTGATTGAAGCCTTGCATCAGATGAGTCTGTTGCAGGTATTGGGTGATTTGACTGAAAGCAGTTTAATTGAGGTCGAAATGCTACAACAGTTGAGTCAACAATTGTCGCCAGAGCGTATTCAGGTGTTATATCAAATTGCGTTGCTGGCTAAACAAGATATGGCACTGGCTCCGGATATTCGTATCGGCTTTGAGATGTCTCTTTTGAGAATGCTGGCTTTTAAACCGGTTTTTACTGAAACGGTGTCTTCTATGGCGCATGAAAAGCCAGAAGAGGGGATGAATCGTCCAGAGAGTGTAACAACAACCAGGCCTGGTCAAAATGAGTCTGTGGTCCCGCCTGTGCAGCAAGGCGCAACAGAGCAAATTCGTTCAGATATTGAAACGCCTCAACATATAGAAACTCCTTCTGTATCTACGCCTGAGCCTCAAATGACCGCTCCTTCGCCTGTCGCTTCTCAACCTTCTGAAGAAATGGATCATTTAGCGGATTTAAAAGCGAGGTTAGATTCGACGCTGGGAAAGTCTGAAGCGCCAATCAAGCATCGTGAGAGTCACGATGCGAAGGTGCCTGAGTCTGTCGTAGTCAATCGCCAGCCATTGGATCAATCAACACCCGTTGCTACAGAAAACCGGCAAGAAGCTATAGAGCCGAATCTGGAGGCGGTTACGCATCATGTATCTTCCAGTAGTCCAATGCAAAAAACGGTAGAAGAATCACCGACCCCTCCTGTATTTGAGCAGCCTGGAATCGAAAGCGTTTCTTTGAATGCACAAGAAAATTTTGTATCGGAAACGCCTTTTGAGACCGCCGAGACAGCCGTATCAAGTGAGATGGATGCTGGTGTGGTGTCAGTAACGGATTGGATTGCGTTGATTGCTGACCTACAATTAGAGGGCATGGCCGCTGAGCTGGCAAGGCAGTCGGTTTTAATTAAGCGAGATACTCAGAGTCTCTCGTTAAGCGTTGATCCGGAGCAGGCGCATGCAAAAACAGAACTAGCCCTTCAGCGATTGGAAGAACAAGTGAAAGCACAGTTAGGTGTGCGGGTGATTTTTGTGAACTACCCGGAAGATCATTGGACGCCGGCTAAGCATTTCGCTGCTGAAGCAAAGGCAAAGCAAGGGAATGCTGCAGAAAGCATTCAGAATGACACCATTGTGCAGAATTTAATACAAACATTGAATTTGAAAGTGATTGAATCTTCGATTCAACCGATTACTAAATCATAAAGGAGAAGCCATGTTAGGTGGAAAAGGTGGTTTGGGCAACTTGATGAAGCAAGCCCAGGAAATGCAAAAAAATATGCAGGCAGCACAGGACGAAATCGCCAAGATGGAAATTCCAGGCGAAGCAGGTGGTGGCATGGTAAAAGTTGTTATGACGGGAAAGCATGAGCTTGTTAAAGTCGAGATTGATGACAGCTTGATGGATGACAAGGAAATGTTGGAAGATTTGTTTGCGGCTGCTGTGAACAGTGCCGCACGTCGTGTTGAAGAAACTACACAAGAAAAAATGGGTGGTCTAACGGGTGGAATCGATTTGCCGCCAGGTATGAAGATGCCATTTTAAAGGTGTTAACGAGTTTTTTACATGCAAAGCCCTGTTATTAATGAATTAATCGATGCATTTAAGTTGTTGCCTACCATTGGGCCAAAGTCGGCTCAACGTTTGGCTTATTTCTTATTGCAAAACCACCAGCAAGATGGTCATCGTCTGGCATCTGCCATAGAAGCCGCACTGGAAAAAGTGGGGTACTGTCAACAGTGCCGAAACTTGTCTGAAGCCGAAGTATGCGGAGTCTGTGCATCAAAATCCAGACAGGCGGATCAGCTGTGCATCGTTGAAATGCCAACGGATGTGGTGGCGATTGAACAGTCAGGTATCTACAGAGGTCAGTATTTTGTATTGATGGGACATTTATCACCGATTGATGGCGTTGGTCCCGATGAACTTGGGCTGCCTATCTTACGGGATAGATTGGCTCAAGGTGAAATACAAGAATTGATTTTAGCCACGAATCCGACAGTGGAAGGTGAGGCGACCGCGCATTATATTCAGCAGATGGCGATAGAGTTCAATATCTCTGTAACCCGCTTGGCTCAAGGGATTCCTTTAGGGGGTGAGTTAGAGTACATCGATAGTGGGACTTTAGGTCAGGCATTTGCTGGTCGTAAAGCGGTGTAGGAAGCTGTTTAAGCTTATGCGCTCGATTAAACCAACTCGAGTGAGCGCATAAGATTAAACGGTCTTAAGAAAATTTAAGCCTTGGCCATTAAATATTCAAGCAATGCTTTTTGAGCATGAAGACGGTTTTCTGCTTCATCCCAAACCACACTGTCTTTCGCATCCATCACTTCAGCAGACACTTCTTCACCTCGGTGTGCCGGTAAACAATGCATAAATAAAGCATCTGGATTGGCCTGGTTCATCAAGGCTGTGTTGACTTGATAGTCTTTGAATGCTTTTTCACGCTTTTTCTGTTCTTCTTCTTGTCCCATGCTGGCCCAAACATCGGTTACGATTAGGTCAACATTTTCTGCGGCATCCATTGGGTTGCGTACTATTTCAACATGTGCCCGGTTCGCCTCAACAATGCTCGGGTTTGGATCATAGTCTTCAGGCGCAGAAATACGCAATTTAAAGCCATATTGTTTAGCCGCATTGATATATGAGTGACACATATTGTTGCCATCGCCAACCCATAAGACAGTTTTACCTTCAATTGAACCGCGATGTTCATAATAGGTTTGCATGTCGGCAAGCAATTGACAAGGATGGTAATCATCGGTCAAAGCGTTAATCACAGGGACTTGAGAATGCTCAGCCATTTTTTCAACGACTTCATGTCCAAAAGTACGGATCATGATCCCGTCAGCCATGCTGGAGATGACTTTTGCAGTGTCTTCAATCGGTTCCCCTCGTCCTAGCTGTGTGTCACGAGGAGATAAGAATAGAGCGTGTCCGCCAAGTTGGCTCATTCCAATTTCAAATGAAATGCGTGTTCGCGTCGAAGATTTTTCAAAAATCATCGCAAGGGTTTTGTTTTTCAGCGGTTCAAAGATCTCGCCTGACTTTTGAATCTTTTTAAGTTCAATGGCACGCAGCATCAATTGTTTTAGCTCAGCTGGTGAAAAGTCTTGTAGGGTTAAAAAGTGTTTAATGCTCATTGGCGTTCTTCTTTTTAGGTTAGTTAAACAAGTTAGGTACTTGTTTGAGTAAGTTCATCAATTAGTTCAACAAGGGTACTGATTAGCTGATCTGTTTGGTCATTCGACATGACGAATGTCGGTAATAAGCGAATCGTGTTGCCTTGAGTGACATTAATCAAGAGATGTTTTTTCAAAGCCTTTTGAACCAGTTCCGCACAAGGACGATCAAGCTCAATACCGATCATATAGCCTAAACCACGTACGTTGACAACCGCTTTGTTCTGTTCCAGTGCTTCTTGTAAGCGCGCAACAAGTAAGGCGCCTTTTGCATCAACATGCTCGATAAAATTGTGGAAAGTAAGCGTTTTGATAACCGCAAGCCCCGTTGCGCACGCAAGCGGATTGCCTCCAAATGTAGTGCCATGGTTACCCGGAACCAATAAATCAGCAGCTTTGTTTCCTGCCAAGCAAGCTCCAATTGGTACGCCGTTACCAAGCGCCTTTGCTAAGGTCATAACGTCTGGCAAAATTTCTTCGTGCTGGTGGGCAAACCATTTACCCGTCCGTCCAATACCTGTTTGAATTTCATCTAACATGAGTAACCAGTTGTTTTGATCACAGATATCACGTAACGCTTTTAAGTAACCGCGGTCAGGAATGTTAACGCCTCCTTCTCCTTGAATAGGTTCAACGAGAATGGCCACAATATCCGAGTCGGTAGATAAATTTTGTACGGCTTCCACGTCATTGTAAGGAACACGAATAAAGCCTTCGACAAGCGGCTCGAACCCTTGTTGCACTTTAGGATTACCCGTTGCAGAGAGTGTGGCTAATGTTCGACCATGAAAGCTGTTTTCCATCACGATGATCTTGGGGGATTGAATCTGTTGTTGATGAGCAAATTTTCGTGCCATCTTGATTGCTGTTTCATTGGCTTCTGCACCTGAGTTACAGAAAAATACTTTTTCAAGATTTGAAATTTCAATCAACTCATCGGCAAGCTGGGTTTGTTTTTCGATGCCATACAAATTAGATGTATGAATTAATTGTTGGCTTTGTTCACAGATAGTTCTGGAGATTTCCGGATGAGCATGACCTAAGCTGCAGACGGCAATGCCGCTTATAGCATCCAAGTATCCTTGCCCTTCCGTATCGTATAGCATCGCGCCTTGACCGGATTCAAATGTAACCGGAAGTCTTGCATAAGTGTTCATTAAATGATCTTGTGAGTTCATGCTGATCTTTATTTACCATTTATTAAAATAAAAAAGCAATCGCAAGACGAGCTTGGGATTGCTTTTTTGAATCGAATTAAATTTATTTTGACATTCAAAAGAATGATTTTAAACATATGGTGGGTAATTTCAAGCAAAAATATAGTGCTGTTGACCTCGTTCTTCTTTTTTGGGTGTGTAAATGTTGTGCTGAAGAAGCCGTTTTAGGATAAAATATTGCGATTAAACCCTGTGGAAATTAAGAAGGACTTTTGCAATGCAAACAATGAGTGATCGTGACGGATTTATCTGGCTTGATGGAGAGATGGTTGATTGGCGTGATGCTAAAACGCACGTTTTAACCCATACCTTACATTATGGGATGGGAGTCTTTGAAGGTGTCAGAGCTTATGAAGCCGAGCAGGGAACCTCTATTTTCCGTTTAGAAGCCCATACAGATCGCTTGTTTAACTCCGCAAAGATTATGAATATGCCGATGCCGTATTCAAAAGAAGAATTGAATGAGGCGCAACGTGCTGCGGTGCGAGATAATGATTTGAAGTCAGCTTATATTCGTCCGATGGTTTTTTATGGTTCGGAAGGAATGGGGTTGAGAGCCGACAATCTGAAAACACATGTTATGGTTGCTGCCTGGGAGTGGGGTGCCTACATGGGTGAAGAAAACCTTCAAAAAGGGATTAAGATTGCGACTTCCTCTTTTACGCGTCATCATGTCAATGTGACAATGACAAAAGCCAAGTCAAATGGGGCTTATATGAATTCGATGCTGGCGTTGCAAGAAGCGGTCAGTCACGGATGCGATGAAGCGTTGTTGCTGGATACGGAAGGATATGTGTCTGAAGGGTCTGGAGAAAATTTCTTTATGGTGAAGGATGGCATTATTTTTACCCCTGAGTTGACTTCTGCGCTAGATGGAATTACGCGTAAAACGATTATGCAGTTGGCGAAAGAAGCAGGGTATGAAGTGCGTGAAAAGCGCATCACGCGCGATGAAGTGTATATTGCGGATGAAGCTTTTTTCACCGGAACGGCCGCTGAAGTCACGCCGATTCGTGAACTAGATAATCGTCCAATTGGTCAGGGAAGTCGTGGTCCAGTGACCGAGTTGCTTCAGGCAAAATACTTTGATGTTGTGCATGGCCGTTCACAGCAACATTTAGATTGGTTAACCACAGTGGTTTAATCCGTCGTCGATAAAAAAATATTCTGAATTTGAAGGATAGAGCGAATGAGTAAACAAAAATTAATTGAAGTGACTTATGATGATTTGCCTTTGTCGTGTCCTAGACCAGAAGACACTCAATGGAATTCACATCCGAAAGTGATGCTGCCTATTGAAGAGACTGGGGCGGCTAAGTGTCCTTATTGTGGAACGGATTATGTTTTGAAAGACTGGGATCCAAGTCACAGTCATCATTAAGGTGGTAAAAGTAGCCAGGCCTGGCTTGTTATGGTCAATTAAAGCCTCTTAATTGAGGTTTTTTTGTATCTGAAACAAAATATTTATAAATGTCAGGTAATAAAAAACCCGCTCGAGGCGGGTTTTTTATTATCAACTTCTTTGGAAGTTTAAGAAGAGTAGTACATGTCAAACTCAATTGGGTGAGTTGTTGCACGCATACGAGTCACTTCTTCCATCTTAAGGCTGATATATGAATCAATTGCTTCATCAGTGAAGACGCCACCAGCTTTCAAGAATTCTCTGTCTGCATCAAGTGCAGCCAAAGCTTCTTCTAAAGATGCACAAACTGTTTCGTATGTTGCTTCTTCTTCTGGCGGTAGATCATATAGATCTTTTTCAGCAGGCTCGCCTGGATCGATTTTATTCATGATACCGTCAAGTCCAGCCATCAATGACGCTGAGAATGCTAAGTATGGGTTCGCTGTTGGATCAGGGAAGCGTAACTCAACACGACGAGAGCGTTCTGAAGGTGCATAAGGGATACGAATCGATGCAGAACGGTTTGAACCTGAGTAAGCCAATAAAATTGGTGCTTCAAAGCCTGGTACCAGACGCTTATATGAGTTAGTACCTGGGTTTGTGAAGGCGTTCAATGCACGCGCATGCTTCATTAGACCACCGATATACCATAGCGCTTCTTGAGAAAGACCTGCGTAGACATCTCCTGCAAAAATGTTTTTACCATTTTTAGATAAAGATTGGTTGATGTGCATACCTGAACCGTTATCGCCAACGATTGGCTTAGGCATGAATGTCGCTGTTTTTCCTAACGCTTGACAAGTGTTGTGTACGGCATATTTTAGAATTTGTACTTCGTCCGCTTTAGCCGTTAATGTATTACCAGCAACGGCTAACTCACATTGTCCACCTGATGCTACTTCGTGGTGATGTGCTTCTAGTTTTAAGCCCATTGCTTCAGCCATGGCGCAAATATCTGCACGCACTTCGTGTAGTTGGTCAACCGGTGGTACTGGGAAGTATCCGCCTTTTACTTTAGGGCGGTGACCAATGTTTCCACCTTCAAATACTTTTTCAGAGTTCCATGCCGCTTCGTTACCATCTAATTTTACAAAGCAACCAGACATGTCCGCGCCCCAACGAACGTCATCAAAGATAAAGAATTCTGGTTCAGGACCGAAGAAAGCAGAATCGGCGATGCCTGTTGATGCTAGATACGCTTCAGCATTCTTTGCGATGCCGCGAGGATCTTTTTCGTAAGCTTCCATAGTTGAAGGTTCAACAATCATGCAGCGAATGATTAGTGTTGGATCATTCGTGAAAGGGTCTAGATAGAAACCGTCTGTTTGCGGCATTAATAACATATCTGAGTTATGAATCCCTTTCCAGCCCTGGATTGAAGAACCGTCAAAAGTTTCACCGTCAGCGAAGAAGTCTTCATCTACGCTGTCAGCAGGAATGGTCACATGTTGCTCTTTACCGTGAGTGTCGGTAAAGCGAAGATCTACCCATTTAACGTCATTGTCTTTGATTAAATCAAAAATTTCTTGCGACATAAGTGTGTCCTTTTCGATAGTTTACGAATTCTGTTGTTTGCATGGAACAAGTTGTTTAGTTGTTGCGTAATACATTTCCAGTCAAAATAGGCTGATGCGCTCATGTGCACAAAATCACATTTTGACAGCATGTTGTATTATTTTGAATTTTGTTGAGGCAACTTTAAAAGCGAGGCTTTTATTCGGCTTTCGACTCGAATTTCCTTACTTTTTTATCCTGCTGATGATAGCTTGAACCGTGCCAAAATTCCAATTTTTTTTAAAACTATTTTAAGTTGTTGATGTACCAATAAAAACAAGAGTGCTGCTTATCTCTATCTTAGAGAGGTATGTTTTTAAAAGGAAAGTTTATGGTGCAATTTTGAAGTTTATGGTGCAAAACAAATAAGGAAAAATATAAATGGGTCGGTACAATACATTTATTTTTATGGGCATAAAAAGCAAGTTTTTTAATAATTTTTAAGATTTAACTTGTTTGTAATATTTAACCTGTAATATCTTCTAACCTCTATTTGATTTGCTAGGAATATCGATGAATCAGGAAGCGCAAGAAGCATTGGATAAGGCTTTAAAAGGGCCTAAATTTGAAAAACGTATCAAGCGAAGAAACCTGATTGATAAAGGGTGGGCGTCGAGTATTTCAGTGGGCGGCGTCGGTGTTATTTTGTCTGTTTTACTGATTATGGTTTTTTTGGTGTACGTGGTGGCACCCTTGTTCATGACCGCGACCGTTGATAAACACTCCGAGTATGATTTGCCCGGCAGTGCAGAAGAAAAGACGCTGTTTTATGGGATGGATGAGTATAAAGAAACCGCTATGCGGATTACTCAATCGGGCAAGATGATTGGGTTTGACGCCCGTGATGGCCATGTCCTAGCTGAATCCGATTTGCCATTGAGCGGACAAAAAGTGACCAGTTTTGCTACCGTCAATAATCCTAATAAAATTATTGCATTTGGGTTGTCGGATGGAACAGTACTGTTTGCAAAATATGATTACGAAGTGTCTTATCCAAATAATGTTCGAACCATTACGCCTTCTCTAACCTTTCCTTATGGTGAAGACCCGCTTGAACTCGGGGATACGGCGATTAAAAAAGTCGCTGCACGAGTCAATGATTCTCAGTTGGTACTGGCTTATCAAGTCGAAGGCGATAACACTATCCACTTGAAGCAATTTGATAAAATCGAATCAATGCTGACCGAAGGTGTGACGCTTGAAGAGTATGCCTCAGGCACTGTCTCTAATAACCTAAACACAAATTGGTTGATGCTGGGCGGTAATATGCGAAACCTTTATCTGGTTTCAAATAATGGCGCGGCTCTTTATTTTAATATTGGTGATATTTCAAACCCAGAATTGTTACAAAAAGTGAATTTGGTCACTGGAGACGAGACCATTTCATCACTTCATTTTTTATTAGGGGATTATTCCTTGATGGTGGGTACCAACAAGGGGCGGGTTTTGCAGTGGTTTCCGGTAAGAGATGAAAACAATAACTTTCAATTAGAATCGATTCGCAGCTTCAACGTTTCCAGTAAACCTGTCACCTACATTGCGATAGAGCATAACCGTAAAGGTTTTGTAACGCTCGATCAATCAAATCAAATCAATTTATATAATGCCACGTCTGAACGTCATTTAGCTTCTGAACAATTATCATCAGGCTTGAATTATATCTTAATCGCGCAAAGAGCGAACGGTGCCCTGGTGGAAACCGCAGATGGCAAAATCGTTACTTATGATATTGAAAATGAACACCCAGACGTCTCGTTTTCAAGCTTATGGGGTAAAGTCTGGTATGAAGGATATGAAGAGCCTTCATATACTTGGCAGTCATCGTCTGCCAGTGCCGATTTTGAACCTAAGTTTTCAATGGTTCCTTTGACTTTCGGTACGATTAAAGCCGCGTTGTATTCGATGTTGTTTGCGGTGCCGATCGCCGTTTTGGCCGCCATTTATACAGCGTTTTTTATGGATAATAAAACCCGTCAAGTTGTTAAACCAGCCATTGAATTGATTGAAGCACTTCCGACGGTTATTTTAGGGTTTTTGGCAGGGCTTTGGCTGGCGCCGTATATGGAGGCGAACCTTGCCGGATTCTTTGCTATTGTGGTTGTCGTACCGCTTGGCGTCATGCTCTTTGGGTTCGGTTGGTCCAAGCTTCCAGAGCCATTGCGCTTACTGGTTCCGACAGGAAAACGTGCCATTTTAATGATTCCCGTGGTGATCTTTTTGGGGTGGGTTGCCTTATCCTTAAGTTCACCTATAGAAAATACATTCTTTCATGGTGACATGCGCCACTGGTTGACCTACAGTGCAGGTATTGACTTCGATCAACGTAATGCTTTGGTTATTGGTTTTGCCATGGGGTTTGCGCTGATTCCAACCATTTTCTCAGTGGCAGAAGATGCTATCTACAATGTACCAAGCTACTTGGTGAATGGGTCGCTAGCGTTAGGAGCAAGTGGTTGGCAAACCTTAGTTGGTGTGGTTTTGCCAACGGCAAGTCCCGGTATTTTCTCCGCGATTATGCTTGGGTTCGGGCGTGGTATCGGTGAAACGATGATTGTCTTAATGGCTTCCGGTAACACACCATTGATGGATGTGAATATTTTCCAAGGGATGAGAACTTTGTCTGCCAACTTGGCTGTTGAAATGCCTGAAGCAGAAGTTTACAGCTCGCACTATCGAGTGTTGTTCTTATCGGGATTGATTTTGTTTATCTTCACATTTGTCTTCAATACGCTGGCGGAAGTAGTGCGTGAGCGTATGCGTCGTAAGTATGGATCTTTATAAAGGATATTGACATGAAAGAGTGGTTTAAAAAAGGCGAGCATTGGGTTTGGTTTAGTGCGTCAACTGTCAGTATCAGTGTTGTATTGGTGATTGGGTTGTTGTTAATGATTTCATTTCGTGGGTTGGTACATTTTTGGCCCCATGAAGTGTATGAATATGAAGTAAAGACAGACAATGGCAAAATTGAGCAGGTTGTCGGCGAGCTACATGACACCAAACTAAAAGAATTCCAGGATAAATCTTATAAAGATGGGATTAAGAAAATTCCTCAGTTCTTGGTTAAGGTTGGGAACAGAGATGTTTATGGGATCGATTTCCGTTGGATCAATACCGCACAAATCGTTGGACGCCAAGATGTGTTAGCCGATGATGTGACGGTTGTCGAACGATATGAGTGGGGAAATGTGTATGGGCAGTTAGCCTCTATTAAACAAGATGGGAAAGTCCTCGCAACAGGAGAAAATGTTCTTCCAAAAATGCAAAAGCTTGTGGATGATGGACAAGCTATTAATGCTGAAATTAATCATATTGAAAAAGTTGTTCTAGGAGGGATTAACTATGAACTGGAACAACTGCGTTTAGAACAAAAACGCTTAGAGGCGAAAGGCTCATATTCAGATGAAAAGGCACGAGAGCTTGATGAAAAGCGTAAAGAGCTTAATGCTAAGTTTGAATCGCATCAAGCGTCCTTAAAAAAACTGTATAAAGAATCAAAAGATTTAGGTGAAGTTACGCTTGATATTGCGGGTGGAAAAGTCATTCATGTGCCTATTAAATCGATTGTGCGCTTCTGGCAACCCAATAATATGGCGTTGAGTGAAAAAGTTGGTTTTTTCTTTGACTCGATTGGACACTTTTTATTGGATGAACCGCGTGAAGCGAATACCGAAGGTGGGGTTTTTCCAGCAATAATCGGGACCATTACGATGGTGATTCTGATGGCAATCTTTGTCACCCCAATGGGCGTCATCGCCGCCATTTATATGAGCGAATATGCCAGAAACGGATTGGTCTTGAGAACGGTTAGAATTTCCATCAATAACCTTGCAGGAGTGCCCTCTATTGTATTTGGTATCTTTGGGTTGGGATTCTTTGTTTATATTATAGGGGGGTCAATTGATGAACTCTTCTATAGTTATGCTTTGCCAAGCCCAACCTTTGGGACCCCTGCCTTGTTGTGGGCCTCTTTGACTATGGCTTTGTTGACTTTGCCTGTGGTTATTGTCTCAACGCAGGAAGGGCTTTCTCGTATTCCAAGAGCTTTAAGAGAAGGTGGTCTGGCCTTGGGTGCGACCAAATCAGAAACCATTATGAAAATTGTGCTTCCTATGTCGATGCCTGCAATTATGACAGGGTTGATTCTGGCAGTTGCTCGTGCAGCGGGGGAAGTGGCCCCGTTGATGTTAGTCGGAGTGGTGAAATTAGCGCCTGAGCTGCCTATTGATTTGAATGCTCCATTTGTGCATTTGGATAGAAAATTTATGCACCTTGGTTTTCATATTTATGATGTAGGCTTCCAGAGTCCCAATGTTGAAGCTTCTCAGCCTTTAGTGTATGCCACATCATTATTATTGGTATTAATCATTGTCGGCTTGAATTTAGGGGCGATTACCATTCGTAATAAGTTAAGAGAGAAATACAAAGCCTTGGATAATTAAGCTTTGAGCCATTAAAAATTTATTGAAAATAGAATTTAAGAAATAGGAATTTTGTTATGAGCGAACAAAATATGAGTATTGCGATTGATCGTCACCACCGTGGAATGACTTTGGACAGTGAGCAAACCGCCATTGTCGTTAAGAACTGGAATCTATATTATGGATCAAAGCAAGCCTTACACAATATTACGATGAAGCTACCGCAAAACCGTGTCACCGCTTTTATTGGGCCATCTGGGTGTGGTAAATCGACCTTATTGCGTTGTTTTAATCGAATGAATGATTTGATTGACATTGTCAGCGTAGAGGGAGAAATGCTACTGCATGGTGAAAATATGTATGCCAAAGAAATGGATGTGGCAGCGTTAAGACGTCGTGTGGGTATGGTGTTTCAGAAACCAAACCCGTTTCCTAAGTCTATTTATGAAAACGTTTGTTATGGTTTACGCTTACAGGGTATTAATGATAAAAATGTGTTAGATGAGACGGTAGAGTGGGCATTGAAAGGTGCAGGGCTTTGGGAAGAAGCCAAAGATCGTTTGGATGAAAATGCATTGGGACTTTCTGGCGGACAACAACAGCGTTTGTGTATTGCTCGTGCTATTGCCATCAAGCCGGAAGTGTTGTTACTGGATGAGCCAACTTCTGCATTGGATCCAATTTCGACATTGGCCATTGAAGAACTTATCTTTGAATTAAAGAAAGATTTTACAATTTTGATTGTGACGCATAATATGCAACAAGCAGCAAGGGTTTCGGACTATACCGCATTTATGTATATGGGAGACTTAATAGAGTATACCGATACGGATTCACTCTTTACGAACCCTCAAGTTAAACGCACCGAAGATTATATCTCTGGTCGTTACGGCTAGTCTTTTTATTGGGTTAAAATAACAATAAGTAAGGAGTTTACGCATGGATAAGCAAGAATTTAGCACACATATTTCTGAAATGCTGAATCGAAATCTGGAAGATTTATTCAACCACATTCTAGAAATGGGTGGGATGGTTGAACGCCAACTTGAAAATGCGCTTCAGTCTTTGGGCAGCTCAGACATTGATAAAGCACAGGAAGTGATTTCGTTTGACAAAGCAATCAATCAAGCGGAAATGGAAATTGACCGTTTGTGCGCCAAAGTACTGGCTCGCCAGCAACCTACTGCATCTGATTTACGTTTGATATTGGCTGCGATTCGTATCGCGATTGACCTTGAAAGAATGGGCGATGAAGTGGTGAAGCTTGCCAAAATGGTTCTTGTTTTCGGTAAGCATGATGGCGTGAAATGTTCAGATATCCAAGGCTATCCTGAGTTGGTTGATATTTCAAACCGTTCAAGTGTGATGCTTAAAATGACATTGGATTCTTTCGCCAGAGTGTCAACCGATGGCGTTGGTAAAGTCATTCGAGAGGAAGAAGTGATTGATGATATCTTCAAAAAAATAGAAAAAGATCTTAAAGAGTCATTAAAAACATCCCCGGATAAAATCGAATGTTTAATGGAAATGATTATTGCATTAAGAGCGGCCGAGCGCGTTTCAGATCATGCCAGAAATATTGTTGAAAGTATTTTGTATCTGGTTCAAGGTGATGATGTTAGAAACCTGGATGAAGCTCGGTTGAATGAACTATTAAAAACATTAGAGTCACCGAAAGGATAATCCAGTATGGCTGAGCAATGCATTTTAGTTGTGGAAGATGAGGCAGCGATTCGTGACATGTTAAGTTTCACCTTAACCGCTGCAAACTATAAAGTCATTGAGGCACCAAATGCAGAGCAAGGCTGGAAATTGCTGCTTGAGCATCAACCCGACTGTGTATTATTAGACTGGATGCTTCCTGGTGTGTCAGGAATCTCTTTGGCACAGCGAATTCGTCAAAATGATCAAACAGCCACCACGCCCATTATTATGCTGACTGCACGAGGAGAAGAAAATGATCAAGTGCAAGGCTTTGAGTCTGGCGCAGATGATTATGTGGTTAAACCCTTTTCTCCAAGAGCGCTGGTCGCACGAGTGAAAGCTTTATTACGGCGCCAATCTCCTGAAAAAAGCACCTTAGATTTGATTAAAACCGGGCCACTTAAACTGGACCTGTCCAGCTATCGTTTTACAGTGAATGATGAAGAAGTTAAACTGGGGCCGACAGAATTTAAATTAATGCAGTTCTTTATGACGCATTCAAACCGCGTTTATACACGGGTTCAGTTACTGGATCAGGTTTGGGGTGAAAATGTCGTTGTAGAGGAAAGAACGGTTGATGTTCATATCCGACGTTTAAGAAAGCTATTAGATCCGGTCGGAGCTGCGGATTATATTCAAACCGTCAGGGGAGCTGGCTACCGTTTCTCCGTCGATTAAGGAGCGTTAGCGTCAGTGTCGAAAGGAATTTCTAGAGAACTAACCTGGATCGTGGCAGGTTTATGGATTGCTCTTTTCTTTGGCTGGGCAACCGATTTATGGACAATCACCCTTTTAGCCTATTTTCTCTTTTATGTTGCCCGCCAACTTTATAGTATCAAACGCTTTGAACAGTGGATGAAAGGGTCAACTAAAGTTCCTTATCCACCAAGTTCCGGTTTGTGGGGAGAGCTGAGTTACTTAGTGTCTCGCAAACAGCGTTCGCTTGAAAAGCACGCAGACCTACAATTTTACAAATCAGAACAATTCTTAGCCGCTTCCATGACGATTCCGGATGCGATCATTTCCTTAAATGAATATAACCAGATTGAGTGGTTTAATAAGTCCGCTAAAAAAATCTTCAAACTCAAGCACAGCGATACCGGGCGTAAAATTGAAACCTTGTTTCGTCATCCGGATTTTATTCAGTATTTAAAATCAAAACATTATGGCAAAGGGATGATTTTGCAATCCTTAAACGGAATGCCTAGAGTGTTTAATATCAAACTGTTTCCATATTTTAAAGAACATAAACTTTTGATTGTGAAGGATATTCATGAGCTGTATAACTTGGCTCAGATTAGGCGAGATTTCGTGGCCAACGCTTCGCATGAATTACGGACGCCATTAACCGTGTTGAATGGCTATCTTGAAGTCATGATTGACAGTATTGAACCTTCATCAACCTGGCAAAAACCGTTGGAGCAGATGCATCAGCAGTCTTATCGAATGCAATCCATTATTGATGACCTGTTGACGCTGTCTTCC